>JAYUBB010000249.1:0-33331 GCA_043741015.1 Opitutaceae bacterium
GGTATCGGCATAGAGCCGTCGATCCGTGTCCCAGCAGTGGCGGTTCGCGGCGGCGCAGAGTCCGGCGGCGAGCTGCTCGTAATGGGTGGCGAGGTCGGCACGCCCGAGCGAATGGCAGAGTTCGGCAGTACGGCGCAACGTGCCGGCGTATTGCAGCGTGACAATGCTCGAGCCGCCCGTGTGAGCGCCGGGGGCTTCACCGCCAATGCCCAGCCCGCTGTCCCAGGCCCACTCATCGGCCCAGTCCACAAAGGTCCAGTAGGGCAGCGGCCCGAGCAGGCCGCTCTGCGGATCAATCCTCGCCTCAAACCACGCGAGCACGGCTTGGACACCGGTCAGGCGGGCGCGCAGGAAGGCGTCGTCGATGCGGTGCCGCCAGTAGTCGTGCAGCATATCCACCCAGAACAGGGAGAAGGTGTTGATGATTTGCGGGCTAAGCGAGGGGTAGCGGCTCTGCGTGAGCCCCTCCGGGATGCGTGAACCGTCGAAGAGTTCGATCGCATTGCGCATGAGCCGGTCGTCACCGGACACGTAGAGCGAGATGAGGCTCTGGATGCGCGTGTCGCCGATATACTGAAGCTGCTCGTAGTAGGGGCAGTCCACATAGGTCTCGAGCGCGCACAGTCGCGCCGTGCGCCAGCCGGTCGTCCAGATACGGGCCAGCTCGGGGTCGTCGCTGGTGAACGCGGCGTTCTCGCGGAACGGATAACCCGTGAACACGCCATGCAGATCCTCAATGACCAGCAGCTCGTCGCTCGTCGTGAGGTCGAGCTGCAGGTAGCGGTAAGTGCGGAAATCCATCGGCGCGAACAAGCGGTGGGCCCCGCCATCAGGCAGGAACTGGTCCCCCAGCCCGAGGAGTTCCCGACCCTCGTGCGCGTCGCGATTCCCTTTCTGCTTCTTCGCATCGAACAACGCCTCGGCGTAGCGTAGAGTCACAGTCGCACCGCGGCCGCCGCTGACGGTAAGCTGGGGAAAGGCGTTGGTGAGATGCCCTTGGTCAAGCAAAACGGTGGCGCGGGTGTTGGCCGGCACATTCAACGCAGTGCGTCCCGCCGGAAAATCATCGGATACCGCCATGCCCGTGGCGCGCACCACGCGCACCAGCCGCTCCGGGGTTTCCTCCATCAGCGGAATCGAACGCGGGCTGAGCCAATAATCCACATCGGTGCCCCAGCCGTGGGGCTGGCCCTGGCCGAGCACACGCGGCGCGACCCAGCTGCTGTCGTCGAAACCCGGCAGTTGCCAACCCCAAGGGTGTTGCGCCGCATCGAGCCGGTCACCCGGACCGACCACCACGAACGTGTGGAGCTTGTCGCGATCAGCCTGAAACGGCCGGTAACCGGCGTCGTGAAACACCTTCCAGCCCGCGCCGGTGTCGACCGCTTGCTCGGCGGCAGTGTCACCCTGCAGCAGAAAAGCCGTGCGCTGGCCCATGCTCGCATAGGGGGCAAGATCCCCGTAGCCCCGCACCTGCGCCGCGATCACGTTCGCACCGGGCTCGAGGAACGGGGCGAGGTCGACGCTCTCGTAGCGCCACGAGGCCGTGTCGCTCGATTGCGGACCAACACACACTTGACGGCCGTTGACCCAGAACCGGTAGCGCGCATCGCCCGTGACGTGCACAACGAAGCGGGCGGGCCTGGCCGGCAACTCGACAATTTTGCGGAACAGGTAGACTCCGTAGTCGGACTTGGGTGCGGCCGGATGCGTGATCCAGTGCGCGGGCCAGCGACCGGTGCGCAACGGCTCCGCGGTCGGTGGCAATCCACTCCTCGAGCCCGGCGGTGGCACCGGCGGTTCCGCTGACCAGCCAGCGAGGCCGGCCAGCAGCCAAATTAAGAAGCTCAGCCGCAAAACACAGGACCGGGGCCGGATTGACATGCCCATCCAATGGCCCGCCGCGCGAGCGGAGGCAATTCAGTTAAACCACGCCATGCCGCGATTCAGCCGCGGCGGTTCTGCAGGCTGGTGATCTGGTCCCGGAGGACACTGGAGTCATTGCGGGAGTTGCGGCGCGCCTTCTTGAGCATGGTCTCGGCGCTCGCCAGCCCGGCGGTCAGCTCGGCGTTTGATTTGGTCAACAGAGCCACAGTGGCGTTCGCGGCCAGAAGTTGCATTTCCAGTTCCTTGATTAGCAGCTCGGGCATGGAGTCAACCTGCTCCGATCGCCGGGAATAGCCACCAGCATCTTGGCAAAAAGCGGTGATTAATCCGGATTTCTCGACCAACCGCTGTTCATCCCTGACTTTGTACCTTCGCACCCTGGCGTGGGTGTCTGTCTCCTTTGCCTCTCGTGATGGCTGCAAAACTCTCTTGCGGAAATTCGCTCTGCGTTGCTGTATCACGGGATGGCACGACACCCGGTGCCCGGCTCAATCCTGCTTAACACTCACAATCCCATGAAGAAACTTCTCCTTACCGTCCTTGCCACCGCCTTGCTCTCCCTCGGCACGGCGACGGCTTCCGCCAGTGATGCCGCCCCAAAATCCGTGATCCATGTGGTCACCGTCGCATGGAAAGCTGACGCCACGAAGGAACAGATCCAGGCGGCGCTTGACGGTGTCCAAGCCCTGCCCGCCGCCTACAAGGGCATCACGCACGTCTGGACGAAGACCATCAAGGTGCAGAACCCCCCGGGCACGACCGTGAACCGGACCCATGTCATCGTGATGGAATTCACCGATGAAAAGGCTCTCGCGGACTACAAGGACAGCGATGCCCAGAAGGCATGGTATAAGGTCTATATGCCGATCCGTGCGCAGAGCACCACCCACGACATCACGAACTGAGCCCCGCGTACCACTCCATTGATTCAAGGCCGCCCGCAAGGCGGCTTTTTTTGCGGACTGTCCCGGCATTCTGACGTTGTAAGCACAGCACTGCCCGCTCTGCTCAGGAGCTTCGCCGTCCGCGGTCACCCACCCCGAATGTCCTCCGCCGCCCTGGTCCAATTCCTCGTCTTCCTTGGCCTGAACCTGCTCATCGCCTTCATCACGTGGCGGCATTGTCGCAAGGCCGTCCGCGCGACCGACGACACCAAGGAATACTTCCTCGCGAACAGCGGTCTCACCTGGGTCTTCATTGCCGGGTCGATCACGCTGACCAACCTCAATACCGACACGCTCGTCGGCATGAACGGCGGGCAGATGCTGCTGCTCACCCTCTGGGAGCTCTCCGCCGTCGTCGGCCTCATCCTCCTCGCCCGGACTTTCGTGCCCATTTACTACAAGTACCAATGAACGACCGTCACGGAGCTGCTGGAGCGCCGCTACCACAACAAACACATTCGCGCGACCGTTGCGTCGATTTTTCTCCTCGGTGACGTCCTGATTTTCCTGCCGATCATGCTCTACACGAGTTCGCTCGTGATCAAAACCATGTTCAAGCTCGACGTACCCCTCGTCGTGATCGCCAACGGCACCGCGACGGTCGGTGCCGCGTATGCGATCCTCGGCGGGCTGCGGGCCGTCGCGATCTCCGACACCTACAACGGCGTGATTGTCCTGACCATGGCGATGCTCATCGCCTTCCTGTCCCTCAACGCCATCCATTGGGACTTCTCCGGCATCCCGGCCGAGCGACTGACGCTCCTCGGCGGCCCCGACTCGCCGATCCCCTGGCCGACGCTGCTGACGGGCATGATTTTCTCCCAACTTTACTACTGGAGCACCAACCAGACGATCACCCAGCGTGCGCTCGCCGCGCCGTCCATCAGGGAGGCCCAGAAGGGCGTCTATGCCGCGATGGTCATCCGCCTGCTGATCATCCCGCCGATCGTCGTCATCCCCGGCATCTGCTCGTACAAGCTTTACGGCCACCTCGGCGATGCGGCTTACGGGCATATCGTCGGCCAGCTGCTGCCACCATGGCTGGTCGGCGCGTTCGCCGCCGCGATGTTCGGCGCCGTGATGTCGAGCTACAACGCCACGCTCAATTCCTCCGCCTCGCTCTACGTCTGCGACATCCACCAACGCTACATCAATGCCCGGGCCGACGTCCCGCGACTGAGCACCTGGCTGCAGATCGGCTTCGCAGTGCTGTCCGTCTGCCTCGTGCCGGCCTACCAGGGCGCGACCAGCATCATGGGGCTCATCCAGCAGTTGATCGGATTGTTCACGATGCCGGTCCTTTCCGCCTTCCTCGTCGGCCTGCTGTTCCGCAACGTCGACGCCCGCGCCATCATCGCGACGATCCTCTTCGGGTCGAGCCTCTATGCGTTGCTTTCGTTCGGCTGGCCCGCGCTGCACGCGCGCCATGCAGCCGTCCCCACCCCGTGGCATTTCCTCCACTCGATGGCCCTCACCGTGTGGGCCTGCATCGGCTTCGCCCTCGCCCTCAACCGGGTGGCGTTCGGCCGGCGCGCGGAATTCGAACTCGGCACCCGCCAGGCCTGGCGTGAGGCGCTGGCCGTCCTCAGAAGCTGACCGCCCTCGGGACACAGCGCCGAGGAGCAGCCTGCTACCGGGTGATATTTGGCCAAGAAAATAGTTCTTGCTTATATTGGAACGACCGTTCTTTTATGCGTCATGCCCCGCGCCAAAGAGTTCGACGAAGCAGAAGTACTGGACCAAGCCCTTGAGCTGTTCCGGGCGCGCGGCTTCAAGCACACGTCCTTCTCCGACCTGACCGAAGAGCTGGGGGTCAGCCGCCAGAGCCTGTACGACACCTACGGCGACAAGCAGACCCTTTATCAGACCGCCCTCAAACGCTATCTCGACCGCGGCCTGGACCATATGCGCCGGAAACTCGCGGACCCCGCCCCTGTGCGCGAGGTCTTCGCCGCACTTTTCGAGGGCCTGATCTCGGCCAATTGCACCAATGGCTCGCGCGGCTGCCTCATGGTCAACGCCATGGTCGAGCTTTCCCCGCACGACGCCGACACCCGCGCCGCGGCCCAGACCCATGCCCGGGAAATCGAGGGCCTGTTCGCCTCGCGGATCAGCGCCGCCCAGCGCAAAGGCGAAGTCGCCAAAGGCAAGGACCCCGTCGCCCTCGCCCGGTTTTTCTATCACACCATCCTCGGCCTTGCCGTCGCCGCGCGGGCCTTGGGTGACGACGCCAGTCTGCGCCAGACCGCCCGCCTGGCCTTGCAGGTCTTCGACTGATTTTCTTCTGCTTATTATAGAACGTTTGTTCCACTAAAACAATCCCCTCATGAAAAACAAAACCATCCTCATCACCGGCGGCACCACGGGCATCGGCCTGGCCACCGCCCAACTCCTGAGCGCCGAAGGCGCGAAGCTCATCGTCACGGGGCGCAATCCCAAGACCCTCGCCGCTGCGCAGAAGCAACTGCCCGCCGGAACCGTCGTGCTCAAGTCCGATTCCGCCTCGCTGGCCGACGCCCAGGCGCTCGGCGCCGAGATAAAAAAGCACACCGCCCGGCTTGACGGTGCGTTCCTCAACGCCGGTATCGGGCAGTTCGGCCCCATCGGAGCGATGACACCGAAACACTTCGACGACATGTTCGGCATCAACGTGCGCGGGCTCTACTTCCAGCTGCAATCGCTGCTCCCCGTGCTCGCCAACCCCAGCGCGGTGGTCTTCAACGCCTCGGTCGTCGCCCAGCTCGGGTTTCCCGAAACCAGCATCTACTCGGCGACCAAGGCCGCTGTCGTTTCACTGGGCAAGTCGCTCTCCGTCGAGCTGGCGCCCCGCGGCATCCGCATCAACACGATCAGCCCCGGACCGATCAAGACGCCGATCTACAACAAACTCGGCTTCCCGGCCGAGGCCCAGCAGGGCTTCGAAGATCACATGGCCTCCCAATCGCTCTTCAAACGCTTCGGCACCTCCGACGAAGTCGCCCGGCTGGCCCGCTTCCTCCTGTCCCCCGATTCGAGCTACATCATCGGCACGGACATGACGATAGACGGCGGAGTCAGGCTCACCTGATCACTGCCAGCAACCCCGCCATGCTCACCACTGTCTTCATCCTCTCTGCCCTCAGCCTGCTGGTCGCCAGCGACGAACAGGCCGGGGCCGATCTCGAAACCTCCAGCCGCCCGATGAAGGACGCTGGACCCGGTCCGAGTAAAAATCGGTCCTGACCGCAGGCTTGCGATTTTCATGAAGGAAAATACACTTTGCCGGTGTTAAGCTCTATATCATGAAAACCAGATCCTTCCTTCCCGCGGCCTTCGCCGCCTTCATGTTTATCACAGCCGCCGTGCTTGCCTCGGCCGCCGCCGTCCAGCCCGCCAAGGCCAAACCGGTTTTGGACAAGGGCATGGAAGCCGCCACCATCATCCAGCTGGTTGGCCAACCCAACGAAATCACCCCCATCAAATCGGGTGACTCCAAGGCCGAGACCTGGCTCTACCGCCGCAAGGTCGGCCAGACCGTCTTTCAAACCGCAAATACCGAGGCCCTCATCCCCGCGATGGTCGGTTTCGATTCCGGCGGGATGATAATTGGCAGGGCGCTCGTGCCCGACTACCGCTTGAAATATGCCGCGGCCTATCAGGTCACCGCCCTGCTGATGGTTGACGGCAAGCTGCAGCTTGGCCGGCAGTGGATTCAAAAGACCGAGGAGTTCGCCAACTGATCAGGCCGCCCGTTCCGTTTTCTCCAGGCAGACCCGCGCAAGCCGGTCTGCCTTTTGTTTTGCGCGGCTACTTCAGCCAGCCGCCCGCCTTCAGCCACTCGGCCACGCGGTCGGGCCAGGTGGTGGCGTTGTCGGCCGTGCGGCGCAGGCCGTAGCCGTGGCCGCCGCTCGGGTAGAGATGCAACTCGGCCGGCACCCCGGCTTTTTTCAAGGCGAGGAAATAAGCCACGGCATGCTCGACATGACCCGGATCATCCTGCGCCACGGTGATGAACGCCGGCGGTGTGACTCCGAGAACCGGCCTGATCTCCGGGCGCAGGATATCGAGCTTGTCGCTGACCATAATGTCGCCCGGATAAATCAAGACAGTGAAGTCGGGCCGGCAGCTCACGGCATCAGCCTCATCGACGAGCGGGTAATTGCGCTTCGCGTGGTTCGTCGCCAACGCCGCGGAGAGATGCGCTCCGGCGGAAAACCCGAGGACGCCGATCCGCCTAGGATCGAGGCCGAGTTCCTTCGCCCGGTATCGCACGAGGCCGAGGGCGCGCTGGGCGTCCTGCAGGGGAGCGACGTAACGCTCGCCGCCCTCGCGGCCCGGCACCCGGTACTTGAGCAATACGCCGGTCACGCCGATTGAGTTGAGCCACGCGCAGACCTCCGTGCCCTCGAGATCCATGGCCAGAATATAATAACCGCCACCGGGGCAGACTACGACGGTGGCGCCGGTATCCTTCGCGGAATCGGGGCGGTAGATCGTGATTGTCGGGTTGGAAACATTGCCGAGGCGGATGACCCGCCGGCCGGCGATCAGATCGCCCTTGGGCTGGGTCGTGTCGGCCTCGGGTGGAAGTTCCTTCACCTCGCCCGGCGCCCGGCCCGGCCAGAGCGGGATGGGTGACGGTTCGGTCGTCCCGGCACAGCAGGGTCCGGCGAGCATGAGAGCAAGCAACAGCAGCAGCGATGGTCTCATCGGGAGCGATTACTTGGTTTTCGGAAAAAGCCCCTCCAGAATGGGCGTGGGATTGCCGCGTGCATCACGCACTCCGAAACTATCCTGATAATCCCACACCGCCCAGCTCCAGCCGAGGCGCCGGGTATTGGCCATGATCGCCCCGAGGTAGTTGCGTTTGGAAGCGGCATCCGCGGCGACGTAGACTCCGAACTCCCCGAGATAGATCTCGCGGCCGGGCGCATGCTGTGCCGTCCAGGCCGCGACCTTGTCGAACGCCGCATCCATATCCTTCACGCTCAGCTCCGTGCCCACCGGCTTGAACGCATAATGGTCGGCCGGCACATACCCGGAAAGGTCGGGCACCTTGCCAGGGAACTTGATCGCGGGCATGTTGGCGGGGAACCGGGTCCACGAGGCCCGCTGGTGCGTGAACAGCATCGGCTCGTAAAAGTGCACGGTGAGCGCGACGTGCAGATCGGCGGGCACTTCGACATCGCCGACCGTCGCGAACTGGCTCCAGCGATTGGAAGTGAGATAGACGGTGCGCGTGGGGTTCGACTCGCGGATGGCGGCGAGCATGCGACGGTTGAAGGTGTTGAGCTGGCCGTTTTCCTTGGCAACGGGCTCGTTGAGCACTTCAAAGCGCAGGTAGTCGCCCTCGCCGGCAAACCGTCGCGCCACCCGTGCCCAGAAATCCGCAACCTTGAGCTGCACCTTCTGGTCGGTGAAGACCGTGGCCTGCTCGTCATCGGGGTCAAAACTCGCACCGGGCAGAAAATGCATGTCCAGGACTGCGCCGAGTCCATGGGCCTTGGTCCACGCCAGCGCGCGCACGAAGGGCGCGATTTTTTCCTCATCGAGAGAACCATCGGGCCGCAGCCACACCCGGCCGTCGATGGGGTAGCGGATGTGGTCAAACCCCTGCGCGGCAATCCACGCGATGTCCTCCTCGTCAAACCACCCGGCTGCGTATGGTTGGTCCGGACCGTTCTGGGACAACCAGTGGCTGATGTTCACGCCCCGCTGGAAGGTGAAGGTGCCGCCCGCGGCGGCGGGCCGGGCTGTCGTGCTGGCCAGAGCCAGACCGACGAAAACTAATAGGTGACGGAGATTCGCAGGGAAGGTCATGGGGAAACGGGGTCGGGAAACTGGCGACATGGAAGACACCAAGTCCTGATACGCAAACGGGAAGCGGCGGTCAGCGCACCGGCAGCGCAAAGGCCACGTAGGCGTCGCCGCTCTTGGTGCCCATCTTGCCGCCGCCGCAGGCGATGACGACATACTGCCGCCCGCCCACCTCGTAGGTCGCCGGTGTGGCATAGCCGCCGGCGGGCAGTTTCACGCGCCAGAGCTCGCGGCCGGTTTTCCGGTCAAAGGCCCGGAAATGCTCGTCCTTGCTCGCACCGATGAACACCAGCCCGCCGGCCGTGACCAGCGGACCGCCGTAATTTTCGGTGCCGGTCGGCGGAATACCCCTGGCGGTCAGCTCGGGAAATTCCCCGAGCGGCACGCGCCAGAGATATTCGCCCGTATTGAGATCGATGGCGTTGAGTGTGCCCCACGGCGGCTTGACCGCCGGGTAGCCGTCGGGATCGAGAAAGCGGTTGTAGCCGGTGTGCGTGTAGGGCGGTGGAGTCGCGCCGCCGACGGGCTTGTCAGGCATCCATGTCACCCACGTCTCGGGCGCGGCGTTCCCCTCCCTGGGTTTGTCGGTGTCGCCGAACAGGTGCGCCACCACCGCCTCCCGCTGGGCCATCGACAGAAACCCCCAGGGAGGCATAACGCCGCGCCCCTTCGTGATGACCTCCATCGCCTGCTCGCGGGTGAGACGCTTGTCGAGGTCGGCCAGCGAGGGAATGTTCGCGGCGGCGTTGCCCTTGTGGTCGGCCCCGTGGCACCCGGCGCAATTCTGCAGGAAAACCTGCTGGCCCAGCGAGGTGGCGCCACCGGTCTCGATCATGGACAGGATCCACGGCATCTCGTTGGCGTTGACGTAGAGCACGCCGCCGGGATCGGACGCCGCTCCACCCCACTCCGCCCCGCCGTCAAACCCGGGGAAGATGATGGTACCCTCCTTGCTGGGCGGGGCGAAAAGCGTGTGCGGCCGGAGGCGCGAGAATCGCTCCAGCACGGCCCGGTGGGCCTCGGGACTGCGGTTGGTGATTTCCTGCGCGGTGAAAAGCTGGCGGGCAAACGGCGCGGGTTTCACCGGCAGCGGCTGCGTCGGCGCGGTCAGTTCGCCGGCCAGATCCGAGGTGGGTGTCGAGACTTCCTCGATCGGAAACAGCGGCTCGCCGGTCTCTCGATTGAAGACGAAGACATGGCCCGACTTCGTGACCTGCGCCACGGCGGGGATGTCGCGCCCGTCGCGGCGGACCGTAATGAGATTGGGCGGGGCGGGCAGGTCGCGGTCCCAGAGATCGTGCCGCACAAACTGGTAGTGCCACACGCGCCGCCCGGTCGCCGCATCGAGCACGAGCAGGCAGTTGGCGTAGAGGTCATTGCCGTGCCGGTCGCCGCCCCAGAAGTCGAAGGCCGCCGAGCCGATGGGGCAGAACACCAGGCCGCGCTCCTCATCCACCGTCATCCCCGTCCAGACATTCACCCCGCCCACGCGCTGCCAGGCATCAGCGGGCCAGGTCTCCTGGCCGGGCTCGCCCGGCTGCGGAATGGTGTGAAAGCGCCAGACCATTTTTCCGGAGCGCACATCATAGGCCCGGATATGACCTGGTGCGGCCGAAGCGGGGCCCTCACCCACCCGCATGCCCATGATGATAAGATTGCGAAAAACCACGCCGGGCGTGTTGGCCTGGATCGCAAGACCCCTGACGTCACGGCCCAATCCCTCGGAAAGATCCACGCGACCATGGTCACCGAAACTCTCGATCAGTTTGCCCGAGCCGGCATCAACCGCATGCAGCCAGTGCCCGTTGCCAAACAAGATGCGCCGGTCCCCGCCCTCCGACCAGTAGGCCAGCCCGCGATTGAGACCGTTCGGCTCGAGGGGTGCGAAACGCCAGAGCTCACGGCCGGTGGCCGCATCCAGCGCGACCAGCTTGGACTGCGGCGTGGTGGCGTAGAGCACGCCGTCGATGATCAGCGGATTGCACTGGATCTGGGTCGCGCCTTCGCGCAGATCGCCGGCGTGCCAGGTCCAGGCGACCTCAAGCTGGGTCACGTTGGCGGAAGTGATCTCGCCAAGTGTCGAGTAGTGGCTCGCCGTTTTGTCCCCCAGATAGACCGGCCAGTCGCGGCCGGCCGAGGCATGAAGGTTAACCAGGCCCGTGACGGTAAACGCGAGAAGGGGTAGTCGCATAAGCCGAGTGGAGCAGCGCGGCGCGAACTTGCCAAGCCGAGAGGCAACCGGCAGGCATTTGGCGTGCCCACCCCTGCTGACACCAAGCGCCCGCTGCTCCTTGTGTGGGCCGCCTGCACCGTGCTGTTCGCGGGCACGGTGCTGCTCTTCAGCCGGTCGCTGGACTACGATTTTCTCAACTACGACGATCCCCTCTATGTCACGGGCAATGCCCAGGTGCAGGCGGGGCTCACCTGGGACAGCATCGGCTGGGCCTTCACGGGAAAATCCGACTACTGGCATCCGCTCACGTGGCTCTCGCACATGCTCGACTGGCAGTTGTTCGGCGCCAACGCGGCGGGGCACCGCCTCGTGAGCGTGCTCTGGCACGCCGCCAATGCCGTGCTGGTCTTCCTGGTGCTGCGGCGGCTGACGGGCGCATGGTGGACGGCTTTTTTCTCCGCCGGGCTTTTTGCGTGGCACCCGCTGCGGGTGGAATCGGTGGTCTGGATCACCGAACGCAAGGACGTGATGAGCGGCTTTTTCTTTTTTTGCACCCTGTGGGCCTATGCCGGTTACGCGGAGCGGATGCACGCGGGCAGGAAAGCGAGCGGCCAGTATGCCCTGACCCTCGGGCTGTTCGCCGCCGGACTCATGTGCAAACCGATGCTCGTGACGGTGCCGGTGGTGCTGCTCATCCTCGATTACTGGCCACTTGGCCGGTTCACGCCGGCCGCAGGGCCGGAGTGGTGGCAGGTTCACCGCTGCATCGTGATGGAGAAGCTGCCCTTTTTCATCCTGGCGGGACTCACTGCCCTGGCCACCGTGCTGATGCAGCAACACATCGGGGCGTTCGTGCTCGACGTGCCGTTCGGGGCCCGGTTCGGCAACGCCGCCGTCTCGGTGGTGCGCTACCTCGGGAAGTTTTTCTGGCCCGCCAATCTGAGCATCTGCTATCAGCATCCCGGTCACTGGCCCGGGCTGACGGTGGCCGGGGCGCTCGCCTTGCTTGCGGGTTTGTCGGTCCTGGCGTGGTGGCAACGCGTGAAGCGACCGTGGCAGCTGGCGGGATGGCTGTGGTTCCTGATAATGCTGCTGCCGGCCAGCGGTCTTATCCAGGTGGGGTTCCAGGCGATGGCGGACCGCTACACCTATCTGCCTATCCTTGGCTGGCAGCTGGCGCTGTTCTGGACGCTGCGCGGTTTCCCTCTGCCGAAAGCGATGCAGGGCACGGCCGCGGCGGCGGTGCTCGCTGCCTGCGCGACCGGCACCTGGCACCAGCAGGGTTATTGGCGTGATCCGCTTACCCTGTTCCAGCACGCCGTCGAGGTCACCGAAGAAAACAGTTTCGCCCACAGTTTCCTGTGCTTCACGCTTTTCAACCTCGACCGCCTGGAGGAAGCGACCCGGCACGGCGAACGTGCGCTGCAACTCGACCCCGACAACCAGACGGCGCGCTATACCCTGGGCTGCGTGCAGGAACGGCAGGGCCGCTTCGCCGAAGCCGCCGTGAGCTTCCAGCGCGTCGTGCAGCTGAACCCGGCGCAGACCCAAGCCCGCTACATGCAGGGCATCGTGCTGCTCCGGCTGGGGCGCCGCGACGAGGCTTTGACGGAGCTCAAGATTGCCGCACAGCAGAAGCCCGAGCTCAAGCAGGCGAACCTCGACCTCGCTTTTACCGCGGCGGCCCACGGCCGGCCCGGCAAGGCGCTGCCTCACTTCGAGGTGGCCGTCGAGCTCGACCCGCAGGACGCCACCGCCCGTCATGGCTACGCCACGGCCCTCACCCAACTCGGACGCCTCGACGAAGCGCAGGGGCAGCTCGAGACAACCCTGCGGCTCCAACCGAACCACCCCGCCGCGCACACCCAGCTCGGGCTCATTTTGGTCATCAAACACCGGCCAGCCGAAGCCGCGGATCATTTCCACGCAACCCTTGCCACCCAGCCGGACGACTTCATCGCGCTGGCCGGACTCGGCCAGGCCGAGGAGCAACTTGGACGAACGGAAGAGGCGACCATGTATTTTGCTCGCGCCCGCGAGCTGGCGCCACGGGACGCAGGGACTCACCGCGCCTGGGCTGAGACACTCATGCGTCGCGGCCATTATCGGGAGGCTGCGGAGGCCTTCACCCATCTGCTGTCACTCCGGCCGGATGACGCGGAAGCCCACGCCAGCCTGGGCTATGCCCTCTTTCTAAGCGGCCGGCGGGCCGAGGCCATTGTCCAGTGGGAAGAGGCCCTGCGACTGCAACCGGATTTCCCCAACCTGCGCGAACGGTTGCGACAGATCCAGCCGTGAGCATCCGCCGCGCGGTTTACTTTCACCACATTGTGGCTAGCTTCCGCCGATGGAAAAACGCGCCCTGGGGAAAAACGGCCCCCTCGTCCCCGCCCTCGGCCTCGGCTGCATGGGCATGTCGGATTTCTACGGCCCCCGCGACGAGACGCAGTCGCTCGCTACGCTCAACCATGCGCTCGACCGCGGCGTCAATTTTCTCGATACGGCCGACATGTATGGTTTCGGCGAGAACGAGGAACTGCTCGGGAAACTGCTGAAGACCCGCCGTCGCGAAGTTTTTCTCGCGACCAAGTTTGGCTTCGTCCGCGACCGGGCGAATCCGGGGGCGCGCGTGGTCAACGGCCGGTCCGACTACGTCCGCGCCGCGTGCGACGCCAGTCTGCGCCGGCTCGGCACCGACGTGATCGATCTTTACTACGCCCACCGCATCGACGCCAGCACCCCGGTCGAGGAGACCGTCGGGGCCATGGCCGACCTCGTGAAGGCCGGCAAGGTGCGCCATCTCGGTTTGTCCGAGGCCGGAGCGACCAGCCTGCGCCGGGCGCACGCCGTGCATCCCATCGCCGCGCTCCAAAGCGAATATTCACTCTGGTCCCGCGACGTGGAAGGCAAGGTGCTCGCCACCTGCCTTGAACTCGGCATCGCCTTCGTGCCTTACAGTCCGCTGGGCCGCGGTTTCCTGACCGGGCAGTTCAAAAGCATCAACGACTTCGCGCCGGACGACCAGCGGCGCACGCAGCCCCGGTTTCAGGGTGAGAACTTTGCCCGGAACCTCACCCTCGTCGCCCGCATCCAGGAAATGGCCGCACGGAAGGGCTGCACGGCCAGCCAGCTCGCCCTCGCCTGGGTACTGGCGCAGGGCCCGAAAATCATTCCGATCCCGGGCACCCGCCGCATCAAGAATTTCGAGGAGAACCTCGGCGCGCTGAACGTGAAACTCACCGCCGCCGAACTCGCCGAGATCGAAAGGATTTTCCCCGCCACCGCCGTGGCCGGCACGCGCTACCCGGAGCAGATGATGGCCCTGCTCGACACGGGAAAGTAACGCGATGAAAGCCCGGCTCGTTGCGCTCAGTCTCTCTCTCGCCGCGACCACCTACGCTGACCCGGTCGTCCGCGGCATCACCTTCGCCCGGGTCGATGACACCGAGCTGAAGCTCGACCTCTACCGGCCCGATGGTCCGCCCGTCGGTCTGATCGTGTGGGTGCATGGCGGTGCGTGGCGCGGCGGTTCGCGCGAGGGCGTGGATCTGAAGGGCTTGGTCGCGCTCGGCTGGGCGGTGGCGAGCGTGGATTACCGTTTGTCCACCACGGCGCGTTTCCCGGCACAGATCCACGACATCAAGGCGGCAATCCGCCACCTCCGCGCCCACGCCGGCGACTATGGCTATCCGGCCAACCGGTTCGTCATCGCGGGTTCATCCGCGGGCGGACACCTCGCCGCGCTCGTGGGCGTGACCAACGGCCATGCCGGGCTTGAGGGCACCGTGGGCGAAAATGCCGGTGTGTCCTCTGACGTTCAGGCCATCGTCGATCTCTACGGTGCGAGCGATCTTACCACCATCCTCGCCCAGTCCACGTCCCACGGACTGAGTGTGCGCGTGCCCGCACTCGATCTGCTGCTCGGCGGCCAGCCTGATGCGGTGCCCGAAGTGGCCAAGCTTGCGAGCCCGGTCTTTCACCTCGATGCGCACGATCCGCCGCTTTTTCTCATGCATGGCGACCAGGACAACCAGATGCCGATCGAACAGTCGCGCGAACTCGTTGCGGCCTACCGGAAGCTCGGCCTCCCCGTGCAATTCGAAGTACAGCCCGGCTCCGGCCACGGCGGGCCGGCGTTCACCTCCGGGGCCAGCCTGCGCCTGATCGACGCCTTCCTGCGCACGCACCTCGCACGCTAGGAGCGCGTCAGTTTTTCACGGTCAGCCGCGAGGTCACCTCGTTCACGCCCTTGGTTTCGCGGGCGATCTCGCCGGCGCGGACAATGAGTTCGGGCGAGGCCGCGGTGCCGGTGAGCGTCACTTGGCCGTCCTTGCATTCGACCCCAATGGCCAGCGCCGAGAGGTCCCGGTCCATCACATACTTTCCCTTGATCAGAGTCACGATGCCGGCATCGCCGATATATTCACCCACCTCTTTCGCGGAGGAAGCGGCCTTCTGTTTTGTGGCGCTCGCGGCGTCACGGGTGCGATCAACCAGGTCGCCAGTGCGCTGGGCCAGCGTGGGCTGATGGGTCCGCTGATAGTAATGCCAGCCGAGCGCGCCGGCCAGGATGCCCAGCAAGAGGATAAGGAGGGATTTTTTCATGGCTGGTGCGGTTGTTGCCGCATGCGACAGCACAAACCGCCCGAAGGTTCATCGGTCGATCCGCCCGGAGCCGGTCACCAGCTTATTTTCAAAGGATTTTCGCAGAACCTTTCCGGCCGGCAGACTACTTAGCCTCTATGCCTGTTCCCTTCGCTCAAAAAAGGGCCGAACGGCCCCTGCGCGTCATCTATGCCGACGATATGAAGGAGCTCCGCGAGCTCATGCGGATAGTCCTGAGCGGCGAGGGCCACTTCCTGGAGACCTTTGAAAATGGCCGGCTCGCGCTTGGGCAGCTCAGCCGCGACCCGGACGGCTACGACCTGCTGATCACCGACCACCACATGCCGGTGATTAACGGCCTCGAGCTCGTGCAACAGGTCCGCCAGCTGCCCTTCCCAGGCAAGATCCTCGTGTTCAGCTCCGAGCTGAGTCCATTCGTGCACGACGAGTATGTCGCGCTGAAGGTGGACCGGGTGCTTGCCAAACCGATCCGGCCCGCCGCGCTGCGCCACCTGCTCGTCGAAATATTTTCCCCGTTGCCCGCACTCCGCCGCGGCTGATTCAGGGCATGGAGCCCGCCAGACCGGTGCCCCGATCCCGCAGGCCCTGATCGACAGCATCGAGGCAGCGGCGAAGTTCAACCAGGCTTTTACAGGTGGCGATCCCGACATCCGGCCCCTGCTCGCCCGGCGCGGCTTGGATGCCGTCGCGCCGTGCCGCGATTATTTGTAACATTTTTTGACATAACCAAGGGAGACAAACGCCATCTGATATGCTATCAGCTTGGCCAGACAAAGGGATGAACTCTCCACTTACAGCCCAAGACACTGCCTCCCGGCCCCGCAAATCCCTGCGCGTCCTCTACGCCGACGACATGCGCGAACTGCGGCAGTTGCTGATGATCGTGCTTGGGCGTGACGGGCACAAGGTTGACTCGGTGGAGGACGGCCATCTGGCGCTTGCCCTGGTCAAAAAAGATGCGGCCGCCTACGACGTGGTCATCACCGACCACCACATGCCCACCATCAGCGGGCTCCAGCTTGTCGCTGAACTGCGCAGCATGAATTTCCCGGGCAAGATCATCGTCTTCAGCTCCGAGCTGAGCACCGCGGTGGATGCCGCCTACCGGGCGCACAAGGTGGACCACATCCTGCCCAAGCCCATTTTCCCGTCCGATCTGCGCGCAATCTTCGCCACGCTCTGAAACCCGCCTTTGCGGCGAAAGCGGTTGAGTCTTGGACGGAATCTTGGGAGGAACATCCCGATGAATCGCTTGTTACCGCTCCCGGCCCTGCTGATGTTACTGGGTTTGCTGGCCGGCTGTGCCTCCTATGATGCCCAGGTGGAGCGGGGCCGCAGCCTCAATGGCGTGCGAAAATACTTCGTCCTGACCAACCTCAACGACAACCACGCCCTCGACCACCAGATCGCGGCGGCGCTCAAAGCCCGCGGCTATGAAGCCGAGACCGGCCCGCTCACCATGATGCCGGATGATACCCAAGCCATTGTCTCCTACCAGGACCACTGGAGCTGGGATTTTGGCGACCGTCTGGTCTATCTGCAGATCACCGCGCGCGACCGGAAAACCAACCAGACTGACGCCACCGTCCAGTTCAGCACCAGGTTGCCCACCCTCAAACCGATCTCCGGCATCGTGGACGAACTGATCGAGCAGCTCCGGCCCAGAAAATCCTGACCCTCATGAAAGCGGCCGCATTCACTCATGAATCATGCTTACGGTTCCTTCGCCGTGTCGTTCAGGCGAAGACCGCGATGCGCTCGCTCGCCGTGAGCTCGCGCCATTGCCCCGGGGTGATATCCCGCGGCTGAAATTGCCCGATCCGCACGCGGACCAGGCGCAAGGTCGGATGCCCGACTGCCGCCGTCATGCGCCGCACCTGCCGGTTCTTGCCCTCGGTGAGCTCCAGGGACAGCCAGCAGTCCGGCACAGATTTCCTCACCCTGACGGGCGGGATGCGCGGTGGCACCACCGGTGCGGGATCGAGCCGGCGCACGGTGCAGGGCCGGGAGGCGTGGCCGCCGATCTTCACCCCGCCGGCCAGTTGCCGCAGCGCCGCCTTGTCGGGCATGCCCTCGACCTGCACCCAGTATTCGCGCCAGTGGCCGGCCTCCGGGTCGAGCAAACGGGAGTTCAGGCCCGGTTCATCGGAGAACAGCAACAGACCCTCGGAATCGGCATCGAGGCGGCCCAGCGCATAGATTTTGGGCGGCAGCTTGAAATCTGCCAGCGTGCGCCAGCGGGAACCGGGCTCAGGCGTGAACTGGGAAAGGACGCCGTAGGGCTTGTGCAGCGCGATCAGCACCGGGCGCTCAGCGCTTGAGCATGCCCCAGGTGAAGTTCGGATTGCGCCCGCGCCGCATGGCGAGGCGGATCCACAGCAACGCCAGCGGCTCGAGGCTGCGCGCCATGCCGAGACCGCCTGTGTCCACCGGTTCAAACCCGATGTCCTTGGCCAGTTTGACGACGATCTCCTTCGCCTCATCGTCGTCGCTACAGTAGAACATGACCGGCTTCAGGTCGCCATAACCAGGGTAGCTGGAATCCGCGAAATTCTCAAAACCGTAGGTATTGAATGCCTTGGCCACACGCGCGCCGGTTGCCAGCCGTGCGATCTCCTCGGCGCCCGAGGTGGACGAGCCCAGCGAGAGGCTGAGGCTGCCGTCGCCACCGAGCGAGAGGGGGTTCGTGCAATCGATCAGCACCTTGCCCTTGAGATCGCCCAGCGCGTTGATGACGTCGGGCACCGCCGGCCAGGGGGTGGCGAGCACGATGATCTCGCTGCTGCGCGCCGCATCGGGCAAGGCCATGGCCGTTGCCCCCACTCCGATCTCCTCCAGCGGCGGCTGCGTCTTGCCCTTCCCGGGATTGCGCACCCCAAAGATGATGTAGTGCCCCGCCTTGGCCCACGCCTTGCCGAGCGAACCGCCCACATTGCCCGCCCCGATGATCGCGATTTTCATGGCCCCTGTAATGATGTTTCCGGGGGCGGTTGGCAACCACCGCGACGCCAACTTATCGTCAAAATCGCCCCTCCTCCGCCTATTCACCCCCCGGTATCACATAGCAAAACACCGCGGCCCAGTGGCAGGCGCTCCCGCCCAGCACAAAAAGATGCCAGATGGCGTGGTGGTAGGGCAGCCGGCGCCAGAGATAGAAGACCGCCCCGCCGGTATAACAAAGTCCACCTGCCACCAGCAGTTGCATCCCACCGGCCGGCAGCGCCGCCCGGAGCGGCTTGAGCGCGATCAACACCAGCCAGCCCATGATGATATAGAGCAGGGTAGAAAGCACCGTGAACCGTCCCGCAAACCAGAATTTGAGCGCGACCCCGGCAGTCGCCAGTCCCCAGACCACGCCGAACAGGCTCCAACCCCACGGGCCGCGCAACGTAACCAGCACAAACGGTGTGTAGGTGCCCGCAATGAGGAGAAAGATGGCGGCGTGGTCGAATTTTCGCAGAAGCTGCTTGTGCCGCTCACTCCGAAAACTGTGATAAAGGGTCGAGACCATGTAGAGCAGAACCAGTGTCGCGCCGAAGATGACCGTGCTCACCACCTGCCAGGCATCACCATGGCGGATGGAAGAAATCACCAGGAGCACCAATCCGGCGATGCTAAACACAGCGCCCAACCCGTGGGTGACGCGGTTCGCCAGTTCCTCACCCGGAGAACAGTCCCGATGTGCCATGGCTGCAGCCAGACAGGGATAATACCGGGCGCGAGTGGAATTCACGCCCGAGCGCACGCTGGTCAGCGCGTCAGCCCGGCGCGCAATCGACACATTGAAATCCCGCCCGGGCAGGGCAGTGACCCGCTGGCACAGTCCCACGACCGGAATCGAACCGCGATTCACTGCGAAGAAACCCGGATTCTGAACAACCATAAACTGGCACGGAACCAGCAGCTAAAAGAATCCGTGAGTCCGAGTGATTAGATAAAGTTACGACCGTGAAACATCTGCCAACTGTGAACAAATGCACGGGCTGAGTGCTTGACTATGACACAGCCGAGGCGTTCGCTCCGCACGTTCTAAATATCGGGTCACCTACCTGAAAAACCACCTAAACTGCATCGCACCATGCAAAAATCGTTCCTTAAATCGCTTATTCTAATTTTAGCCACGGCTCTGGCCGTGCTGCTTTCGCCTGATGTCATGGGCCAAGTCGTGACCTCCGGCATCACCGGTTCCGTTCGCGGAGATGACGGCAAGGGAGTATCCAATGCCAGCATCACGGCAACCCATGTGCCGACCAACACAACTTTCAAGGCCATCTCCAATGCCGATGGCCGGTATTCATTCCGCGGTCTCCCGGTCGGCGGCCCTTACACCATCTCCGCCGCGGTGGACGGTTACAACCCGCAGGCCCAGGAGTATATCACCACCGAGCTGGGCAATGACATCAGCGTGGACTTCGCCCTCAAGTCGAACGTCCTGAAGCTCGAAAAGCTCACTGTAACAGGTGAGAAAAATGCGCTCGATGCAAACAGCCAAGGCGTGGCCAACGTGTTCACCCGGGAGCAGATCGAGCTCAAAGCGACCACCCAGCGCTCATTCGCCGACCTCGTCAGTGCCAGTCCGTCCATCACGCTGCGCTCGCTCTCTGGCGACCGCGAAGAGGCGCAGATCACCGCCCTCGGCCAGAACAACCGCTACAACTCGATCATGATCGACGGTAACCGCATCAACGATCAGTTCGGCCTCAATGCCACCGGCCTGGCTTCGTTTTTCAACCCCATCGCCCTCGACACGGTCGAACAGTTCTCGGCCCAGCCCGTGACCTACGACGTCCGCTACAGCGGCTTCACCGGTGCCACTATCAATTTTGTTACCAAGAGCGGCACCAATGACCTGCACGGTTCTGCCTACTATATCTTCAGCGGCGATCACCTGCTGGGCCTGCAGATGCAGGGTCCTGACGCGCGCGCGCTCGTGGCCTCCGGCACCAAGGTGATTCCCCATCTGGAAAGGACCACCAAGGGTCTGACCTTTGGCGGACCGCTTTGGAAAGATCACCTGTGGTTCTTCCTGAACTGGGAAAAGCTTGAACGTATCGGCGCTCCCAACTCGGCCGGCCTGCCCACCGTTGATTCCACGGACTTGGCCATGATCACCGCCCGGATCGCCCAGATTACCAAGGTCAATTACGGACAGCCGGGGGGGAACGGCAACTCCATCGCCAACGAGGAAAAGAAACTGCTCAAACTCGACTGGCAGATCGCTGCCGGCCACCGCCTGTCGGCTCGTTACAGCACCACCGAGGGCCAGGTGCCGCAATTCGGCAGCTTCACGACCACTTCGGCCGGCACCGGCCTGGACGTCAGCCCTAATACCATCGTCGGTGGTGCCGCCACGGCGTTCGATTCGCACTTCTACGCCCAGGTCCGCAAGGAAAAGACCTATTCGGCCCAGCTTTTCAGCCAGTGGAGTCCCGACCTCACGAGCGAAATCAAGTGGTCGCACGTCAAGCAGGACCAGTATACGCCGACCGCCACCGTCTCCCCGGAAATCGACATTTTCGGTGTCAAAGGCATCAACCAACAGGGCGCAGCCGTGACCAACGGCGTGGTCGTCCTCGGCACCGAGCGTTTTCGCCATGGCAACCAGATCAACGTTGATACCAAGAACTACAGCGGCAGCGTCGACTACTCGCGCGGCAATTTTGTCTACAGTGCGGGCTTCGATCTGGAGGATAACAGTTACTACAACCTGTTCCGTCAGTTCTCCTATGGCGTCTTCAACTATGCCTCCCCCGCAGCCTTTCTGGCTGACACCCCGGCCAGCTTCCAACGCAACTTCACCGACCTGAGCCTTAAGGGCAGCTATGCTGACATCAGCCAATATACCAAGACCGGTATGTTCGCCAAGGCCAAGTGGGACGTGTCTAACCGTCTTAACATTGTCGCCGGCGTCCGGTACGACTGGTCGAGCAGCAACACCCGCCCCGCCTTCAACCAGCAGTTCCTCACTGATACCGGGATGCGTAACGACGGCACGGTCAACGGCGCCAAGGACATTTCCCCGCGCGTTGGTTTCAATTGGTCGCTCGATGATGCCCGTACCACCCAGCTTCGCGGCGGCTTCGGTTACTTTGTTGGCCGCGCCCCTTGGGTCTTCTGGTCCAACTCCTATGGTAACACCGGCGTCGGCACCTACAGTGTCCTCACCGTACCCACAGGCGGCCTGAACGGCTACCTGGCTAATTCCTTCGATCCGGCCAACCCGAATGGCACCGGCGCCCAGACAGGCAATGTCCGCGCCGAGGTCGACCTCGCCAACCAGAACATGCACATGCCCTCCCTCTGGCGCGGCAATCTCGGCCTGGACCACAAGCTCAAGTTCCTCGATTCGAAGGTGACGGTTGAAGTCGTGCACTCGATCAACGACCACACGATCTTCATCACCAACGACAATTTGAAGGTCCGTGGCACCGCAGCCGACGGCCGCATCTACTTCTTCGGCAATCCCAGCACCCTGGCCAACGCCCTCTATCCCAATTACACGAACATCTACCATGTGCGCAACGTGAAGGCCGGCGAGTCCACCTACATGACCCTCTCCTGGGAACGGGAAATGCGAAACAACTGGGCCTTCCTCCTCGCCTACACGCACGGGCGCTCCACGGAGGCGCAGGCCGCCGGCCAGACCACCGCCTCGGGCATGTGGCAGCGCAACGCCATCTTCAACCAGAGCTTCATCGAGCCGGGCACCTCGGACTTCGAGATCAAGGACCGTATTCAGGCCAGCGTCTCCCGGCAGTTCAAGTTCTGGCAGAAGTGGAAAACGACGGTTTCGCTCTACTACGAGGGCCGCACCGGCTCGCCTTACTCTTTCGCGTACAGCGGCGACATGAACGGCGACGGCTTCGCCGGCAACGACCTCGTGTCCATCCCCACCGATGCCAACGATGCGCGGTTCGATCTCTCTGCCCTGACCACGACCCAACGTGACGCGATGTTCGCCTTCTTCAACACCACCGGCCTCTCCAAGTATGCCGGCAGCTATGCCCCAAAGAATGTCTTCTTCCAACCTTGGGTGAACCGCCTCGACCTGAAGTTCAACCAGAACATCCCGCTGCATTTCAAGACCGCCACGCTGGATCTCTTCCTGGATTTCACCAACTTCGGAAACTTCCTTTCGAAGAGCCTCTTCAACTATGTAGAGCGCGCTCCCAGCACGGTGAATGACGTGTTTGACCGCCGCCTCGTCGGCAACGCCAGCATTGATACGGTCACCGGCAAGGTCAAGGTCACCACCTTCGCCCCTTCGGACTTCCTGATCGACAATGTAATGTCCCGCTGGCGCATCCAGGTCGGCGCCCGCTTCAAGTTCTAAGTCCGGCCCCGGCCGGCCTCCTTCCTTTCCCGGCGCCCCGCTTCCAGGCGGGGCGCCTTTTTATTTTGCAGTCCTCGTGTCCGCCGGGCCTCGCGAAAAAATGCGCACCCTTCCCTCGCCGTGAAATAATTCCTTTCGGCGATTTTTCCGGGGCCGGAGATTTTCCCGTCAAGAAAATATTTGTGCATTTCGCACGCCAAGCGGGAAAAGCGCTTTTCAGAGGAGGAATCACCCGCGCCCGCTGAAATTATCCCGCACTGACCCAAACACGCAGCCATCATTTCGTTGTCCACAAAAAAAGTGACGGAAAAGTTTCAAAAGCCGCCTGAATTCTGTTTGACGGGGTCTGCGGCGATTTCCATTAGTTGTGGTCAAGGTTCCGGGCATCCACATCCTGTGGTGGTCGACAACGTGTTAGGAAGTTTTGGCAACTTGGTCTCGCCAGTGCTTTTTAACCGTCGCTAGACCACGGGACTCACATCGCTTTTCCCCAACAGATCCGCTTTCGCAGCAGCCATCGTCATGCAAAAATCATTTTCCGTCGGTACCAAGACATTCGTTCTCGATCAGGACAAGGCCGAGGCCGCCTACGCCGCCAAGAAAGTCATCAATGGCCGCCAGGTTCCCTACTTCAACATCCTCCCCCTGAAATTCCAGTGGGCCTACGATCTCTACAAGACGATGAAGGCAAACCACTGGGAGCCCGAGGATGTCCCCATGGGCAAGGACATCGAGCAGTGGCGCGATCCCAAGACCGTCAGCGACATCGAGCGCTGGATCATCCGCATGGGCATCGGGTACTTCTCCGCCGCCGAGGGCATCGTCGGCGACAACATCCAGCATGTCGTCCGCGAGATCGTCACCGCCCCCGAGCTCAAGCTTGTCCTCGGCCGCCACGCCCACGAGGAGAACATCCACGCCGACTCCCTCCTCTACATGATTTCCTCCCTCGGCATCAACCCGCACGAGTGCGAGGCGATGTTCGAGGACATCAAGTCCATCGAGCGCAAGAACGAGTTCGTCAACAAGGTCTCCCAGGACCTCCGCCGCGACCTCGACATGACCGTGCTGGCCAACAAGCAGCTCCTCGCCAAGAACATCTTCGTCTTCGGCCAGTGCATGGAGGGCACCCAGTTCTACGGCCTCTTCGGCATGATCCTGTCCCTCTACCGGCAGAACAAGTTCCCCGGCATCGGCCAGATGTTCCGCTACACCCTCCGCGACGAGTCCAACCACATCGAGCTGTTCCGGAACCTCTTCATGGACCTCATCGAGGAAAACCGCGAGATCTGGACCGCCGAATTCAAGGAAGAGCTCCGCCAGACCATGGCCGAGGGCATCGAGCTCGAGAAGGACTTCATCCGCGACTGCCTGCCCGTCAATGCCGTCGGCCTGTCGATCGAGGAATTCCTCACCTACATCGACTACATCGCCGACCGCCGCCTTGAGGGCGTCGGCCTGACCCCGCTCAACCCGGGTATCAAGAATCCCCTGCCCTGGCTTGCCGAGATGATGGACATCAAGAAGGAGCAGAACTTCTTCGAAGGTCGCGTCACCGAATATCAGAAGTCCTCTGCGCTCGCCCTTGCGAGCGACGACGAGCTCTAAGCGAGCTGTCTGCTCCGCCAATCATCCGACCCACCTTTTGCCATGAGCACACCCTCTGTCGCCCAAGACCTTGCCCTGAAGAAACTTACCGTAGCCCCCCAGAACCAGAAGCCCAACTACAACTGGCGTGATATCCTTCGCGACGAGGAGGTCGCCGTCCCCGAGATCCAGGTCCTCTGCCCCCATGGTGAAGAGCGCTTCGACCTCAACGAGGTCGCCGACACGGTCGGCCGCTCCCTCGCCAACCTCATGGTCGCGAAGGGCGAGAAGGACATCTTCAACGAGAAGAACCAGCGCTTCGTCGCCGACGTCACCCGCGAAGTCGCCTCCCACCTCACGAAACGGGCCCTCGAGCGCAGCCCCCTCCGCGTCTCGCTCCACGATCTCTACGTGCTCATCGAAAAGACTCTCGTCGATAACAACGCCCACGACGTCGCCAAGAGCCTCCTCGTCAAGCGTGCCTCCAAGCTCAACGCCTCCCGCGACACCCACGGCGTCACCGTCCGCCTCATCCGCCGCAACCACCAGGTCGTCCCCTGGAACGAGACCAAGATCGAGATCGCCATCCGCAAGGCCTTCCTCTCCCTCCAGAAGGACCCCGCCCCCGCCACTGCCATCACCCGCGCCATCAGCGAACGCGCCCGCCAGGTGAAACAGGCCTTCCTCCACATCGAGGAGGTTCAGGACATGGTCCAGGAAGAGCTCATGAAGTCCGGCCACTACAAGGTCGCCGAGGACTATATCCTTTACCGCGCCCACCGCGCTGCCGCCCGCCTCGCCGCCCCCGCCGAGGAGACCCCGGCCGCCCTCGCCCCCCAGCAGCCATCCATGATCGTCGTGGCCAAGGCCGACGGCACCACCGAGCTATGGAACGGCCTCGACCTCAAGAAACGCATCGAATTTGCCGCCATCGGCCTCGAGCTCTGCCTCACCCCCGACGAGATCGAGGCTGAGCTCCGCCGCGCCCTCTTCGACAACATCGCCCTCGGCGACCTCAACAACACCATCATCCTCAACGCCAAGACCCTGATCGAGAAGGATGCCGACTTCGCCAAGTTCGCCGGCCGCATCCAGCTCAGCTACATCTACGAGGAGGTCCTCGGCTGGGACATCGTCCGGGACGGCATCGGCGCCCTCAAGAAATTCCACCAGCAGGCCTTCGCCCGCTACATCGACCGCGGCATCGAGATCAAACGCCTCTCCCCCCGCCTCAAGGAATACGACCTCGCCAAGATGGGCGCGGCCCTCGACCCCTCCGCCGACCTCGAATTCGACTTCCTCGGCATCCAGACCCTCTACGACCGCTACCTGATCATCGACAAGACTGGCAAGCGCTCCCGCCGCCTCGAGACGCCCCAGCTCTTCTGGATGCGCGTCTCCATGGGCCTCTTCCTCGACGAAAAGAAAAAGGGCCGCGAGGACTGGGCCATCCGCCTCTACGACCTCTACAAGAGCCGCCGCTTCTGCTCGTCCACCCCGACCCTCTTCAACGCCGGCACCCTCCACAGCCAGTTGTCGTCCTGCTACCTCTACTACGTCGACGACACCATCGAGGGCATCTTCCAGCGCGGCATCGCCGACAATGCCTACCTCTCCAAGTGGGCCGGCGGCCTCGGCGGCTCCTGGACCTCCGTCCGCGGCACCGGCGCGCACATCGCCGGCACCAACGGCGAGTCCCAGGGCGTCATCCCCTTCCTCAAGCTCCACAACGACCAGCTCGTCGCCGTCAACCAGGGCGGCAAGCGCAAGGGCTCCGGCTGCGCCTACCTCGAGACCTGGCACAACGACATCTTCGAGTTTCTCGAGCTCCGCCGCAACACGGGTGACGACCGCCGCCGCACCCACGACATGAACACGGCCAACTGGATCCCCGACCTCTTCATGAAGCGCATGGAGGCCCGCGGCACCTGGACCCTCTTCCGCGCCAACGAGACCCCCGACCTCCACCACCTCTACGGCCGCAAGTTCGAGGAGGCCTACCTCCGCTACGAGAAGCTCGGCGAGGAGGGCAAGATCCAGGCCCACAAGATCGAGGCCCTCGAGCTCTGGAAAAAGATGCTCTCCATGCTCTTCGAGACCGGCCACCCCTGGATCACCTTCAAGGATCCCTGCAACATCCGCTCCCCGCAGGACCACGCCGGCGTCATCCACAGCTCCAATCTCTGCACCGAGATCACGCTCAACACGTCCAACGACGAGACCGCCGTCTGCAACCTCGGCTCCGTCATCCTCGACTCGCACCTCAAGCCCGACGGCTCCCTCGACCTCGAGAAGCTGCGCGACACCATCCGCGTCGCCGTCCGCGCCCTCGACAACGTCATCGACATCAATTTCTACCCCACCGAGGCCGCCAAGCGCTCCAACCTCCGCCACCGCCCCATCGGCCTCGGCATCATGGGCCTCGCCAACGCCCTCTACATCAAGGGCGTCCCCTTCGCCTCGCAGGAAGCCGTCGAGTTCAACGACGAGTTCATGGAGGCCATCGCGCACTACGCCTACGAGGCCTCCTCCGACCTCGCTGCCGAGCGCGGCACCTACTCCAGCTACAAGGGCTCCAAGTGGGACCGCGGCCTCCTGCCCCCCGACACCGTGGACCTCCTCGAGCAGGAGCGCGGCCTCCCCATCCAAGTCCCCCGCGGCGGCCGCATGAACTGGGAGCCCCTCCGCAAGAAGATCGCCAAGCAGGGCATGCGCAACAGCAACGTCCTCGCCATCGCCCCCACGGCCACGATCTCCAACATCACCAACACCTCCCCCTGCATCGAGCCGACGTATAAGAACCTCTACGTCAAATCCAACCTCTCCGGCGAGTTCGTCGTCCTCAACCCCTACCTCGTCAAGGACCTCAAGGCCCGCAAGCTCTGGAACCAGGAGATGATCGACGCCCTGAAGTATTTCGACGGCGAGCTGAAGGACATCGACGCCATCCCCGCCGACCTCAAGGCCCGCTATCTCACGGCCTTCGACGTCGAGTTCAAGTGGGTGATCGACGCCGCCGCCCGCCGGCAGAAGTGGATCGACCAGGCCCAGTCGGTGAACCTCTGGCTCAAGACGCCCGACCTGAAGACGCTCAGCCACATGTACCGCTCCGCGTGGCACGCCGGGCTCAAGACGACGTATTATCTCCGCAGCCTCGGCGCCTCCAACATCGAGAAGGCGACGATCAACGTGAAGAAGGACGTCCGTGGCGCCGCCGGCGAGACCAAGGCCGAAACCGCGACCCGCGACGCCAAAGACGTCGCCACGGCCGCCGCAGCTACGGCTTTGGCTCTCAGCTCTGACATTAGCACACCGCCCTTCGCCGCTGCTTCCGAGCCTTCAGCCCTCAGCGCCGCCCCGTTTGCCCCTCCCGCCTCAGACCTCCCGCCTCAGGCCTCCGCTGCTCAGCCGAAGAAAGTCTATTCAGAGGCTGAGAAGCGAGTTTGCTCCATCGAAGCTATGAAAAACGGGGAGGAATGCGAAGCATGTCAGTGATGCCGTCCCTGCTCCGGGAGAAGTTTACCCGCCTGTGGCGGGCCATGAAAAACGGGGAAGAATGCGAGGCTTGCCGATAAATCGAATTGATTAAACGGGCCGGAAGCATGGGCTTTGTCCGTGCTTCCGGCTTTTTATTTATGGTCCGCGATATTCTGACTTCGTACGAGAAACCGAAACGTGTTCGCGCTTCAGCGCGCCACGCATCAGTGGAACTTAACCGGTTAGCCGATGGAGATCGCGCGGTACACGATTGGTACCGATTCGTGCTTTCTTATCTTCCTCGGTATTGCCTGTTACTCGCTGCAAAATCACCTGCGCACAAGTGTCAGCGCGCTCGGTCAGGTTGAAACAGATGAAGTCTATGTGGGTATTGACCGGGGAGGAGCTCACTATGTTGTTCCTGTTCAGGCCAAGGGCGGTCGGGATAAGCTGAACGTTGTGCAAATCGAACAGGATCTCGCAATGTGTGCCGACAAGTTCCCCGGACTGCTCTGCCGGCCAATCGGGGCGCAGTTTTCCGACAATGGCACTATTGTTCTATTTGAATTGGAAATGACTGCTGACGGCGTGCGTATCCGCAACGAACGTCACTACCTTCTTGTGCCACCGAACGAGCTTACGCCCGAAGAGCTACGCAGTTACCTGAATGCGGTCGCCGCTGGATTTCCCAAACGGCCTGAATTAAGGCCGCGGAGTTGAGTGGCCATGCCTACCTTTCACCCTCGCTGACCGGACCGGGCTGAAAGCTGGCCTGCCTCATCATTAGTGCCCATTAGCGTGGATTAGTGGTTAATCCTGCCTTCGGCCTTGATCCCGCCACCCACCCGTCAAATCAGGTCAACCCCAACCTGCCGCATTTGCTAGTCCGTCCTCCGTCCACTGTCTTCCGTCCTTTGGACGATCAGCTCACCAGTCGCAGGAAACTGCGGATATCGGGCGCAATGGCCTCGGGCAGGTTCGACGCCGCGAGGGAGAACTCCCAGCGGGCCTCCGCCTCCTGCGACTTCGTGAGGGGCGCCCCCGTGCCGCCGCCCTCCGTCGGGGCCGCCCTGAAGCCCACCTCCCCCTTATTCTTGAACATATCCGCGCCCGCCGTCGCCAGCCCTGCAGCGTAGCGCGCCATCGTGTAATCGAAGCCCACCAGCGCGCGCTCCGGCTTGTTGTCCCGCCACACCACCAGCTTCGCGTGGCCCGGCCCGCTGTATTCTTCCCGATACCGCCCCGGCGTATCGCTGCCGGCCGGCCCCCCTTTCAGCGTCGCGCTCGCGACGATTGCCTTGAAATACGGCAGATAGGCTGCATCCGCCCCCGTGCTAAGAAAATCAAACTTCACGCCGCACACCGAGTATCGCGCCGAGCAGACATAGTGGGCAAGGCTGCCGCGCAGCTGCGTCTTCACCCCGCCGTGCGCCAGGGTCACCACGCAACTGTTGCCGAGGTAGGCTACCGCCGCCATGCTGATCTGGATGTGGGCTCCCCCGGCAGACATGTCCACCAGCGTTCCCGGCCAGTCCTTGTTCGCCGAAGCCTCGTCGGAGCTTCGTATCATGATGGAGGCGCGGATGCGACAGTCCTCGCTCACCGCGTAGCGCGTCTGCTTGCGTTGGGATTCCTTGGTCTTGGCGTCGTTCGAACCCATATGGATCCGATACTATGACGCTTTCCCTGCAAAGGACAACCTACGTCCGGCCATATCTCACACAAAGCAGCCGGGGCGATCCCAAGGGGTCAGCTGCGAGCCGAGCAAAGGGGCCAGACTTTTGCCTCGGTTTCGCGACGAATGCCAGCCGCTGCGCAGGCAGGGCGACCGGTCCCGGGCCGGCAGAAGCTGGCAACAGGAGCGCGCGAGAACCGGGGACAAACCCTAGGCCGCGAGCACGCGGCAACGGGATCGCACCTTCACCCTCGCTGACCGGGCCGGGCTAAACCTCCGGCCGAACGGACTCCGCCTGAGTGAGTGATCCTTTTGCCCGTCAAATCCCGGCAAGGCTTGGGATTGACGCTCCGCAGTGCCAGTGTAAGATTGCGCCAACTTCAATAGACCGACCGCAAGTCACTGGCTCAGCCTTGAGCCAACCCAACTTCAGTCGGCCACCTGTCAACCAAGGATAACCCATGAAATTCGTGGAATGGTCGATGCAGGGCGTGGAATTCGCCAACTGCAATTGCGCGTTGGGCTGCCCCTGTCAGTTCAATGCTTTGCCCACCGTGGGCCACTGTCGCGCCCACACCTTCATCCAGATCGACAAGGGCCGCTTCGGCGACGTCAAGCTGGACGGCCTCCGCTGGGGCATCATGGGCCTGTGGCCGGGTCCCATTCATCTCGGCAACGGCACCTTTCAGGCGATCGTGGACGAGCGCGCCGACGCGAAGCAGCGCGCCGCGCTCGAGGCGGTGGCCCATGGCAAGGAGACCGAACCGGGCAAACTCATCTGGCAGGTTTTCTCGGCCATGGTCACCAAACTGCTCCCCACCCTCTACAAGCCCATCGACCTCACCATCGACCTCACGACCCGCTCGGCCAAGCTCAAGGTGCCGGGCGTCATCGAAGGCAGTGCCGACCCCATCCGCAATCCCGTGACCGGCGCCGAGCACCGGGCGCATGTCACGCTGCCGACCGGCTTCGAGTTCACCGAGGCCGATTTTGTGAGCGGCAAGGCGAAAACCACCGGGCCCATCGAGCTGCTTTTCGATGGCACCCACGCGCACCTCGCGAAGATCCACTGGAGCACGCACGGGGTCGTGCGCTGACCGGTTCCCATCCGGGTGAGTCAATCCACCACGCTCGAGTCCCTCCTGCGGCGTGACCGCTGGCTGGTCGGCAGCGCGCTGGCCATCGCCATCGGGCTCTGCTGGGCCTGGATCGTCCCCATGGCGATCGATATGTATGGGAGCATGTCGGGGTCATCCGCCTGGATGATGACCGATACCTGGGACGCCAAGCACCTCACGCTGCTTTTCGCCATGTGGGTCGTGATGATGGCGGGCATGATGCTGCCCTCCGCGGCACCGGCCCTCCTGATCTATGCCGCCGTGGTGCGGAAGAGTCCGGAGGGGGCGCGAGCGCCAGCCCAGGTCTATGCCTTTGGCGGGGGCTACCTGCTGGTCTGGACGGCTTTCAGCCTTGTCGCAACGGTGCTGCAGCGCTGGTTCGCTCATTTCCTGCTGCTCACCCCCATGATGGACGCGTCAGACCGCCGGTTCGGCGGCGCGCTGTTCCTCGTGGCCGGGCTCTACCAGTTCACGCCGTTCAAGCGCGCCTGCCTCCAGTATTGCCGGTCGCCCGCGGAGTTTCTCACCCGGCACTGGCGCACCGGTACCGGGGGCGGGTTTTATCTCGGCTGGCTGCACGGGCTGTACTGCCTCGGTTGCTGCTGGGCCTTGATGCTCCTGCTCTTCGTCGGCGGGGTGATGAACCTGTGGTGGATCGCCGCCCTGACCGTGTTTGTCCTGCTCGAGAAAGTGGCTCCCTTGGGGGCATCAGGCGGCCGCTTCTCGGGCTGGCCGATCATCGCCCTCGGTCTCTGGTTCCTGTTTTAGACCGAAAGGCGGCCGAACGGAACCAACCTTGGCGGTTGAATCCCGCACTCATCCGTCAAATCAGGATACCCTCGCAGCAACATGGGCCAACCGGCGGCCGGCCACAAAGCGGTAGCCTCCGGTGACGGCGACCGTGAGCACCGCCACCGTGCCGGCCAGATTCCGGCCGTGCCACCGCCCGGCAAACCAGTCGATAAACTCCGCCGAAATCAGGTTGGCTTTGCCTCCCATGACCTGCATCTGGCGCGAATACCGGCGCTGGCCCAACGGATCGGTCCGCCAAGGATCCTCCGGCACCTCCGGCGGCGCAAAAGCATAGATGAGCCCCGCACCCCCGAGGCCGAGCAGGAGCAGCCCGACTGACACGCGATTGATTTTCCGCCGGGTCAACATTCGCTCAACCTGCCCCACCGGGCCACACCCTCAAATGTTTTCTTGTCCCGCCGAGGCGACCAAGACCGGGCCAACCCCGGGCTGGCAGCAGTCAGAAACGGGGTGCCGGGTAAAAAAGCTTAAAACGCCGGCTGCCCCATTTTAGTCCGGGCCAAGGAGCATCTCCTGCTGTCTGATAAGGCATGAACGCTGAATCCACCCTGCTGCCCATCTCGGTCGAATCCTTCGCCACTCTGGCTGAATTCCTCAAAGACACCAAAATCGCCATGTTCACCATGGTGACTTCCGACGGCACGCTGCACAGCCGGCCGCTGGTCACCCGTGAAGTGGATCTGGCCGGCAATGCCCTGTGGTTCTTCGCGGTCACCAATTTCGCCAATGCGGAGACCATCCTGAACGAAAAGGAAGTGGCGCTTTCCTATGCCTCGCCGGACAAAAAAAACTACGTTTCGGTCTCCGGCCGGGCCCATGTCGTGCACGACAAGGCCAAGACCGAGGAGTTGTGGACGCCGATGCCTGCAACCCGCTTTCCCAAAGGCGTGGATGACCCGGGACTCGTCTTGTTGCGGGTGGACGTGGAAGCAGTGGAATATTGGGATTCGCCGTAGAGGGCGGCCTCCCTTCGACGGCCTGATTCGATCCCCATCACCCGCACTTCCCGCACTGCGTCATCTGTCCAATAGGTGATTACGGCGGTGCGCAGCAAGACTACCGGCAATCCACGGCTCTCATCATCCTGCGCGGTGTAGTCTTCCCCTAGCTTGCCTGTGACTTCTGATCCGTGCACAATTCCTCGGATCCTGAGTATGAAACCAATTTCCCGTCCTTTCATCGCTGGTATTCTGATTTCTCTTGGTGCCCTGCTGCTGCAAGGCTGCGGGACAAGTCTTTGGGGCTCGGGCGGCACTGGTCAGCAGCCTCGCGGAGGAATCTCCATCCCACTGGGAAAGTAAAGCCGGCAAAGGGATTTTAAGTCTTTCAATTCCCGCCCAGCCACCGTCATGCCACTCCCGACCAAAGAGGCCGCCACCACCCTGCTCCACCAGCACGTGCAGGATGACTACCAGCGCCTGCACGCCCTGATGGTCGCGACCGCGCTGGAGGGTCACGCGCTCCAGCTGGGTGAAGACCCGCTTCTGTGGTATCTCACCGGGCTGCTCCACGACATCGATTTCCAAGAACACCCCGACACGCACCCCGCTCCGTCGCTCCAGTGGTTCAAGGACTGGGGCTACCCCGACACCCTCATCCACGCCGTCGAAGCCCACGCCTACGGCTACCATGGCTTCACCACGCTCCCGCAGACCAAGCTCGCCGCCGCGCTGGTCGCCTGCGACGAGATCAGCGGAATCTTCTACGCCTACCGGAAGATGAACCCCGTGCGCTACGGCGAGATGAAGGCCAGCTCGATCAAGAAGAAATTCAAGGACCCGGGTTTCGCCGCCAAGATCGACCGCGCTACCATCCAGCTCGGCTGCGACAAGCTCGGCGTCCCCCTCGACGACCACATCGCCAACCTCATCCGCTACCTCGCCCCGCTGCCCTGATCCCTGT
>JAYUBB010000250.1:0-12454 GCA_043741015.1 Opitutaceae bacterium
TCGCGGCACAATGTCCAGCACTGGGGCTGCAGCGCCAAGCAGCTGCGCATCAGCACCGCCACCAACCGACGCTATTATTACTATCTGACTGGCGACGAGCGGGTGGGCGATCTCATGCGCGAGCAGGTTGAGGCCGGGCACGCGTTGCTGCGCGTCCCGCCGGGCCGCAAACTGGCCTCGGCGGCCAAGGCCGGCGACCAGGCCCGGGGCGTCACCGAGGACGCCACCAAGGTCGGCATAAGCTTCGGTACCGACTGGGGTTCGCTGGCGGGGGCATGGCTGACCGAGTGGGAACGCACGGGCGATCCCCGCATGCTCGGCCGCCTCAGCGAAAGCATGCGCACCATCGGCGCGCAGCCCAACGGGTTCTTCTCCACCGGCGCCACCATCAACCTGGAGACCGGCGCCTTCGCCGTGCCCAAGGAAAGCGGGGTGGAGGCGTCGCACCTGAACGCAGTCTTCGGCCTGGTCGAGGTTTGTGCGGAGCTGATCCAATTGATCGATATTCCGGCCTTCCGCGCGGCGTGGCTGGAATATTGCATTTATTACAACGCCTCTCCCGCCGAACAGGCGAAACGGTTTGGCCGGGCACTCAAGGACATCGGCCTCCAGCAGGGGCATTCGCGCCTGACCGCTTATGCCGCGCGGAAGAATTCCGATCCCGCACTCGCGAAGCGCGCCTGGGCGGAATTCAACCATGGCGGCGGCGGCCAGCGCAGCGCGGGACGATTCGAAACGAAGCGCATTGCCGGTCCCGCCGTGCTGCGATCAGAGGACGAGGCGGCTTACGTTTCCACCAACAGCACGGCGCAATGGGGCCTTGCAGCCATCGAGTGCCTCGCCCTGGTCGGAGAGGCGCAACCCGAGAGCTGACCTACACCACCATGGCGACACTTGCAATCGTCGGGCCCGGTGCCGTCGGCGGCGTCATCGCCGGCTGGCTCACGCAGCGCGGGGAGCACAAGCTGACACTTTGTGCCCGGCGTCCGGTTGGCGAGCTCACCGTCGAACTCTCCTCCGGAATTATGAAACTGACCCCCACGGTCCTCACCGACCCGGCACAGGGCCGGCCGATGGACTGGGTGCTGGTCACCACCAAGGCCTACGACGCGGCCGGTGCGGCCGCTTGGTTTCCCAGGCTGGTCGGTCCGCAGACACTTGTGGCGATTTTGCAGAACGGGGTTGAGCACCGGGAGCGTTTTGCGCCGTATCTCGACTCGGCGAAGATCCTGCCCGTCATGGTGGATATTCCCGCCGAGCGGCCGATGCCCGGCCGGATCGTCCAGCGCGGCCCGGGGAAAATGGCCGTGCCTGCCGGGGAAGAAGGGGCGCGGTTTGGGGAATTGTTTTCCGGCACGGCGCTGACTGTGACGCAGGCGGCGGATTTCAAGAGCGCGGTCTGGCGCAAACTCTGCCTCAACTCGGTCGGGGCCATCAACGCCCTGTTGCTCAAGCCGACCGGAGTGTTCCGGGATGAAAACATCGGCCGGCTGGCCGTCGCGATGGTGCGCGAGTGCATGGCGGTCGGCCGCGCCGAGGGCGCGGTGCTGGAGGACGAGCTCGCTGAGTCGGTGCTCGCCTCCTGCCGTCAGGCGCCGCCGGACTCGGTCAATTCCCTGCACGCCGACCGGGCGGCGGGCCGGCCGATGGAAATCGACGCCCGCAACGGCGCGATCGTGCGCTTCGGCCGCAAGCACGGCATCCCGACCCCGTGCAACGAAACCGCCGCCATCCTGCTGGCGGCGATGTGAGGCCAGAATTTTTGGTTAACCGCTAATGGGATTCATCAAGGGATGAATCCTACGAGAGGCGTGGCGACTGATCCTCGCCACCGATTGGGACAAGGAGCCGGCTAATCGCCGGCTGGGTTCGCTGGTCTGAGGTTCGCAGACCCCAATACCTGCACCGGAGACGATTAGTCGGAAGGGTGACAGAAGGTTTCGCCGTTGGCGAAACTCATTAGTGGTTAAAATTCCTATTTCACCTCGTCCCAGCTCAGCACCAGCAGCGACACACCCTGGCGCGGGAGGGCGAAGTCGAGCGCAGCCTTGCCTCCGGTGATGGCGACCGTGGCCGGTGCATCGGTGAGTGCGGTCAGGACGCTGGCTTTTTCCAGCTGCGCGTATTGCGCCTCGTTGGGCGCGACCGGTGAGCCCAGCCGCAGCCATTCCGCGTAGGAATTGCTGTGCTGCTGGTCGATGCGGTAGTGCGTGAATTTCGCTTCCTTGAGGCTGGCGGGCAGGCCGTCGAGGGCGAGTTGAACGGCGGCGTCCGGTCCGGGGACATCGTCGTCGTGGTAATGCCACACCATCACCGCCACCCGGCCGGGTGCTCGACTGGCCAGCGCGCTGACATCGGGGTCGGCGCGCACGCCTTGATCGATCATGGTGGTCAGAGGTACCGCGCCCGAGCTGGTGACGGGCAGGCGTTCGGGGCCCATCAGCGCATACATCCGGAAGACGTTGAACACCGCCATGGGCACGCCGTTGCTCGCGATCTGCCGGAAGCCGGCAAAATACGGTTGGTCCTCGAAGGTAAAGGCCCAGGTGACGGCGCCCTCGAAGTTGATGCCGTGCAGGTCGGCGAGATCGTGCTTCCGCGCAAAGACCGCCGCAGTGTAACTGGAATACATCGTGCCGTTGCGGTAGGCAAGCGAGGGCCCCTGGCACGCGGCGCAACCCTCGGGATCGGATTCGCCGATGATGACCGGGATGTTTTTTAATTCGGGATAGGAAGCGAAGGTGGCGAAGGCGGTCTCGATCGTCTTCAGCTGCGCGTTGATGCCCATGCGCACATGACCGTCGACCGTGGTGGGATTGCCTTTGGCGTGGAAGGCAACGAAGTCGAGCGGCGTGCCTTTCTCCCCGGTGGCGTAATTCGTGCCATGCAGACAGTGATCGAGAAAGTCCTTCATGAACTGACCGCCGGAACCGGCGGTGTGCGGGCCGCCGACGCGCGCGGTCGGGAGGGCGCGGCGTACCCCGGCGACGGCGTAGTCGTGCAGTTTGCGGAAATCCTCCGCGCTGCCGCCCCAGTAGCCCTTGGGCTGGTTGTTGGCCTCGTTCCAGACTTCCCACCACCAGGTGTTCACTTCGGCGGCGCCGTATTTCTCCACCGAATGCTTCGCCCACTGGTAGGCGAGCTCGCCCCACTTGGCGTAGTCCTTCGGCGGCTTGGTCCAGCCGGTGTAAATTTTGTTGTAAGGCAGACCTGGCCGCCACTCATGCCGGTAGGGCTCCGGCTGCGAGGACATGGCTTCGGGCATGAAGCCGATCTCGACCAGCGGGCGCACGCCGCGTTGGAGGTAGTTATCAAAGATCCGGTCAATGCCACGCCAGTCGTAAACAGGGTTGCCGGCGGCGTCCTCGGTGTAGGCGTTGGTCGAGCCCCACTTGAGGGCGGGCGTGCCGTCGCCGGAACTGAGCAGATTGTGCGCGCGAAAATAGATATGCCTCGGGGCGAGCTCGCCGAGCTGGCCAAGCAGCTTCTGGCCGTCCTTCATTGTCGCGTAGTTCGGTTCGTCGGCCCCGAAGTAGCGCCAGAATGTGCGGAGCGGGCCGGTTGGATGCGCGGCGTCCACGGTGATGGTGACGGGGAAGGCAGCGCCGGCCGGGGACGGCGCGGGCTGGGCAAGGACTGTTGCGCCCAAAAGGGCCAGCGGGGCGAGGAGGGATTTCATGGGGTGAGGGATTGATGGGCCGAAAATTTCCAGGCGGACATCTCCGCGGCTTTCGTATCGTCCGGAAAAACCAACCGCGGGCAACGGCTTCGCTCCGGGCTTTGAGGGCAAGGGGTGCTCTCATGGGGAGAGCAGGCTAATCACGGTCCCGCCGGCACATCAACCGTCATCAGGTCGAGATGCTTGCCGTCAGTGAGGTGGCCGGACTGGATGAGCACGCGGTGGCTGTCGGGACTGAAGATCGGGTGGGTGTGATCAGGTTTCATCTTGTGGTCCGTGGTGAGCAGGATCCGTTCGCCGGTTTTGCGGCTGATCAGATAGACGTCACCCTTGAAGGTGTCGGCCACGGCCCACCGCCCGTCCGGCGAACCGTTGCAATGCCAGAAGCCCCCCTGCTGGGCGCCCCCCATGTCCTCCTCCACCTGGCCGAGAATCTTCATGGAGTTGGTGCGGAGGTGGATGACCGCCACGCCCGTGGGATGCAGGCGGAGATACGGCAGGTGGCCCATGATGGCGAACATGACTTCATCGGGGGCGGAGACGGTTTCATGGGTGATCCATTCATCGGGCGTCTCCACATAGAGCGGACGGTTGCCCGAACCGTCGCGATGGACGATCCACATGCGCTGCGGACCGTCGCCGGTAGTTTCGTGGCAATAGATGATCTCACCCGGAACCCAAGGATTGGTCTGCACGTGGCCCATCCGGAAATCCACATCGACCACGGTTTTGATTTCACCGGTCTTGAGGTTGATGCTGCGGATTCCACCCGGGCCCTTGCCGGCCTCGGCGAAGCGCTGGCGGGCGGCCTCGCGGGCCTCGTCCGGATTGGTGTTTTGTGAATCAATCTGACGGCGGGCACCCGCGGCGGCGGCGGTCACCGGCGAACCGCTGCTGCCCTGGCCGGGTTGCGGCCGCGCCGGCAGCGGACCCCAACTCACGCCCCAGTAGGCCTGGGATTCGTCGGCATCGAGCGCGAAGCCGCCGGCGTCGCGCAGCTCCTCCGGCAGGGTCACGATCACGCGCTCGTAGGCCGTGGCGTCCTTGGGCGTGCCGGCCCGGGCGTCGGCAATGAGAGGCGCGAGACTTATTTCAATGAGTTGCCGGGGGGCCGGCGCTAGGGCTGGGGGGCCGGCGGCCTCGGTGGAGCGGCGGCCGAACTGGGGCCCGCCGCGGATCAGGTAGAGTTTCATCTCCTTGCGGGAAAGGTTGAGGCTGCCGGTGCCGTTGGCGGGCCCGTCGGTGAGCTGGATGATCTCGCCGGACTGCTCGTGGACCAGAAAAGCCTGCGAACCGTTGCCGCCGCGGTTGGAGCGCATGAGAATCCACTGGCCGTCGGCGGTCCAGGTGGTGTGCGTCTGGTAGGGCTTGGCACTACCGCTCTCATCGGTGGTAAGCACCGTGATTTTCAGTTTGGTGACGGGATCAACGTAGCTGGTTTTTTCCGACGGATAGACTTTGCCAACACTGGAGGCCAAAACAGGGGAAGAGAAGGCGAGGAAAGCCAGGGGCAGGAGCAGTAATTTCATGGGGTGAGAGGTGAAAGGATCAAGACAGCTGAGGGTTGGTCAAGGTTGCAGCCGGGCATCTTTAACGGATCATGACCGCCGGGTCGCGGCCGGGATGCGCGGCCTCGCCTTGCAGGCCCGAGTGGTCGAGCCCGGTGACATTTTCGACTTCCAGAGCGTGGGTGAAATAATCGGGAGGCTTCGGCCCCCAGGCCACGCGGCAGTCATGGAACGAAACCTGGTCAGCGTGCCGCACGTGGATGGCCGGCGTGGCGTGCGGTTCGAGACCGGGCATCGCGGTGGTCGGGCGGTTGTCCCACACGGCGCCGGGATAATTGGTCCAGCGATCGAGCGTGATGGCGACATTTTCAAAACGGACGTCGCGGATGCGGCTCTGCGGCAAACCGCTGATCCGGACGCTGTTCTCGGCGCGGCCGGTGACGTTGATCACGCGCACATTGCTGATGGTGCCGACCGTGGTTTCGGGCGTGCGGGGCAGGGCGGTGAAGGAGAGGGCTTCGCCCCGGCCCCACCACGGCGCGGAATGATAGCGGGCGGTGAACCGGATGTCGCGAAATTCGATGTCGGACACATTGCCCGCATCGCGCAGCTGGATGGTGCAGCCGCGGCCGCTCGTCTTGATCTCGCAGCGCTCGAAACGCACGCCGTGGATGTCCGCCACGGTCTCGGTGCCGATCTTCACGCCCGAGTCCTGCGTTTCGAGCACGCAATCTTTGACGACGATGTTCTCGCTTCCGCCGTAGGCCGCACCGGCCGCCGTGGTCTTGATCACGATGGCGTCGTCGCCGCAGGCGATGTCGCAGTTCCGGATTTCCACGTCGCGGCAGTGGTCGGGGTCGATGCCGTCGCAATTGGGCACGTCAAGGAGGTTCCGGATCTTCACGTGGTCGACGAGCACGCCGGTGCAGCCGAGGAGGTGCAGAGTCCAGCTGGGAGCTTCAAAAAAAGTCATGTCACGGACCGCGAGATCCCGGCAGCCGGTGAGCACCGCGAGACGTGGACGGAATTCCTTGGGATGCCAGATTTCCCTTTCCGCATCGAAATGGGTCATGAACTCGCGGGCCCGGCCGTTGATGCGACCGGTGCCGGAGAGGCGCAGGCCGTGGGCCTCCTGGGCGCTCAGGAGCGCACCGCTGGCAAAATGCGCGGGGTAGTTGCTGGCCAGCAGTTCGGCGTCATCGGCCAGATGGAAGTTGACGCCGCCCCGCAGTTGCAGGCCGCCGGTGAGGTAGCGCCTGCCGCCGCGTAATAGCACGCGCGAACCTGCGCCAGCCGCTGCGGCCTCATCGATCGCGCGCTGGATGGCGGCGGTGTCGAGGGTCGTGCCATCACCGACTGTCCCGTAATCGCGGACGTCAAAGTCCCGCGGTGCCCGCGTCCCTTGTGCGCGCAACAGAGGGACGGCCAAGGCTGCGGCGGCCAGGTTCGCGCCGAAGCGAAGAGCTTGGCGGCGGGTGAGCAGGCGGAGGTTCATCGGGCGGCGGCTGGAGCCGTCAAGGTTGAGCCAGGGCGGCGGCCACTGCGTTCTGATAGGCGCGGCGCATGGCGGAATCGTCAGGGTTGGGGGAAAGTTTGTCGCGCTGAATCATGAACACATAGACCAAGCCGGTGGCCGGATCGGCCCAACTGTTGGTCCCATGGGCCCCGCCGTGACCGAAGGTGCCGGGAGTGAGGCGGCGGTTTGCCTCCATCGAGGTGGGATCTTCAATCACGCAGAAGCCCAGACCCCACGGCATGCCGGAGCGGGCCTTTAAGTCACCGGTCTGTTTACGGGTCAACTCAGCGACGGTGGCCGGCTGGAGAATCCGGCGACCCTTCACCGTGCCACGATGCAGCATCATCTGGTAGAACTTCGCGACATCCTCCGCCGTCGCGAAAAGACCCGCGCCACCCAGTGGCGGCCGCGTCCGATCAGTCACCGCCCCGCCATACAGGTAGAAGATCGTGGTAGGTTCGATTTTTCCGGTCTGAGCATTGGGCACGTAGGTGCGGGCAAGGCGTTTTTCCTGCGCCGGCGTGGGCCAGAAGGTCGTATTATTCATTCCCAGCGGCTGGAACAGGCGCGACTGCATGAATCCAGCGAACGGCCGCCCGCTCACGACCTCGATCACGCGGCCGAGCACATCGATGCCGGCCGTCGAGTAGCTCCAGCGGCTGCCGGGCGCGAAGCGCAGCGGTTCGCGCGCGATGATTTTGCTCAGCTCCGCGAGCGTCCAGTGCGGATCGGTGACCGGGTATTCGCCGAGTCCGCTGGTGTGGGTGAGGAGGTCCCGCACAGTGACGGGTCGCGGCAGCTTCACCAGCACCCGCCGGTCGGCGGACTTTTCCTGCACCAGCCATTGCTGGCGGAACTCCGGCAGGTATTTCTCGACCGGATCATCGAAGGCCAGTTTGCCTTCGTCCACCAGCAGCGCGACGCCGACGGCGGTGATCGGCTTGCTCATGGAGGCGATCCAGAACAGATCGTCGGTCTTCAGCTTCCGGCCGGGGGCAAGGTCGCTGGCCCCGACGGCCGACAGGTGCAGCACGCGGTCCTTGGTCGCGACCAGCATCACGGCGCCGGCGATCTCCCCCTTGTCCACGAAGGATTGGACTTCCCCTGGGACGCCGGAGAAGACGTCCCGCGCCGGTGCGGCGATCAACGGTCCGAACAGGCCGAACAGGCCGCCGAGAAGAAGGAACTTGCCGCGGGTGGTGGTCATGGAGGGTTCAAATGAACGGCCGGCGGTCGAGCACGAGTTTCAGCGGGCGCTCGGTGACCACCTCCCGGGCCCCGAGGAAACGCTGGGCCTCGGCCGCGATGCTAATGGCGGCGGTCAGGGAGTGGACGGGAAGCTGGCCGGCGAAGGCCGTGCGGCGCTTTTCAGGCAGATAGAAATAACGCATCAGGATGCCCATGACATTCCGCACGACGCCTCTCACGTCTTCGAAGCGGTGCGGGCAGTAACGCAGCGTGCGGGTCAGGAGATAGATCGCGTCGAGGGTAAGCCAAAGGTGGTTGGTGGGATGCCAGTAGCCATCAGGTTGCTGCAGGCCGATCACCGCGTCGATGCGGCGCTCGGGGAACGGCATGGGCCGGTTGAAATGCTCGTAGAGGAAGTGGTAGTGGAAGGTACCGCCGACCTGGTCGAAGTCGCCGGCAGACGGCTTGTCCCGGCCCATCAGACCGTTGCGCGGATCAAATTGATTGTCGCAAAAGGCGAAGTAGTCGGCGAACCATTCGGGCCGGTTGAGCGCGGGGACGAGGGCGTGGATCGAGCCGATACCGGCACCCTTGTGACTGTCGACATAGACGGCGGTGCGCCAGTTGAGGGTCGCGAGGAAGGCGCGGGCGTCCGTGAACTCACCTGTCATCGTCACCGGGTGGACAGGGGCAAGGTCCATCAGTTGCATCGCCGCCAACGCAAACGCGGTGTTGTGGAGTGGAGTATGGGTTGGAGATTTTTCGATGAGCCAGCCGGTGTCGGATTGCTGGAAGGTCTGGAAGGCGGCGGCCCATTCACCCCGCTCCTGATCAGTCGGGCGCAGGACACCGAGCGTGTGAAGGATGCACGCCATGTCGGCGACGCCGTAGAGCTCGGGCGTGGTCTGGCCGGGCGCCCGGGCGTAATGGCCGGCCCCGCCGGGAAGACGCACCGACGGTTCCAGCTCCGCCGTGATCCAGCGGACGAACTCACGCAGGTCGAAGACCGGGGCGGGACCAGTGTCCGCGTTAGTTTGCGCCAGCGCCGGTCCGGGAAGAGAGCCCAGCAACGCGAGCGTGCCGAGACCCCCGACGCTGCGGCGGAGGAATTCGGCGCGCGACAATGTTTCCGGCGCCGGGACCAAGGGCGCGGCAGAAAGAAGAAGTGGCTTCATAAGGGAAATCAGGGGATTTGCAGATCCGTGCGGAAGGGCGCGGCGGGGAGACCGGCCGCGTTGACGAGATTGCAGCCGATGGGATAATTCGACCAGGCGTAGCGGACGGCCACGGGCGCGGGGACGGCGGCGCTGCGGACGACGATGGTGTGGCCGTCGATCACCGCCTCAGCCGGGACAAAATTTCCGTCGGTACCGGCGATCTCGAAGGTTTTGAGCGGTCCATCCTTCGCCACGAGGCCGCCGCCGAGGTGCGTGAACGTCAGCCGCGCGGCGCCGTGCTGCACCGTCATCGATGCATACACCGGGCCGGAAGACTCGATTTTGCGGCCGTAAACGCGGGCCAGAGCAATCCGTACGAGGCGGTTACCCACCGGCGCCTTGTTGTGCGGGTGGACGTCCTTGGCGTCGCCGACATCGATGGTCACGGCCATGCCGGTCGCGGGCAGCCGGAGAGCCTCGGCCTGCCACGCGCGCACCTGAGAGAGGTCGCCCTTGCCGTCGAGGGCGGCGAGTTGGCAGAAATAGAAGGGTAAGGCACGGCCCCATAACCTGCGCCAGTCGTTGATCAGGGTCTCATTCCAATGCGGGAACAACTCGCGGGGCGCCGTGATCGACTCGCCCTGATACCAGAGCACGCCGCGGAGGGCGTAGCCGACAAAAGGTGCGATCATGCCGTTGAACATGACGGTCGGGTTGTGTTGGTCTTGCACAGGATCGGGCCGGGACCGGTGCGGGGCGCGTTTGCCCTCCGTCTTTGCCTGGTCGGCGGCTTTCTGCCACTCGGCCAGCTCGGCCCCGGTCAGTGGCACGTAGGCCTTCACCTTTGCGTCGAACTCGTCGAGCAACGGCTTGAGCTTCGGGTCGGCCGCAAGGGTCTCGCGGCGGATCCACGCCTGCGCACAGCTGGCGCCATAGGTCAGCGTGACGATGCCGACGGGGACGTTCAGCTCCTGCTGGAGGTCGCGGGCGAAGAAATACCCGATGGCGGAAAACTCCCGGACATTCTCCGGCGTGCAAATCTTCCAGATCCCCGGCACGTCCGCTTTCGGCTCGTAGCTGCGGACCCACTCGCCGGTGAACATGCGGATCTGCGGGTAATTCGCCGCCGTGACCTCGGCGGCCTCGTTGATCACGCCGGCGAAGTAATATTTCTCCGTCTTCGCGACGGTGAAATCCATGTTCGACTGACCGGAGGCGAGCCAGACCTCGCCGACGAGCACGTCGCCCAACCGGAGCGGTGCCGGGGTGGCGCTGCCGGTTACGATGAGATCGCGTGACTCGGCCGAGGCTTTGAGTTTCCTAAGTTCGACCCGCCATTGGCCGGACGCGTCTGCCTTCACGGATTTTGTCTGGCCGGCAAACTTGACGGTGATTTTTTCGCCGGGTGCGGCGGTGCCCCAGACAGGCACGGGCAGATCGCGTTGCAGAACCATATGTTCGGTGAACGGGCTGGCGAGGCGCACCCCGGCGAGGAGGACGGAGGGGATGGCCACCAGCAGACAGAAGAACTTTAACCACGGATTACACGGACGGGCCCGGAGACAACCATTGCCAGCGGTCGTTCTGAACGAAGTGAAGAATCCATCAGGATGAACGCTGGCGACGATGCTGCTGGATCCTTCGCTGCGCTCAGGATGACAGCTGCGGGAATTTTGTGAGAAGGGTCTCATGGGATTTTCAGGCCCGTTATTTTTAGCACGGAAGCGAAGTCGCTCGGCTTCCACGGCGGGAGCGTGACCTGCAGGCCGGTGGCATCGCGGGTGAACTTCACTGCCTGAGGGCTGCCGAGGAGGGTGACGGCCTCGGTCCGGCCGGAGAGGTCCGGGGCGCCGGCGGCGAGCGAAGTGATCGTCACTTTGCCATCGGCGGGCCAGGCAAAGAGCGTTACGTAGAGCGTGTAGGTGCCGTCGGCGCCGCGTTGGATCGTGAAGCGCATATCTTGCGCGGTGTAGACCTTCAGCATGCCGTTGGTGATGCCGCGACCGGGGTCGCGCTCATTGGGCGATTCCACCGTCGGGCCTTCGCCGAATTTGATCCAAGGGCGCGAGCCGTAGATGGCCTCGCCGTTCACGCCGAGCCACTCGCCCATTTGCAACAGACGAAGCTGCTGATCCTCGGGAATGGTGCCGTCGGCGCGCGGGGCCAGGTTGAGGAGGTAGCCGCCGTTTTTGGAGACACAGTCCACGAGTTCGCGGATGAGTTCGCCGGCGTTGCGGAGCACGAGGCCGTCGATGTAACCCCAGCTGTTGTGGGCGATGGAGGTGTCGCATTGCCAGAATTGCTCGCTGATGCTCGGGGCGCGACCCCGTTCGTAGTCGCGGATGCTGCCGGCGAGGTAGGCATCGCGCTTGGTGGCGACCGTGGCCTCCACGCCCCATTCGGCGGCCCGGTTATAGAGGTAGGCGGCGAAGCGCAGCTTGATGGGATCGAGGGCCCGGGCGTTGATGCCGTTGTCGAAATACACGAGTTGCGGGTGGTATTTGTCCACGAGCTCCTGGTTGCGGCGCAACCACTCTTCCTGAAAGGCGGCGCTCTGCGGTGCGGCGCGGCCCTCGAACATCTCGCCGGCCTGCACGTGCTCGGCGGGCGGCTGCGGCGGGCCGTAGAACTCTGCGTTGGCCGGATCGAAGAGGTCGGTCTTCAGGCCGTCAGCCGGATACATGAAGCTCCAGTTTTCGATGCGGTGGTTGGACAGGCCGAAGATGAGGCCTACCTGGCGCACCGCTGCGGCGAGTTCGCCGATCAGGTCGCGGTGCGGGCCCATGTCCTTGGCGTCCCACTTCGTGAGTGCACTGTCATACAGGGCAAAGCCGTCATGATGCTCGGCCACGGGCACGACATAGCGGGCGCCGGCTTTTTTGAAAAGCACGGCCCAAGCGGCGGGATCGTATTTCTCCGCCTTGAACAGCGGGATGAAATCCTTGTAGCCAAATTTGTCCTGCGGGCCGAAGTGCTCCCGATGCCAGTCGATGACGCCGCGGGTGGCATACATGTGGCGCGAATACCACTCACTGCCATGCGCGGCGATCGAGTAGAGACCCCAGTGGATGAAGAGGCCGAACTTGGCGTCCTGCAGCCAGGCGGGCGTGTGGTAGTTGGAGCGGAGTGAATCCCACGTCGGCGCGAAGGGCCCGGCCGGAACAGGGAGCGCCGGGCCCGGCAGCGTGATGCGCGGAGCGGCGGGGCGCTCCGGCTGGGCCAGGGCGGCCAGTGGAAGCAGGAGCAGGGAAAGAAGTTTTTTCATGGCAGCTAACAGCGGGCGCAAGGAGGGAAACTTATTTGAGCTGCACATCCCACACCTTGGCGCGACGGGAAGCGCCGGCGGGGCCAGTGATGTCGAGGATGATCACATAATTGCCCGGCTTGGCATAGCTATGCTGTGGAT
>JAYUBB010000251.1:0-12447 GCA_043741015.1 Opitutaceae bacterium
GGTGCCGCTTGCATGATCTCCTTTTGCCCGGCGGTGTCGGTGGCGATTACCGCCAGACCGGCGTTCAGGTATTGGAGGATTTTGTTGGTGATGGTGATATTGCGATTCAGCGGCCAGCGCGGCTCGAGGGCGAGGCCGATGTCAAACTCCGCCAGCTTCGCTGGCAGCTCCTCCGGGGCGACCAAGGGGATGAAGTGCAGGTCGCCGCGGCGGGAGGGTGGGAGCCGAGCGAGCAATTTTTCGCGGTAACCCGGACGTTCGTCACCGAGAAGATAGACCTTGCTCGGCTGGGTGGTGCGGGCCCAGGCGGCAAAAAAAAGCTCCAGGCCGCGGCCCGGGCCGATCGTCTGGGAAAACCAGATAAAGCGCGGCTCGCCGGTGCTGGCCGGGGTGTCCACGCGGGATCTGGACTGCAGGGGGAAACTGTTGCGGATGATAATGGGCGGCGGGCATTGGTAGGCACCGACCAAGGCCCCGGCCATGCTTTGGGCCGTGGCCGAGGAGTAAACGGCGTGGCACAGGGCGAATTTCTCGGCGGTGCGCAGCAGCTTGATGGGCCGGCTCTGCCGGTCGGCGTAAAGCAGGTCCTCGGAATACCAGTCCTCGACATCCACGGCGACGCGCCGGCCGTCGCGAATGAGATACTGGGCGATCCAGATGGGAATCTCCGTGTGCACGATGGTCAGATCGGCCGGAAAGGAGCGGGCGAATCGCAGCAGGGCGGAAGCGGGACCGAGCGTCTGGGCGGTTTCGATGGCAAACTCGCTGCAAAGGCGGCGGGCAATCCAGGTCGCGCTGCGCTGCAAGAAGTCGGCGATCCGGTCGCGCAGGTTGTCCGCGGCGTAGTCAATGACCACCCGCTTGAACGGCAGGTCGCGCATCAGCTCCAGGTCCATGCGTTCGAACCGCGGTTGCACCGAGACGGACATGACGGTTACGTCATAGCCGGCGTGGCCCAGGGTGGCGGCCTCTTTCACCACGCGCGGGTTGCGGCATAAGTGGGCCGACGTGAGGATCAAAATGGTTTTGCGGTGCGTCATCTTGGGGTGGCGGATCCGTGGGTCGCCTCAACATATAGCGATTCGCATTGCCGGGCCGGTGTGTCGATCAAGAGCCGGGGATCCGCTCCCGCGCCGAACCGGCAGCGGGCCACGTGGTCAAAGCCGCATTCCTTGAGCAGCAATTCCAGCAGTTGGAAATCAAAGATCGTGCGGTGCCCGAACAGTGAGTCGCGATTCTGATAAAATACCCGGTTCACGCTGACCATCGGCGACCACGAGGCATTGGTTTGTTCGTGCTCCTGATAGGGAAAGCGGCGGGAGGCATCACCTGCCAACTGCTGCACATAGGTGCGCAGGTAGAGTTCGCCGTCGGGCACAATCACGCGGGCCGTGCCGCCCGGGGCCAGCACGCGCCGGATCTCGCGCAGAAGTTCCTGGGCCGCCGGCAGCGGGAAATGTTCAAGGCAATGCTCGCTGAAGACGCCGCGCAACGAGCCATCGGCGAAAGGCAGCCCCCGGGCGATGTCCCAGCACACATCAACCCCCGGGTGCCAGAGGAAATCCAGGTTGATGACTCCCTCATGGGAATTAAGTCCGCAGCCGACATCGAGGTAGGCACCCGACCGCACCCGGGCGCGGCGCAATTGGAACCGTCGGTTGCGGATCAAGCGCCCGACGATCGACTGCACTTTCGCGTAGGAAGTCAGCCGGCGCCTGGGGGAGATGGTGTTGAGGGGCAAGGGACTGGTGGGGCGCGGTTCAGCGTCCCAAAAGATATTTCAAGCGCCACACGGTCTTCCATCCGAGCAGGGCGGCCAGCCGGCGGGTGCGGGGGCCCATCGGTGGGACGGGCAAGGAGGATCCTCCGAGCGCCGACACCTGCGCCGCGGCCGCCTGCATCAGGTCCGCCGGGGCCGGATAAAAATCATGAATGAACCGCTGGAAATAATTCGCGGCCGCCTGGCGGGTGCGGGGGGAGTCCTCGGCGGCGCACAGATGCCGGGCAATCAGTTCCAGCGAGCGGAATTGCGAGTGCCGGGCGTTCTCGCCGCGTTGTTGGCTGAGACTGCCCGGCAGGCCGGAGCGATAGTAGCTGCGGGCCGCCGGGTCGGCACAGAACGCCACTCCGCTACTGGCCAGCAGCACACGGCAAAAATACTCGCCGTCATCATTCAGCGAGAGCGCCTCATCCCACGGTCCGGCGCGACCGGCGACGACGCGGGGCACCAGCCACGCGGAGGGATGCATCATGGCGCCGGTGTCTCCGGCGAGCACCAGGAAATCCACGGGTTGAAAATCCCGAAACACCGGCGTATCGGTGAATTGGGCGGCGGACACGTCGGAACTGAACCGCCCCCAGGCGCACGAGGCCAAGGTGTCTGCCGGCTGCGAACGCAGCAGTGCAATCTGCCGGGTGAGCTTGTCCGCAGACAGCAGATCGTCCGCATCGAGAAACTGGATGAACTCGCCCCGGGCGAGGCGCAGGCCGTGGTTGCGCGCCGCGCTCGCGCCTTGATTCGGCTGGTCGACGACGCGCACGCCTCGGGTGGTGAAGCACTGCGCCACGGCGAGGCTGCCGTCGCGAGATCCGTCGTTGATGACGAGGATTTCCTTGGCGGGCCAGGTCTGGCCGAGGGCCGATTCCAGACTCTGCGCCAGCCAGCGCTCGGCATTGTAGCAGGGGATGATGATGCTGACGAGCGGGGTCATCGGGATGAGACAACCCGCCGCCAATTGTGTTGAAAATACCAGCGTTTGGCATGGGCGACGTAATGGTGCATGACGGCGTGACACTCGCGAGCCTCGGGTAGCACGGGCAGGGTGATGTAATCAGCGGCGGGGGCGACGGCGCAGGGACGTCCCGCCACCAGCATGGCGATCAGTGCCTGCTCGAGATAGTAACTGGTGCGCTCGCGGGCGATGAGGGTGCGGCACCAGTGTTCCAGCCGCTCCCAGTCGAGTTCGCTGCTGTTGAGTCCGGTAAGGCCGACGTTGACGAGGTCGGCCACCGGCCCGCCGGCGAGTTCGTTCATCAAAGCGCGCGAGTAGCCGTAGGAAGTTTCGCAATCCACGGCATGCAGGGGTTGCACCGGTGCATTGAGCCAGTTGAGCAGGAATTCGGGCCGGCGGAAAAAGAGCAGATCCGAGTCGAGCACAAGCTTCCAGCCGGTGCGCCCGAGGTGCGGATCGGTGAGCTTGCGGATGTTGGGATAATTCAGCCAGCGCTCCCGGAGGGCCGGGAATTTCCTCCCGGGCAACAGGGCATCAAGCCGGGAGATGGTATCGGCCTGCGCGACAAAACGTGCCGAAGGAAAGAGGCGCAGCAGCGGAGAGCGTAATTCATCCGTGAGCGAACCATCGTCGTAGATCACCGGGGCCAGCGACCGGTCCGCATGCTGGGCAAAGGACCAGAGGCAGAACGCGGTTTGATACCAGAAGCGCCGGCCCGTGAGCAGATGGAGTTCGAGCGGTTGGCCGGGGGCGGCTGACGGGATCCGCAGGGTCAGTGCGGCAGCCTCCATTTCGCGGCGGCCCAGCTCGGTGCGCTTTTCCTCCCACGGGCCGCCGTTGTTCAGGGAATCACGAATGCGTCCCATGGGCCGGTGCCATAGCTGATAGAGAAATTTGCCTGCGCGGCTCATGTGATGCTAGGCGGGAGGTGTAGCGGTAAGTTCAACAGGGGAGACGGAGGCAGGAAGACAAAGTAGTTCACCGAAGTTATTTGCGAGGACGCTTGCAGCGTTGCTAGCTACCAACGGTTGGAGGGAATATCCGAGAGCACCGAGTGTGGCGCGGGCAGAGGCATGTTCCCCCTGAGAATGTATGGCGAGGAGAACGACAGGGCGGGCGGAAGCAATGGTGCGGCGCATGCCCTCAAGGGCAGGACCGGCGTGGCCCTCGACATCGATCTTGATGAAGTGAGGGGGCAGAATGCGGCCTGACTTGACCCATTCATCGAGCGCGACGGTAGTGATTTCGCGGTAGGGCACACTCTCGATACTCTCGTTCAAATAGGGTAGGTGCGAGGTCGTGTCTCCAAATTTCGTATATTGGTAGAGTCGGGCTGTGGTAGTGACGCCGGACGCGGCGATGGGGTGAACATGGAGGTGACTGAGACGGTTGAGGCAACGATGCCAGAGAAGGCGGCGACACGAGACGGGGTCTGGCTCGAAGGCTTCGACCCGTCCGGCAGGGCCGACGGCGCGTGCGAGTCCCACGGCATAGATGCCGTAGTGGGCCCCAATGTCCCAGCAGACGATCCCGGGCAATGCAGCGTAGCGGTGGAGAACCGCATCAATGGCAGGGTCGGCGCCGCCCCGGCGCCAGTATGCGGAGTAAGGGTAGATTGACCACCAAGCCCCGCGTGCAATACCGCAAAGAACTTTCACCGGGAACCGTCCGAAAAATTCTCCTAACGCCAGGCTCATGGTAGATTGGAGGAATACACAGATGGTTTGACCGGGATTAAAGGAAGAGTCGCAGCAGCTCGATCGGCAGCGGGTTGATCGGATCGATGTGCACGTAGGTCAGGTGCGCGGCGGGGATGAGCAAATTGATCACGCCAAGCGCGAGCACGAGTTTGGGCGCCTGGGCGGGATGGCGTCGCGCGAGGGCGAAGCAGCCGGCCAGGACAAGAGGCGTGGCGATGGCCACGGAGCGGCTCAGGTCGGAGGCGAGCAGGACGGAAATACCTAGCGTGGCCAGGAGAGTGCCGGTGGCCAGCCCGCCGCGCAGGCGGGGCGGATCCCAGAGAGCATAGGCGACTGCGGCCCACGCGGCGCGCAGTCCCATCCACCAACCCAGCGGCACGAGAGGGAGCAGTTTGAGGCTCGTTGCCACTTGGGTGTGGAGAAAGGATGCACTTGCGGTGGCGTCCTGCCGGACGAGCATCAGGCGGATCGCCGCGTAGGGCAGCAGCCAGAGCGCGCCGAGAAGCGGTCGGCCCACGAGAGGTTCGCCACGGTCCAGCCGGACCATCAGCCAGGCCAGAGGAAAGCCGATGATAAATCGCTCATCGATCCAAGGGCAGAGCAGACAGGCGAGCGGTACAGCCCACGTGGAGCGGCCGAAAGCCACGGCCAGCAAGCCAAACCACACCCACGCGTCGTTCATGCCCAGCCAGCCGACCGGAACGAGCACGGCGGAGGTGGTCGCAAAAAGCAGGGTGCCGCCGAATACAAACCGCGTGTCGTCCAGCCGGCGGCGCAGAAGCACGGCCGCGTAGGTCGTGGCGGCGAACAGGCCCAGCCAGGGCAGCACCAGAGGCGTCTTGCCCGGCAGGTGCAGCGTGTGGGCCACCAAGGGCGGCAGCAGCCGCCAGAGCATCGCGGGTTCGATGTCGCGGCGCAGCGGTTGCTCGCATTGCTGGAGAAACGTGTGTGCGCGATCCCACTGGAACGAACCGGGCACGTAACTTTGCATCAGCCACAGGCGCGGCGCGAAAAAGAGCACGCTCAGCGCGAGGCTGGTGAAAGCGATCAGGATCAATTGCCTCGGGCTGACGTTGAAAGCGGTCATGAGGTTGCGCGGCCGTCGAAGTGGCCGCAGGCGCCCCGCCAGCGGATGTGCGCGGCAGGTGAACGCCAGGCCCGATGCGTAAACCAAGCCTTGAGTTTGCGCAGTCCGGCTTCGGTGGCCGAAAGCGGTTTCCAGGGACAGGCGTCATGCTGCGTTAGCACCTGCATCCAGGATTGCTGGATGCCGTGGTTGAGCCGGGCCAGATAATCGGGATCAAGCCGGCCGGCGGGAATCAGGTGGGTGAGCACGAGACTGGGGAAATAGGCCACCGACCAGCCGGCTGCCATTATTTGGAAGACAATCTCGTTGTCGCCGCTGGAGGAGAGGGCCGTGCCGCGGCGGTCGCTGAGAGCGTCTGCCGTCGACGAACCCAGCCAGGCCTCCCAGGCAGGGCGCCGGAGGGCCATGCCGGCCCCGATGGGCGCGCAGGTTGGGAATTCGATGCGGGCCGCACCGGCGGGGTGAAGGCTGGTGGCGATCAGCGGTGCATCCCCAAGGTCGCGCAAGGCCAGCAAGGGGAAGAATTCCCTGAGCCAATCCTCGGGTGTCGTCGCAAATTCAGGGTGGGATTTTCCGCCGGCTGCGCCCACCTGCGGGTGGGCGGCGAAAAGCGCTGCGACTTCGGCCAGATAATTCGGGGCAAGGACGTTGTCATCATCAACGAGCACCGCAAATTGGCCCCGGGCAGCACTCAGGCCCCGCTGACGGGCGGCGGTCAGGCCGAGTTTTGGTTCGGTAATGACCGAAAAGCATTCCGGGGCGCAGTCGGAGAAAAAAGCCTCGGCAGGGAAACGGGTTGAAGCATTGTTGACGAGCAGGGTTTCCCAGCTGGCGCCGGGCGGCGTCTGGGCCCGCAGGCTGAGCAGCGTGCGTTGCAGGCGCCCGGGGTCGGGATTATGCGTGGGGATGACGACGGTAAGGAGCATGCGCAGTGCGGAAGGCCGTCGGGTTCAGTTGAATTTATTCTGCAGAATCTGCAGAACCCGGTGGTTCGAAGCCATGGCGGAAAGGCAGAGCGCCGCAGTCGTGAGGCCGAGGAAGCCTTGGATTAACCGGCGATCGAGAACACCGGACAGGCGCCGAATGCACCAGACACCCGTGGCGATGAGAACGAAGCTGACGAAGAATGATGAGTAGAATGCGTAGGCGTAGGGAAACTCCCGGTGCAGAATGAAGACCTGGTATTTCTGGGCGAAGGCGATCGGCAGGTTGAGAAAGGCGGCGAAACCGAGCGCCCAGGGCCAGCGGTGCATGAGCGGCGTCGTGTGGCGGGCACAGTGCATCAGCAGAGCGGCCAGGGTCAGCGATTCGAGCAGCCCCAGCAGCAGGTCGGCCCAGGGAATTTGTCCGACGGTCTGCACGATTTCCGGTAGCCCGCGGAAAAGCGGGCCGTTCGTTTCCGGAGACAGACGCAGGACCAGCAGTTCAAAGCCGGGCATGATGCCGGCCATCTGCCGCACCACGACCTGTCCGGCCGCCGTCAGATCAGCGGAAAAATGCGTACCCTCGTAGGTGGACGGAAACCGCCGGGCAAAAAGCAGGTAAACGGCCAAGTAGGCTAAAGCGGTCGCGAGCGGGGTGAAATTGGCGCGCAGCCGGCCGGGCCGGCCGGCATTCAGCTGCAGCCACGACATAGCCGGGAAAAGTGGCAGGCAGAGTATGAAAATCTCATGCATCAGGCAGCCCAGCAAAAAAAACACGCCGGTTAAAAGGCCGGTCAGCAGGCTAGGTCGGGCGAGATGGCTGCAGTGAAAGTGGAGCGCAATCAGCACGGCGGTGAATCCCAGCCAGTCGCACGGATAGGACAGGACAGGGTAAAAGGTGAGCGGGATATGCAGTGTCGCCAGGATGAACAAGGCCAGGGTTGCTCCCCAGGCTGGGCGGCGGCTCACCCGGGCCAGCAGCCCGCCCGCCAATCCAATCTGGGTGAAAAGCGCCGCAGTTCGCAGCAGGCTGAAAACCCACGGCTGGCGGATTTCATAGAAGGAGGTGAGCGCATAGCGATAAAGGGGGGTGGCGAAGTAGAAGCGCGCCTGGCTGCGGGCGTTTTCGGTGGTGAAGGTTGCTACGGTTTTCTCGTCGACCAGACCCTGAAAAACGACATCGTCGGGATTCGCCAGCCGGACGGGGGTGGTCCGCACCCAGAAATGGACAAAACCGATGGCAAATATCGCGGCTAGGATGATCCAAGCCCGACGCGGAAGCGGGGCAGCCGGGTCAGTGGGACCGACCGGAACTTGGGGTGGCTTAGCCAGAAGAGGGAGAACCGTTGCGATATCGTTGAACTCTGGCCGGGACGCCATGGGCGATTGCACCCGGTGGCAGATCCTTGGTCACCACGGCGCCGGCGCCCACGACACAGCCGTCACCAATGGTTACGCCACCGAGCACGGTGACACTCGCGCCGAGCCACACGTCGCGCCCGATTTTTGTCGGCAGCAGAATATCGGGTTGCGAACGGATCAGCACGCCCGGTGGCGGCACAGTGTGATTCGACGACAGAATGCGGCAATGCATGGAGATAAGCGTGTGGTCGCCGATTTCCACTCCGCCGTGGCCGTAAATGACGGTGTAGGGTCCGAGGAATACATCCTGGCCGAGGCTGATGTTCCCGCCGTAAGCGTGCAGAACCACGCCTGTGGAGAAATGACAGCCTCCGGCCGCGGCGATCCGGCCGCGCTGCGATCGGGCGATCCCCGGGTCGAACTCGACATTCCGGTCCAGCCGGGTGCCGGCTGGCAACCGCACGCTGCGCCAGTGCAGCCAGAGAATACGCAGCGAGGTGGTGAGGGTGCGCAACACGGAAACGAGTTGGGTCAGCATGGGTTCATCAGGTTTTGCGCACACTGGCTTGCAGGCGGAGGGCGGCCATCGGGCCCAGCAGGCGCTTGCAAAGTTTCAGAAGCGGATTGCGGGTGGCGGGCGGGTCTCCGCCCAGTTGGGTGACAAGCTGCAGCGCTTCGCGGGCCGCGACCATGTCGCCCAACCGGAGCAAATGGCGCGCTGCACCTTCCAGTTCGTTGATCAGGGTGGGCGTGCAGGTGGTCGGCAGCGTGGTGGCGTAGTGACGGAGCGCGGCGAGGCGATTGCGCCAGTTGTTCAGCAGCGGGGCACTGAGGCTGCCGGCCCGTCGCAGAGCGATGACGAGCGGTTCCTCGACCACGGCGAACCGGGCCCCGGCGACCGCAAGCCGGAGATGCAGGTCAGCATCCTCCCACACCCGCAGACGCTCATCGTAGCCTTGGATGGAGGCGAGCGTGGAGCGACGGTAGAGTCCGTTGATGCCACCGACGGGGTTGCTGAGCAGGTAGGGTGCAGGGGCGGCACGGAGGGCAGCCTCGGAGTAACGCCAGGTCATCTCCAGCGCACCGCTGGACTCGTAGCGCCAGTCGGCGTTGCAGAGGACGACATCGATTTCCGGTGTAATGCGGGCGGTGGTCTTTTGCAGGTAGTTCGGAGTAAGGAGATCATCGGCGTCGTGGAAGTGCACCCAGTCGCTGGTGGCCGCCTGCCAGAGCTGGTTCCGGGCGTGCGCCGGACCGCCGTTGGTCTCGCCGCGCAGCACTGTGGCCCCAAGGGACTGGGCCACCTCTGCGGTGTCATCCGTGCTGGCGTCGTCGTAGCAGATGAATTCGCTGAAAGGCTGGCTTTGTGCCCGCACCGTCGCCCACAGCCGCGGCAGGTAGCTTGAGGCATTGTGGCAGGGCACCAGCAGGCTGCAGGTCGTCATGGGGCAAAGGCGCGCCAGCGTGCGGCGAGTTCGTCCAGGCTGACTGGAGCGCAGGTGAAATCAACCGTCGCCCAAGCGTGCAGGCACCGCGTTGCAAGGGCGAGGCGGCTGTAGAGCGGACGATGGCGTTCATCAGGCAGCAGTTCAATAACTCTGGTTCCGGGCGCGCAGAAAATCAGGTTGGCGAAACCGGCCCCGTGCGGGCCGGCGACGACTGCGGCGCCGGCCATGAGATGCATCTGCTCGAGCGGGGACAGCCGGGCGAGTTCGACGCGCTCGAAGCCATCGAGTCTGGCCAGCAGTTCCTGCTCCCAGGCAAAGTGCCGCGAGCCGGCGTCAGTGCGGCTGATCCAGATCCGGCGGGGGCCTGGAGATTCCGCCGGCCGCGCGTCGAGCACCGTGCGGATGGCCGCGGCGAGCCACGGGGTGGGCTGGGTGTCGTGGCAAAGCGGGTTTGTGAAGAGGATTTGTTCGCACTGAAAATGACTGTGTCCGGACAGCCAGATGATTTTCGCCGCCGGCACCCCCGCCTGCGCCAGCCAGTGCTCCTGAAAGGAACCGGCGGCACCGTTGACGAGAAAGTGCTCAATGCGATCAAGCCAGGGGCGTGCGAGATGCAGGCGGGGCAGGGCTTCAAAAAGAAAGTGATAGAAACCGCCGCCATCGAGCGTACCCAGGCTGAGCGTGAGACCGGGCAGGGGTTGCGGGGGCGGAAAACGGGGTGAGGCCAGCAACGGATGGCGGGTCGGAGGTTGGGTCCATTGGCGTACGGTTTCGGCGACGGCCACACGTTGGCGCGGGCAGTAGACCACCGCGTCGGCGCCCGCGACTGCAGCGTCAGGAAGGGACAGTAACCGGCGGCGCGGCGAGAGTGCCAGGCCGGCTGACCGGTAACGGGGCAGGCCATCGACCAGTTCGGGCAGTAGCGTCTGGCCCAACAGCGCCAGGGTGGGATGATAATCGCATGAGTCGGCTGCGACTTGCGCCAACTCACCGGCAGTTTTCTCGGGCTGATGAATGCCACGGGCAGCGTCGCGGCCGGCGCACACTTCGTCAAACGGCCGGATCGTCAACGGGCCCCGGCCAAGTAGGCGTTGCAGGAGGTGTTTCAGCGGAAAGTTCACGCGTGATCGCGGGGACGACGGAGGAGAGCAACGAGGGCGGGCTGCACTTTCGTTTCGGCGAGCCAGGCGAGGAATCCGGCCGACAGCACCACGGCGACGAGACGCAGCAGGTAGCTCGGTACACTGCCTGCGGGCACCCAAGCCTGCCGTTGCATCCAGACCTGGGTCGGTGCGGCGAGGGCATAGAGGCCATAGGAGAATGCGCCCAGTGGTGCGAGCCGGCTCCATGCCTGACGCGAGGGATGCCAAGGCAACAAGGCCAGCGCGACGAGCCAGCCGAAGGCATAGAGACGAATATCTTCCAGAGGCCAGCCGCCCTGGGACCACATCTGCCAGATGATGCGGCTCCCGGGAATCGCCGCGGCTAGGACCAGTGCCAGTCCGCGTCCGGGCGGCGAGCGGCCTGCGATCATTGCGACCAGTAGAATGGCGGCGGGAGCCAAATCCAGATGCCAGAGGTTTACTTCCGGCACCCAAGTGAAAGCCAGACCCAGCCGTCCGGCAATGGTTGCAGCCACCTGCAATTTACACGTCACAAAAAATAGTAGCAACGCGCTGGGCCAGGCTCGGTCTGCCGGATGAGTGCCGGCCCGATCCGCCCGCCAGGCGAGCCAGAGTCCGGCCAGCCAGAAACAGGCACCGGCGGCGAGATTGGCCGGCAGGGCCACACTCGGCACGCCGAGCCTCAACGCAGCGAGCACGAGCAGCCCGCTCATGACAACTGCCACGCGCGGCCGCAGGCTCCAGATGACAGGGAAGAGAAGATAGTAGATCACCTCGTAGTGGAGGCTCCAAAGATTGGGGTTGGCGTCGAGCAGAGGAATCCGGAATCCGAGGAGCAACTGACTGTCCTGCAAAAAAAACAGGTTGCCGAGCAACCGGTCCGGGGCGGTGTTCGGCAGGGCGATCCAGGCCAGCGCCACGGCCATGGCATTGATCGGGAAAAGCCGCCAGAAGCGGCGTCGCCAGAAATCGCGCACCCCGGGAGCGCTGGCGGGTCCTCGGTTGGTCAGCCCGATCACATAACCGGAAAGCACAAAAAAAAGCAGCACCGCACCGGTGGCGAACTCGAAGCGCCACCAATACGGGCTGGGGGCATAGCCCGGATCCAGCTTGGTCGCGGGGGCGGTGAGGTGGGCATAGAAGACCATGAGGGCGGCAAAGCCACGCAGGCCCTCCAAAGCAAGGTCGCGACCCATCGCGGGAGCACGGTTGTTCGGTTCAAAACGCAAAGCGGATAAATTTACCCGACCCAGTGGTGCGGCAGAAACATGAGTCCCTCGGAATCATGGGGCACCACGCCGGTTCCGTAGTAGTCACCGTCGATGGAGTCCACGACCATGGCCTCTTCCCATTCGAGAATGTTTTGCATGCGGTAACTGGCGTGCACATCGACGCGCACCGGTCCGGTGCGGAACGGCCAGCGTGGCACCTCGCATATGATCTCACCGCTTGCCTGTACGGAAAATGTGCCGCCGCGGCCGGCCTCACTCCACAAGTTCAGCAGTCGCTGGCCCCGCACATGAAAGATCAGGCTGACGCTGATACCTCCGGCAAAAGCCGCGGGGTTGGCGCAGCGGTAACGCAGCCGGAAGGCGACCGCTTCGCCGGCCTTCGCGCCAGTTGTCGGAATATCCCGAGCGATGGCTTGGAAGTCGACGACCGAGAAATCGGGGTGCTGATTCCGCAGGATTCCGGCCGGTCCGCTGCCACTTCCTACGGCCAAGTCGGCCAGAAACTGGCGCTCGACGGTCGCGGTGTCGGCGGCGAGCTTGAGCTGGCCGCTTTCCAGGTAGAGCGCACGCGTGCACAGCCGCGCGACGGCTGCGAGGTTGTGGCTGACAAACAGAATGGTGCGGCCCTCCGTTGCGGCCACCGCCTCCATCTTGCCCAGGCACTTCTTCTGGAACTGCGCGTCGCCGACGGCCAGCACCTCGTCGACGATGAGGATCTCGGGTTCCAGATGGGCGGCGACGGCGAAAGCCAGGCGCACATACATGCCGCTGGAGTAGTGCTTCACCTGGGTGTCGAGGAAGCGCTCGACCTCCGCGAACGCGACGATTTCGTCGAACTT
>JAYUBB010000252.1:0-12446 GCA_043741015.1 Opitutaceae bacterium
TCTTGGTTTATTAGTACCAATTCGTGTTCATTAGTGGTTCCGGCTCGAAAATATGAAAATCTACTTCATGGGCATCTGTGGCACGGCGATGGGCAACGCCGCCCTGCTGGCGCGCGCGGCCGGGCATGAGGTGCTCGGGGCCGACGCCGGCGTCTATCCGCCCATGAGCATCGTGCTGGCTGAGGCCGGCATCACGTTGCACGAGGGCTACGACCCGGCGCGCCTCGCGAAGCTCACGCCCGATCTGGTCGTTATTGGCAATGCCATGTCGCGAGGCAACCCCGAGGTGGAGTGGCTGCTCGACACCCGGGCCATCGCCTTCACCTCGCTGCCGGCCCTGCTGTCCGACTTCGTGCTGAAGGGTCGTAAGAACATCGTGATCGCCGGTACGCATGGCAAGACGACGACCACCGCGATCACCGCCTTTCTGCTCCGCGAGAATAGTCGCGATTCGGGCTACCTGATCGGCGGCGTGCCGCAGGATCCGCCGACGGGCAACCACCTGGGCAAGGTTGCCGATCCGTTCGTTATCGAGGGCGACGAATACGACAGCGCGTTCTTCGACAAGCGCAGCAAGTTCATCCACTATGCCCCGCACATCGCCGTGCTGAACAACCTGGAGTTCGACCACGCCGACATCTTCCGCGACCTGGCCGATGTGCAGCGTACCTTTCTCCATCTCGCCCGCATCGTGCCCCGCAACGGCTGGATCGTGCTCAACGGTGACGATGACAACCTGCGCCAGCTCGGGGCGTTTCCATGGACCCGGGTCGTGAAAGTCGGCACAGGTCCGGGCAATGATCTGCGCATAACGGATTTTGCCGAGTCACCGAGGGGCGCGTCTTTCAAACTGCTCTGGCAGGGAAAGCTCCGGGCGGACGTGAAGTGGACGCAGCCGGGGTTGTTCAATGCCCGCAACGCGGCCATCGCGGCCCTGGCGGCGGGTCTAGCGCTGTATCCGGACGACCCGACGAAGCTGAAGCTTGATGCGCTGGCGCGATTCCGCGGAGTGAAACGCCGGCAGGAACTGCTGGTGGACACACTGCGACTGAAGGTGATCGAGGATTTCGGCCACCATCCGACGGCCCTGGCGGAGACGATCCAGTCCCTGCGCAGCCGTCACCCCGGCACGGTGCTGAGCGCGGTGTTCGAGCCGCGCAGCAACACGGCACGAACGAAGGTGCTGCAGGCCGGATTCACACGCGCACTCGGTCTGGCCGACGAAGTCTATATCGGCGCGGTCAGCCGGGCGGAGAAGCTAAAGGACACGGAACGCTTCGACGTGGAGGCCGTGTTGCAGCATCTCGATCTGCAGGGAGTCCACGCCTACACGGCGGAGACCAACGCCGCGCTGCTGGAGAAACTGGTGGCCAACACCAAGGCGGCGGAGAAGCCACAACTCGTGGTCTTCTTCACCAACGGCTCATTCGACGGGATTATCGGGAAGTTCGTCGCTGCCGCGACGGCCTGATCACTGAGCCTGCTTGGCGACCTTGAACTCGGCGGGCTTCTGGCCCTTCGGCAGGGCGAGCAGGTCGTAATCCTGGTAGCCGGTGATCTTCACCTCGACGAACTCGCTGACAGGGAGTTCGCGCGGCACGTAGACCCGGCCATCGATGTCGGGGGCATCGGCCTCGCCGCGGGCCACACCGGGTTCCTCGACCAAGACTTTCAGGGTCTGTCCGACGTGGCTCTTGCTGACTTCGGCGGCGATCTTCTGCTGCAGGGCCATCAGCTTGTGCCAGCGGGCTTCCTTCACCTTGGCGGGAATCTGGTCCGGCATCTTGGCGCCGCGCGTGCCTTCCTCCTGCGAGTAGCGGAACACGCCGAGGCGCTCGAACTTGGTTTCCTCGATGAACTCGCAGAGCTCGTCCACGTCGGCGTCGGTCTCGCCAGGGAAGCCGACAATGAAGGTCGTGCGGATCGCGATGCCCGGGATGCCGGCGCGGATGCGTTTTAGCAGGTCGCGGATGTAGTCGCCGCTCGTCTCGCGCTGCATGCGCTCGAGCATGGCGTCGCTGATGTGCTGCAGCGGAATGTCGATGTAGCGGGCGACCTTCGGGCACTCGGCGATGGTCTTGATGAGCTCGTCGCTCCAGTGGGCCGGGTGGGTGTAGAGCAGGCGGATCCAGAAATCGCCCTCGATGGCGTTGAGTTCGCGGAGGAGGGTGGTGAGGGCGGTGCCGCGCGAGGAATCGACCGGTGTGCGGGGGTTGGGCCGCTGCTCCCAGGTGTCCATGCCGAAGAAGGTCGTGTCCTGGGAGATGAGGTTCAGTTCCTTCACGCCCTCCTTGACGAGCTGGCGGGCCTCGGCGACGACACTCTCGACGGTGCGGCTGCGGTGGCGGCCGCGGATCTGCGGGATGATGCAGAAGGTGCAGGGGTGGTTGCAGCCCTCGGCGATCTTGATGTAGGCGAAATGTTTCGGGGTGAGCCGGAAGCGAGGCGTGTCGAAGTCCGGGATGTAGGTGGACTTGCCTTCGATGAAGTTGGCGGGCGCGTCCTTTTTGCCGCGTTCCTTCGCGTAGATGGCCTCGATGATGGGCGCGACCTTGGTGATCTGGTCGAGGCCGATGAAGGCGTCCACCTCGTCGTGCAGGGAGGTTGAGAGGTCCTTGGAGAAACGCTGGGCCATGCAGCCGGCGACAATGAGCTTCTGCTCCTTGCGGCGCTTGGTCATGCCGCGGCTCTGATGGACCTCGAGGATGTGGCCGAGGGATTCCTCCTTGGAGGAGTCAATGAAGGAGCAGGTGTTGACGATGACGACGTCGGCCTTTTCCGCCTCGGGGATCACGGCCATGCCGGCCTGGTGCAGATGACCGACCATGATCTCGCTATCGACGAGATTCTTGGCGCAACCCAGGGAGATGAGGCTGACTTTGATCATGCGCTATAAAAACAAAAGGCGCGCCGCGAGGGGCGCGCGTTGGAGGAGCGAAACGGAGCCCGCGCTTACTTCTTGGCCTTGGCGATGGCAGCCTTGATCTTGGCGTTGCGGCGCTTGTGGTAAGCGACGCGGCGTTTCTTCTTGATGTGTTTGTTGAGTTGTTGACCCATAAAATTGAAGTGGTGAAAGGAGACTTGTGCCCGAAGGTCGGCGTGGGAGTCAAGCGCCTCAATAACGGGCCAGGGAGGGGTCGATTTGCCCGGCCCAGGCATCGATGCCGCCGGCCACGTTGCTGATCTGCGCAAACCCATTGGCGCGCAGGAACTGGCTGACCCGCAGGCTGCGCCCGCCATGGTGGCAAAGGACGAGAATCAGCCGGTCGCGGGGCAGGTCGGGCAGGCTCTCAGGGATCTGCCGCATGGGAATATGCCGGCTGCCCGTGATGGCGCAGGTCTCGACCTCGGAGACCTCGCGTACATCGAGCAGCAGTGCGCCCTCGCGCAGGAGTTGTGCGGCGGTGGTAACATCGACTTCGGGCGGTGTTTCCATGGTGAGGCCGAAAGATTGGGGGCGGGAAGGTAAAGGCAACCGCGAGATTAGCCGTTGACGGCTGCCGCCGGGGTCAAATCTTCGGGTCATGTCCGAGCGTTTTGTTGTGATCATGGCCGGTGGCCGCGGTGAGCGGTTCTGGCCCCAAAGCTGTGCAGCTACCCCCAAGCACCTCCTGCCCATCGTCGGAGACAAATCCATGCTGGCCCAGACCGTGGAACGGGTGGCCGGGGTCGTGCCGCGCGACAACATCCTCGTCCTGACCACGCAGGCCCAGCTCGATGGCTGCCGCCAAGCGTGCCCCGGTCTGCCCAGCGCCAACGTCGTCGCCGAGCCCATGGGTCGCGACACGGCCGCCGCGACCGGTCTGGCGATGTTACTGGTCAAGCAGCGCAGCCCGAACGCGGCATTCGCGATGCTCCCGGCGGATCATGTTATCCACGACGCGGCCGAATACGGGAAGCTTCTGACCGTGGCTTTTGAGGCGGCCGAGGCGGCCGACGTGCTGGTGACGCTGGGCATTAAGCCGACCGCACCTGAGACCGGCTTTGGTTACATCCAGCAGGCCGGCCCGTGGAAGACGATAGCTGGCCGGCAGGTCATGGCCGTGAAGCGCTTTGTGGAGAAGCCCGATCTAGATACCGCGAAGGGCTATCTCTCCTCGGGTGACTATTTCTGGAATGCAGGCATGTTTGTCTGGCGGGTGCCGGTCGTGGAGGCGGCGTTCAAGACCCACGCGTCCGAGCTGTATGCCGGCTTGGCGAAACTGGAATCAGCCGCGAAATCGGCCGGCGGTTGGGCGAAGGCACTTCCGGAAGTTTACCCCACGCTGAAAAAAGTCTCGGTCGACTATGCCCTGATGGAGAAGTCCACCAATGTTGTCGTGGTGCCCGCAACTTTTGACTGGGACGATGTCGGCGCGTGGCCGGCCATCGCCAAGCACTTCACGCCCGATGCCGCCGGCAATGTCTTGCGGGGTTTGGCGATGGTTGAGAACGGGTCGGGTAACATCGTCGTGAGCGACGACGGCCACCTGACCGCCGTGGTTGGAGCCAGTGACCTCGTGGTCGTGCACACGCCGCAAGCCACCCTCGTCTGCCACAAGGACAGGGCGCAGGAGATCAAGGCCCTGCTCAAGCGCCTGGCGGCCGACCCGGCGAAGAAGAAGTACCTCTAAGCCGGAAGCATGGGACAGAAACCGCGAAGGACACAAATGAACGCGAAGGTGAAGTCACCAATCCGGCATACCTTGCCATTGTTTTTCTTCGCGTCTCTTTGCGTAATTCGTGGTTCAATCCTCTGATGCGCTGCCTTGGCATCGATTACGGCACGAAGCGCGTCGGACTCGCCCACGGCGACGAGATCGGGGTGGCCACGCCACTGCCCGCGCTGGTTGATGCCGACGAAACCGTGCGCTGGCGGAAGCTCAGCGAGGTCATCAAACAGCGTCGCATCACGGACCTGGTGCTCGGCTACCCCTACAACATGGACGGCTCGGTGGGCTTCAAGGCGAAGGAAGTGGATGCCTTCGCGGCAAAATTGAAGATACAGTTTGGCCTGCCGGTGCATCTGGTGGATGAGACGCTGACCAGCTCGGAGGCCGAGTCCTCGATCGCCAAAAAGGACCGGCGCAGCGTGCGCGGCTCGGGCCTCATCGACTCCCGGGCGGCCTGCCTGATCCTGCAGGACTACCTTGACCAGCAAATGCCGCCACAGATTCCCGGTCAGGAATGACCAAGGTGGATTGACCACGGATCGCACGATGGACACGGATGAAGAAGGGATCTATCCGTGCTTATCTGTGAAATCCGTGGCCAAAGAAAATCTCTCCCGCTGGAAATGCGTCTGCGCCTATGACGGCGGCAGCTTCAACGGCTGGCAGAGTCAAGAGGGCGGCAACACCATCCAGGACCTGGTCGAGAGGCAGCTGAAAAAGATCTTCGGCCACCTTATCCGAATCGAGGGCAGCGGCCGCACCGACTCGGGCGTGCATGCGCGGGCGCAGGTGTTTCACTTCGATGCGACCTGGGCGCACGGGGCCGAAAAACTGCGACTCGCCATCCAGACCGGACTGCCGCGCTCGATCCAGTTGAAGGCGGTGCGTCGGGCCAAACCAAACTTTCATGCACGGTTTGATGCGAAAGGGAAAATCTACCGCTACCACCTTGATCTGGGAGAGGCCGACCCATTCACGCGGGCCTATTGCTGGCCGCTCAACCGCAAGCTGGACTGGCCGGCCGTGCGGGCGGCGGCGAAAGTCTTGCGCGGGAAGCACGACTTCTGGGCGTTTTCCGGCGAGAACGACCGGACCTACGAAACCACCGTGCGCCACCTGCGCCGGCTCGATGTCAAGCGGACCGGCCGGAAGGTCACTTTCACTTTCGAGGCCGACGGCTTTCTCTACAAGATGGTGCGCAGCCTGACGGGCGCGCTGGTCAGTGTCGGTCTCGGCAAGCTCAAGCCCGCCGAGATGGCGAGCCTGCTCAAGACCCGGCGCCGCATCCCGACCGTGGTGACGGCCCCGCCGCAGGGCCTGTTTCTCGTGAAGGTGATTTATTAGAGATGAGCATAACGCTTCAGGCGCTCTGGCGCGACAAACTCGACGTGGTATTCCCTCGGAGTTGCGTGCATTGCAGCAGGCTGGTGGAAGACGGCCGATTCCGCCACCTGTGCGCCTTGTGCGAAAAATTGCTGCACATCGTGGAGCCGCCGCACTGCACGACGTGCGGGCACCCGTATTTCGGCGCGATGGCGGACAACCGGCTGTGTCCGCATTGCGAGACCCTCGAACCGCAGTTTGGGGAGGGGAAGACCGCAACCTTGCTCCTGGGGCCGGGCCGGTCACTCATCCACGCGCTCAAATATCATCAGGGTTTGCAGGTTCTGGAGGATATCACAGCCATCATGCGGGAGACACCGGGCTATGCCGACTACCTGCGCGGTGCCGTGCTGGTGCCGGTGCCGCTGCATCCGCGCAAGCAGCGCGAGAGGCGCTACAACCAAAGCCGTTTGCTGGCGGACTGCTGCGTGCAAGCGGTGGATGGTCAGGCGGAAGTGCGTGAACTCCTCGTCCGGGTGGTTGATACGGAATCGCAAACCCACTACGATCGCGAGACCCGGCGGGAGAACCTGAAAAATGCCTTTGCCTTGGCCAAGGGCACCACCATTAATCCCGCCCAACGTTACGTCCTGGTCGATGATGTTTTTACAACGGGCTCCACTCTCAATTCCTGCGCTACCGTGCTGCGGCGCGGCGGGGCGCTAACCCTCGACGTCGTCACCTTCGGGCACGGCTGATCCCTTCTGCATGTCACATTTCTCCAAACCCAAGCTCTCCGCTTCCAAAAAGAAAAAGAACATCCCCGAGGGGTTGTGGACCAAATGCCCGGTCTCCGACGAGATCGTCTTCACCAAGGACCTTGAGGCCAACCTCATGGTTGTGCCGAAGAGTGGCTATCATTTTCCCATCGGCTCGCGCGAACGCATCAAGAGCATGGTGGACGAGGGGACCTTTGAGGAGTTCGACGCCGGCGTGAAATCGGCTGATCCGCTCAAGTTCGTCGATTCCGCCGCCTACCCCGACCGCATCAAACGCTATGAAAAGGAGAGCGGGCTGCCCGAGGCCGTCATCTGCGGCATGGGCAAGATCAACGGCATCGCCGTGTCGCTCGCGGTGATGGATTTTCGTTTCTGCGGCGGGGCCATGGGTGCGGCCGTCGGCGAGAAAATCACCCGGGCCATTGAACGGGCGACCAAGAAGAAGACGCCCTGCATCATCGTCAGCTCCTCGGGTGGTGCCCGCATGCAGGAGGGTATCTTCAGCCTGATGCAGATGGCCAAGACCAGTGCCGCGCTCGGCCGGCTGGCTGAGGCGAAGCTCCCCTTCATCTCCATCCTCACTTACCCGACCACGGGCGGTGTCACGGCGAGTTTTGCCACGTTGGGCGATGTCATCATCGCCGAGCCGGGCGCTCTCATCGGTTTCGCCGGCGCGCGCGTCATCAAGGAGACCACCAAGCAGACCCTGCCCGCCGGGTTTCAGACCGCGGAGTTCCTGCTTAAACACGGGTTGCTCGACCAGATTGTCACCCGCCTGGAGATGAAGGACCGGCTCACGAGCATTTTGCAGGCCCTGCACACGCACAGATTTATTGCGCACCGGGTGGCGACCGCCGCACCGTTCCCATCGGTCTTGGCGGCAGCCTCTCCGGCGGCCGTCGCGACGGGCTAAGGATTCCCGCATGGAAATCCAGCCGCCGTGTCTGGCTGACTACGCGTCGGTGACGGAGTATCTTTATGCGCTCAAGGCGGGTGGCGTTAAATTTGGCATCGACCGCATGCGGAGGCTGGCCGAGGCGCTCGGGCACCCGGAGCGGACTTATCCGGTCATTCATGTGGCCGGGACCAATGGCAAGGGCTCGGTCTCGGCCATGGTGGAATCGGTGCTGCGGGCGGCGGGCCATCGGACCGGACTCTACACCTCGCCGCATCTCGTCAGGTTGGGCGAACGGGTGCAGGTGGACCGGCAGCTTCTGACCGAGCCGGAAATTGTCGCCTATGCGCAGGAGCTGCGGCCGGTCGCGGCGCGGGCGGCGGCGTTTGCGGCCGATGAGCACGCCACCTTCTTCGAGTTCATGACCGCAATGGCTTTTTTGCAATTTCAGCGCCGGCGCGCGGATATTGCCATCGTCGAGGTTGGCATGGGCGGCCGGCTTGACGCGACCAACGTCGTCCAGCCGGAGGTCAGCGTAATCACCTCCATCGGACTCGATCACTGTGCCGAGCTCGGCGATACCCTGGAGAAAATCGCCCGGGAGAAGGCCGGCATCATCAAGCCGGGCCGGCCGGTCGTTATCGGACGGATGCCGGCCGGGGCGGAGCACGTGATCCGCGAGGTGGCCGCAGCCAACGGGGCGCCGGTCCATTCCGTGCGCGAGGAATTTGGCGGGGACCTGGGCAATTATCCCGTGACCAATCTCGAGGGTGATTATCAGCGTTGGAATGCCGCCACCGCGGCGCTCATCGCCCGGCTGCTGCCCGCAAAGCTGCGGCCCGATGAGGCTGCGATCACGCGTGGACTGGCGCATGTCAACTGGCCCGGACGCTGGCAGCGCCTGTCGGTCGGGGGCCGGGCGGTGATTCTTGATGCTTCGCACAATCCGGAAGGTGCGCAAATGCTCGAGGGGAGTCTGCTGCGGCTGGTCGCCGAGACGGGCCGCCCGCCCGTGATTGTCGCCGGCGCTCTGGGCGAATTCCGCGCCCGGGCCCTGCTGGATGTCGTGCTCCGCCATGCCCGGGAGTTGCACCTCGTCACCCCGCATCAGGTGCGGGCGACTTCGTATGAAACGATGCTGGCGCTGATGCCGCCGGCCCTCCACCACCTTGTTCGCCAAGGTGCCTTGGAGCAGATTTTTCCGGACGCCGCCACCTGCACGCTGGGTGCACCCGGTGACACGGTGGTGATCACCGGTTCGATCTATCTGCTCGGCGAAGTGCTGGAGCGACTTGAGCCCGCGCGCGGCACCGGCGAGGGCCGGCTGCAGGATTTTTAGACCAGGCATGAATTCCTTGGCCGCGAAAAGTAGAAAAAATTAATCCATCAGGCCAATGGAAATTTTCCCGCGCGCCGATGGGCGCTTTGAGGACTTCATTGCGGTCGGATATTTTGTGACTCTTTGTGGCTACCTTGCCTTGGATGATCGGATTCACCCCACTGTGCGCTTGTTTCCCACTGATTCCGCTGCAAGCGTGGCAGCCAACTGATGAAAACCCGCCCGTCATTCGCGAAAGCCTTCCAGGGGAAGCGCGTGCTCATCACGGGCGGGCTGGGCTTCATCGGTTCGAATCTGGCCCGCCGCCTCGTGGCCCTGGGCGCCAAGGTTACGATCCTCGACAGCCTGATTCCCGAGTACGGCGGCAGCAGGCGCAACATTCGCGGGCTCGAGCGCAAGGTGCGCCTCAACATTTCCGACGTGCGCAACCGGCACAGCCTGCCCGCGCTCCTGGCGGGGGAGCAGTTCCTGTTCAACCTGGCCGGCCAGACGAGTCACATGGACTCGATGACCGATCCCGAGACCGACCTGGAGATCAACTGCCGCGCGCAGCTCACGCTGCTGGAGGCCTGCCGGAAGCATAATCCAAAACTCCGCGTGGTCTTCGCCAGCACGCGGCAGATTTACGGCCGGCCCGATTACCTGCCGGTCGATGAGAAGCATCCGCTGCGCCCCGTGGATGTGAACGGCATTAACAAGCTCGCGGGCGAGGAGTATCACCTGCTTTACAGCGAGGTTCACGGCGTGCCCAGCACCGTGCTGCGCCTGACCAACACCATCGGCCCCCGCATGCGCGTGAAGGATGCGCGCCAGACCTTTGTCGGCGTGTGGATCCGGCAGATCCTCGAAGGCAAGCCGGTCGAGGTGTGGGGCGGCGAACAGCTCCGCGACTTCACCTACGTGGACGACGCGGTGGAGGCCTTTTTGCTCGCGGCGACCCACCCGCAGGCGGTCGGCCGGGTGTTCAATCTTGGCGGCGTGGGAAAGATCAGCTTGCGCGAGCTGGCGGAGCAACTGGTGGAAGTGGCGGGGCGGGGGATTTTCCTGGTGAAGAAGTTTCCGGCCGACCGGCGCAAGATCGACATCGGCGACTATTATTCCGACTGCAGCATGATTGAACGGGAGCTTGGGTGGAAGCCGCGCACGACCATCCGCCAGGCCCTCACGAAGACCGTGGCTTACTATCGCAGGGAACTGCCTCATTACCTCTAACCATTTCGCCACGGATGACACCGATGAACACGGATAGACTCAGCTGCAGAAGCTATTTTAACCGCTGATGAACACTCATGGGGCACTAACCCGGATTTGTGAGAGATTAGCGGTTACTGTTTTCCCCTGCATCCGTGCCCATCAGTGCAATCTGTGGTCAAATCTCTCCATTTCTTCCCGTGAGTAATCCTAAAATCCTCTCGGCAGATCCCAAGGCCGGCTATCTCGCAGCCCAGGCGGAGATCGACACTGCCATCCAGCGTGTCCTGCAGAGCGGCCACTACATTCTCGGCCATGAGGTCGAAGCCTTCGAGAAGGAGTTTTCCAAGTGGCTCGGCGTTGCGGGCACCGTCGGCGTGGCCAACGGCACCGATGCGCTTGAGCTGGCGCTGCAGGCGGCCGGCATCGGCCCGGGCGACAAGGTCGTCACCGTCGCCAATACGGTCACGGCGACCGTGTCCGCGATCACGGCTAGGGGAGCGCGAGTGGTTTATGCGGAGATCGAGTCCGCGACCATGCTGCTCGATGTCGCAGCGCTCGAGACCATGCTGGCCACGCTGCGCGATCCGAAGATCAAGGCGGTCGTACCTGTGCATCTTTATGGCCAGCCGGTGGACATGCCCCGCCTCATGGAGGTTGCTGCGAAGCACCACCTCGTCGTCATCGAGGATTGCGCCCAAGCGCACGGCGCGCTCACCGGCGGACGCAAGGCGGGCACCTGGGGTCAATTGTCGGCGTTCAGTTTTTATCCCACCAAGAATCTCGGCGCGCTCGGCGACGGCGGGGCGGTGTGCGGCAGCGATGCCGCACTGCTGGAGCAGGTGCGGATGCTACGCCAATACGGCTGGCGCAAGCGCTATGTGAGCGAGGCGCACGGTCGCAACAGCCGGCTCGACGAGATCCAGGCCGCAATTCTCCGCGTGCGGCTGGGTCGGCTCGAGGCCGAGAACGACCGGCGTGATAACATCGCCCGCCAGTATCTGGTCGGATTGAAGGGCACATCACTCACTTTACCCGTCGTAGCGGAAGGGCGCACGCATTGCTGGCACCAGTTCGTGGTTCGCACGCTGCGGCGTGACGAGCTTAGGGCGCACCTGGAGAAGAAGGACATCTGGTGCGGCGTGCTTTACCCCGTGCCGATCCACCGGCAGCCCGCGTATCACGACGCATCACTTTCCTTTCCTCACACCGAGCAGGCCTGCGCCGGGGTGCTCTCGCTGCCGTTGCATCCGGGGCTGAGCGATGAAGACGTGGCGCGCGTCATCCGCGAGGTCACCGGCTGGGCGGGCTAGCCCGAAACCATTCTACGCGTATCTTCAGATGCTGTGGGAGGGGCTTTATGCCCCGACGGAATGATGGCCGCTCCAGCGCAGTCGGGGCATAAAGCCCCTCCCCCCATTTCACATTCCCGAAGCGGCGTAGCCCAGTTGGATTTGAGGACATTCCTTACGGTGTGAACCGTCCCTGGCGAAGAAAGTGGATCGTTTCACGAATCACTTGGGCGTTGCGCATCAAGTAGGGGTGGGTGACATGGACGACAAGGTGCGCTTTCATGCCGGCGACTTTGGTGCGCTCAACCGAGACCTTGCCGTCGTCTGGGCCGGGAATCATCAAGCTGTTGATCCAATTGATCGACTGGTCGCCTGCGATCACGCCAAGATCGAAGTCCACCGGGCCGAGTTGGTTGGGCAGTGAGTCGCGTCCGGTACCAAGCTGCCTGCCAGCCGGACCATTGATCGCGGAGAATACCCAAGTGTCGCCCAGCTTGTCCACCACCTCGCTGCCTTGGTTGGGCGGGCCGAGCATGACCACCCGGCCCAGCCGGTCTGGTCGTCTCGTCTTGAGATACTGCCGGACGAGAATCCCGCCCAGCGAATGGGTCACGAAATGGATTCGCTCTGCGTCCTTGAGCTTGGGATCGGCGAGCGCGGCATCGATGACCTTGGTGGCCAGCGTCTCGACGGCGGCCTCACGGGAAGGGTAATCGATATTCAGGACGATGAATCCCCCGGCCTCTAGAGCCGACGCCATCTTGGTCATCGACTTGTCCGTCCGGGCCAGTCCGTGAAGCAGAATGACCGCCTCCTTGGCTGATGTGACACTGGCGAGAATCATGAAGCTGAAGGCGAGACGGAGTGACTGGCGCATGCAGCTAAACACAACGTCATAAATAGATGCCGATGTTAGGTGATGCCACAAAGACGCTGAAGCGTGGAGTTCGGGCGCGACCACTCGCGGAGGCGCGG
>JAYUBB010000253.1:0-12434 GCA_043741015.1 Opitutaceae bacterium
TCCGGCGGTGGCACAACGATGTCTGAAATCCGTTTCCTTTGGGGCCGGAGGGTGACCTGTGCATCGATTTTTTGGGACCCCTCGGCGAGTTTCTCCGTCACGACATCCATCGCGATGGCCGCGTGGGTGGCTGAAATATCCTGCACCACCTTGGTCCAGTCGGCCGGACTGGCCGCCGCTCCCTGCTGAAGCAGGACCCGGCGCGCGGCGTAAAGGTCGTCGAGCTTCTTGACGCTTTCGACCCGATGGTTCGCCAGTTTCTGCAGCTCGGGACTCGCCTTGACCGGAGCCGGTGCATCCTCGCGCTCCGCGGGAGAAGGCGGCAGGACCAGCGGCACCGCGGCCGCCGGGGCCGCGACCTCGGGCAACGGCGCCACCCCCGTGCCTCCGCCGTTGTCGAATTCGTAAGAGCTGACGGTGCTCGCGGTCACGTTTGGTGGCAGCAGGCCGTTGTCCTTGTCCTGGTCGTCGTGGCCGGCGGCCACGCGCGAGGAGGCCGTCACCACGCGAAGCTGGTCAAGGGCGTGCGTGTTCGCGCCGGGCCCGATCGGTGTTTTGACGCGGTCGATCTTCCCGGACTTCTCCGGCGGCACCCCGTTGCTGAACGGGGTGAGCGGAACGTTCACGGGGGCCGGCGCGTTATCCAGCGAGACCAGTTGCTCGACAATCGGCGCCCGGCCGGCCGCATAGTTGCCGGTGCGCTGGCCCAGTTTTTCGGCCATCTGCTCGCGCCTGGTCTCGGTCTCGCTCAACTCCTGCTGCGCCTTGGTGTAGGCGGCGACCGCCCGGGCAAATTCATCCTTCATTTCCTCCTGCGCCCGGGCCCGGTCCGCCTTGTAGGCATCCTCCAGGGCCTTGATCCGGTTGTATTGCACCCAGGCGGCCGCCAAGCCGGCCGATTCATCCGGCGTCTTGAACGTGTGCTTCTGGGTGGCCCACCAAGCCCATTCGCGCTCCACCCCCTGCCGTTGCCGGTTCAGCTGCTCGTAGCGCTGTTCCTGCGCCTGCCGCACCCGGTCGACGTCCCGTTCCTTGGGACCGAGTTCCATTTCCTTCAGGTAATGCAGGCGGCTGTCCTTGTCATCCAGCTCGCCGGCCAGTTCGGCGATCTCGTCCACCTCCGCTTTCAACTTCGCCAGCGCCTGGTCGAGCTCCGCCAGCTGCTGTGCTCCATCACGCGATGACTTGAGCCGGTAGCGATACTGGCCGACTTTGGTGCTGAGGAGGCGCAGATCGTCCTGGTAGTGCTTTCCATTGTCGGTGGCTTCACCGGCGCCGGCGGCGGTCGTGAGCAGGAACGCCGCCAGCAGCGCCAACGGCCACCGGCGCCGGTCACGACCGGGCGCCATTGCCGGCAGGGTGCGGTTCGCATTCATTTGGCGGTTCCCTCCTTTTCTTCCTGATAGGCTCGGAGCAATTCGGCAATCCGCAGGGGCTTGGGCACGCTCACAATGTTTCGGGCGAGTTCGTCCGTGACGAGGCGCTGATATTTTCCGTCCGTCTTGAGCCGGTCGATCTGCACCCCGGTGTAGTTCAGCCCGGCACCCTGGATCGCATAAGCCAGCGTTTCGGTCCCGTCATCGGCGCGGGCCACATGCACCGCTTCGGCGTCTGCCAGCATCGCATCGATAAACGCGGTCACCGTCTGGCCATCCTCCGAATTGGCCCAGGCTGGATCCGCCTGGTTGCGCTGGTCGAACATGGATTTCAGTGCGACATACTCTTCAAGCTGCTCCACTCGATCGAGCACGGCCGCAGAAAGTTCCTCCACCCCGGCCGACAACGGGTCCGGGGCGGTCGCAACCTCCACCGGCAGGTCCGGCGATGGCGTGCCCGGCACCGCCTCCGGCACGGGGACAACCGCAGCCGGGAGAGCGAGCGCGAGTGGCGCGGGTGAGCCGGCTTCAATCCGGCGGAAAACCTCGGTGGTCACCGTCTCGAGCCGGTCCTCCGGCACGGTGGCCCACACGTGCTGCAGCTGGCCCACAACCGGTTCAACGCCGTCGCGGCGCGCGGTTTCCATCCAGTAGAGCGCCAGAATCAGATTCTCGTCGCTGCCGTCCCGTTGCGCGAGATACGCGGAGCCCAGCAGGGATTCGGCCCAGGAATCGCCTAGGTCCGCCGCCGATTGCCAGCTGGCCATCGCACGGCCCGTATCGCCCGACTGGGCGGCGATCACGCCCAGCAATGTCCGGGCCGGTGCGTAGCCTTGGGCCGCCGCCTGCTCGAGCCAGGAAACGGCCACGCCGGAATCGGCTGGCACCCCCAGCCCGTAGAAGTGCAGCACTCCCGCATCATATTGGGCCCGGGGCAGGCCCTTCCGGGCCGCGCGTTCAAACCATTCGGCGGCCGTACGGAAATTCTGTGGTTCGCCTTCGCCGTTGCGGTAGCGCCAGCCCAGTCGGTGACTCGCCTCGGCCGAACCCAGGATCGCCCGCACCCAGTCACGCTGCGCCGCCAGTTTCTCGCCAGGCATCGCGACATAAAGCAATCCGGCGAGCAGGGGCATGACCACCAGGACGACCACGACCATCACCAAAACCAATCGCCGGCCCCGCGAACGAGGAGCCGCCACGGGCGGCGGGGCCGCTGGCGCCACGACCGGTATCACGGGCGGCGGGGCGGACTCGGCAGCGGGTGAAACCGGCAGCGAGCTCTGGCCGGGCTCGGCGCCAAATCGATTCGATCCCGGCTGTCCCCGGAGAAAGCCCAAGCAAACGACGTTGGCCACGAACCCGACGAACGGGATCAGGCTGATAAAAATCATCCAGCCCGACCGCCCCAGATCGTGCCAGCGTTTGACCTGGTTGGCAATCGACAGCCAGGCAAGCAGGAGGAGAACCGGCAGCGCGATCACGTTGCCCGCCATGCGGCCCGCCGGACCCACCTGGACCAGCAGCGCGAGCGCGATGGCCAGGAAAAAAAGTGTCCCCACAAGGCAGCCCCACATCTTCCAAAATGCCTTTCGGCCGATGCGACCCGCCATGGACAGCTTTGTGCGAATTTCCACGCTTGCGCGGGAGCCTGATCGCACTTCCCGGCGAAGCAATGCGAATGCGGACCGATTCCGGAAAGGCAATCGGCCCGGGCTCAGACGGTAAACTTTATCCCCTGCGCCAGCGGCAGGTCGTTCGAGTAGTTGATCGTGACCGTCTGGCGGCGCATATACGCCTTCCACGCGTCGCTGCCGCTCTCGCGGCCGCCGCCGGTCTCCTTCTCGCCGCCAAAGGCCCCGCCGATCTCCGCGCCGCTCGTGCCGATGTTCACATTGGCGATGCCGCAGTCGCTGCCGTGCGCGGAGAGGAATTTCTCCGCCTCACGCAGATCGGTCGTGAAAATCGCCGAGCTCAGGCCCTGCGGCACGGCGTTCTGCTGCGCGATGGCCTCGTCCAGATTCCGGTAGCCCATGACGTAGAGGATCGGCGCGAAGGTTTCGTGCTGAACGACCGGCCACTCGTTCCTGGCCGCCACAATGGCCGGTGCGACATAGAGCCCGTATTTTCGCTGGCCGCCGTGGAGAATTTTTCCGCCACTCTGCTTCACCTGCGCCAGGGCGTCCTGCATCGCCTCCACCGCGGTCTCGTCGATGAGCGGTCCGACCAGCGTGCCGGACTCCAGCGGTGAACCGATCGGCAGAGACTTGTAAGCCGCCACAAGCGAGGCCGTGAACTCCTTCCTGATGGACTCGTGCACGAAGACGCGGCGCGTGCTCGTGCAACGCTGTCCGGCCGTGCCGACTGCACCGAAGAGGAGGGCCCGCTTCGCCAGTTTCAGGTCGGCGGAGGGCGCCACGATGATCGCATTGTTGCCCCCGAGCTCGAGCAACGAGCGGCCGAAGCGTTTCGCCACCACTTCGCCGACGCGCCGGCCCATGCGGGTCGAGCCGGTGGCCGAGACGAGCGGGACGCGCCGGTCGTTCGCCATCAATTCACCGATCGACGGACCGTCGCCGATGACGAGCGAGAAGATGGCCGGGTTCACACCGCAGTCACGGCAGACCTTCTCCGCCAGCTTGATGCAGGCGATGGCGGTCAGCGGGGTTTTCTCGGAGGGTTTCCAAAGCGTGCTGTCACCGCACACCGCGGCGAGCGCGCTGTTCCAGGCCCAGACCGCGACGGGAAAATTGAAGGCAGAGATGACGCCGACGACACCGAGCGGCTGCCATTGCTCCATCATCCGGTGGCCCGGGCGCTCCGAGGCGATGGTCAGGCCGTGCAGCTGGCGGGAGAGGCCCGTGGCGAAGTCGCAGATGTCGATCATTTCCTGCACCTCGCCCTCGCCTTCGGCGAGAATCTTGCCCGCCTCGAGCGCGACGAGCTGGCCGAGCTCGGTCTTCAGTCCGCGCAGGGCGTTGCCCAGCTGGCGGACCACCTCGCCGCGCTTCGGGGCAGGCAGGTCGCGCCACGCGAGAAAGGCACTGTGCGCAGCCGCGACGGACTTTTCGTAGTCGGCAGGCGAGGCCTGCTGCACGCGACCGAGCAGCGAACCGTCAATCGGTGAATGTTTCTCCAGCACGGGACCCGTGCCGCCCCACTTGCCGGCAAAGACGCCGGGGTTGATGCCCTTGGCTGACAAACCCAGCCGGGGGAAGATCGCCTTGATGATGGCGGGGACGGAAGTGGATTTTGAAGGCATTTGGTTTGGAACGTGGGAGCGGCTTTACGCCGCGACTGGTTCGGTCGGGGCATAAAGCCCCTCACACAAAAAAATCAGCTAATCTCCATATACCCGCCCGCCCCACTTGGTGCCGAGAAAATCCTTCAGCGAGACGGATTCCTGCTTTACGAACCCGGGGCCGAGCTTCCCCTTGGCGAAGAGCTCGAGCACGCCGGTGAAGCCGGCGGCGGTGGTGAGCTGGATGGCGTTGAGTTTCCGGCCGTGGATCGTGTCGCCGTGCATCTTCTTGATGAAACTGCGCTGCTTGAGCCCGCCGCCCTTCTCCTGGCCGACGACGCTGACGTAGAAGACCACGACATCGGACTCGGTGAGCGGCACCTCCTGGTCGAAGATCTGGGTGACCAGCTCCTGGCGCGGCGCGAGGTTGAGGTCGTGCAGGAGAAACTTCATCAGGTCGCGGTGGCCCGGGTAGCGCAGCGTCTTGTAGTTCAACTCCTGCACCCGGCCGGCGAAGGTCTGGCACATCGTGGCGACGCCGCCGGAGGTGTTGAAGGCTTCATACTCGGTGCCGTCGATCGTGATGCGCTCCACGCCGTCAAGCGGCATGGTGGAGACGCGCCGCCCGCCGAAAAGCGCCTCACCTGGCTGGCAATATTCGTTGATGAGCCCGGCCGTGCTCCAACTGAGGTAATACTTCATCTGGTTGCCGGCGTTGAGGGGCAGCGCGCCGACGCGCATCTCGCAGTGGCGCACGTGCTCCAGCGACGAGGCCAGCGAGCCGCCCACGATGTTGATCGCGCCGGGGGCGAGCCCGCACTGGGGCATGAAGGTGGCGCGGGTCGCCTGCGCCGCGAGTTCCTGGACGAAGGTCGTCGTCTCCACGTCCTCGGTGAGATCGAAATAGGACACCTCCGTGGCGGCGCAAGCCGCGGCGATGGTCTTGTTGAGAAAGTAGGGCGCGGCGCTGACGACGGCATCGACGCCCTTGGCGAAGGCGGCGAGCTGGACGGCCTTCTTCACGTCCACCTGGACGAACCTGGATTTTTTCAATCCCTTCAAGTCAATGTTGGCGCGGGCATCGGCAAGGGCGACGCTCCGGCAGAATTTGCAGGACTCGAGGAGGGTGGCGATGGTGCCGCCGACTTTGCCGGCACCGATAATTCCGATTTTCATACTGGGAATGTTTTTAGACAGAATGACTCTTCCTTGATCCAATTCCGTTTATTTTGTTAATGCTGTCGGAAAGGGACTGCGGTTCAGGCGGTGGCATGCGCCGCTTCCTGCACCTTGCGCGGATCGGTGGCGGAGATGATGGCGCTGACCGCCTGCTGGTTGAAGCCCTTGAATCCGCCCTTGCGCTCGAGGTTCTCCAGGTGGCTGCCGATGGCGCCGTCCTTGATGAAGCCCGCGGCCTGCGCCGGGGTGATGATGCCCTTCCGCTGCAGCGCGTCCACGCGCCGGGGATCCACCGCCCAGCGCTCGCCCTCGGTGAATGCCTGCTTGAGGAACGGGAAATCGGAGAACGGTTTCATCGTGACGATGCCCTCGGCGGCGAGCTGCTCCCGGAGCAGCGGGTGGTTGAAGCGCGCCTCAAGGTGGTGCATGCCCGCCTGCAGGAAACTGTCGCCGTGCAGGCCGCACCAGAGTCCGACCGTGCGGGCCGCCGCGATCTCGGGCAGGCGCTTGGCCGCATAATCCTCGTTAACCTCGTCCGGCCGCAGGTCCACGTCGGCAAAGACCACGATGCCGACGGCCGCCGACTCCATCACCTGGGCGCCCCACCCGGCCTCGGCGCCGGCGTAGAACCGCTCGCGCTTTTCCAGCCCGAGCATTTCCATGAACTTCACCAGGTCGGGAAAGTAGCGCCGGGAGCAGCGGAACGTGTGATGGTCGTGGTTGGCCCAGCCGAGCCCGAGTTGGTCCTGCCGGCGCTTCTGCACGCGACCGGCGCGGTTACGGAACATCCAGAACTCGCGCTCCTCGGCAAAATACAATTCACAGGCGACATCGCGGCCGACGAGGTCGATGCACTTCCGGAGCACTTCGAATACATGTTTTACGCCGTCGTCGTCATTCGTGAAGTCACGCTTCCGGGCGCGCCACAGCTCGCGGACCTTGAGCACCGCGGCGGCGAAACCGGGCGCGGGCTCGCTGACGATGAAGCCGCGGTAACCGAGCCGCTCGACGGCTTGGAGGAGCGCGCCGTTCTGCTCGCCGACGTTCAGGATACGGTAGCGGGCGCAGGGCGGACCCACCGGGTCGCCGGCCAGGCCCTGCCGCGCCATGAAGTCGGCCAGGAACTCCGGCCGCACCGCCAGCGAGCGCGGGCAGGCCGAGGGCGTGGTCTTCAGGCCGACCAGCACACGCGGCAACATCGCGTGCGGATGCGCCAGCACCACGTGGCTCGCCGGGGCGTCGGTGGCCTCGGGTACGAAACCGACGGCGCGAAAATCCTGCTCGTGATCGGGCGACACGACGAAATGGTCCACCCATTCGAAAAACTCCGTGCCCGTCTCGTCGTGCATCCGCTGCGCGAGCCGGGCGGCGGTGGAATTTTTCCCGAGGAAGGCATTGATGTGCCGCGAAAGCAGCGCTTCCGCCTCGTAAGCCAGCGGCCAGTTGAAGTTTTCCGGGGTTTGCAGGGAAGACATGGGGATTTTCCTCGTGTCATAAACGTCCGCCCCGATTAACCAAGGCTTTATTGGCCACAAAGAGGCCCAGAAAATATTCCACAGCAGGACGCATTCCCTCTGCGCCTATAAGGCGCACGGAAAACTCCATTGCCGAACCCGTTCCTTTTTGCGACTTTTCGTGGCAATCTCAATGAGCCCCGCTTTCCCCGATCTATCCCCGCTGGCCGACCGGCTCGAGGGCGAACTGCACACCGGGCGGACGATGCGCGCGCTCTACGCGACTGATGCTTCCGAATACCAGGAGCTGCCGCTCGCCGTCGCCCTGCCCCGGTCCGAGGCCGACATCCGCGAACTGGTCGCCTTCGCCCATCAGCATCGCATCGGGCTCATTCCGCGCGGCGCTGGCACCTCGCTCGCCGGACAGGTGGTGGGCAACGGTATCGTGGTCGATGTAGGCCGGCATCTGGGCAAAATTATTTCCTTCGACCTGGCCACTCGCCGCATCCGCGTCCAGCCGGGTGTTGTCCGCAACGAGCTCAACCTCTTCCTCCAACCGCACGGGCTGTTCTTCACGCCCGAGACCTCCACCGCCAACCGCGCCATGATCGGCGGCATGGTCGGCAACAATTCCTGCGGTGCCAACTCCCTCGTCCATGGCACCACGCGCGAACACCTCGTCTCGGCCCGGGGATTCCTGAGCGACGGGTCCGAGGCGGCTTTCGGCCCGCTGATGCCGGCGGAGTTCGCCGCCAAGTGCGCCGGACCCGACACACTTGAGACAAAAATCTACCGCACGGTGAGCGAACTGCTCGGCGACGCGCGGAACCGCGACCTGATCCGCGACAACTACCCCAAGCCCACCGTCACCCGTCGCAACACCGGCTACGCGCTCGACCGGCTGATGGAATGCAGCGTCTTCAATCCCGCTTCGGACAAACCATTCAATCTGTGCCGGCTCCTCGCGGGCTCCGAGGGCACGCTGTTCCTTGGCGTCGATTTCGAGCTCAACGTCGAGCCGCTGCCACCGCCCGGCGCGCTGCTGTGCGCGCACTTTGTCACCATCGCCGAGGCGCTGCAGGCCACGCTCATCGCGATGAAGCACCGGCCGCACGGATGTGAACTGATCGACCGCCACATCCTCGAGTGCACCAAGGCCAACCTCGAGCAGGCGAAGAACCGCTTTTTCGTGCAGGGCGACCCCGGCGCCGTGCTGGTCATCGAGATTCGCCGCGAGCAACGCGCAACCATCGAACACGAGATGCAGGCGATCGAAGGTGAACTGCGCGCCGCCCGGCTCGGCTACGCCTTTCCGGTGATCTGGGGCGACGACTGCAACCGCGTGTGGGACCTGCGCCGCGCCGGCCAGGGCCTGATGAACAACGTCGAAGGCGACGCCAAGCCGCGCGAGGTGGTCGAGGACACAGCGGTCGCCGTCGAGGACCTGCCCGCCTACATCGCCGAATTCGATGCGCTCATGCGCGGTAAATACGGCCTCAGTTGCGTTTATTACGCCCACGCCGGCGCCGGCGAGCTGCACACCCGCCCGCTCTTCAACCTGAAAACCCCGGAGGGCCTGAAAATGTTCCGGTCCATCGCGACCGACATCGCCACCCTCGTGAAAAAATACCGCGGCTCACTTTCCGGCGAGCACGGCGACGGCCGGCTGCGCGGCGAGTTCATCCGGTTCATGGTCGGCGACGAGTGCTACGCCATGATGCGCCGGGTGAAGGAGATCTTTGACCCGCACGGTGTGTTCAATCCCGGCAAGATCATCGACACGCCGCCGATGGATACCTCGCTGCGCCACGGGCCCGACCAGCCGACGCCGGCATACAAGACGATCTTTGATTTCAGCGCCACGCAGGGCGTGCTGCGCGCCGCCGAGAAGTGCACCGGCGTCGGCGAGTGCCGCAAGTCGCACCTTATGGGCGGCACGATGTGCCCGAGCTATATGGCCACGCGCAATGAGGCGGACACCACCCGCGCCCGGGCCAATCTGCTGCGTCACGTCCTCACCGAGGCCCGTGAGGGCATGAACGCCTGGGATAGCGAGCAGATAAAGGACGTCATGGATCTCTGCCTCTCCTGCAAGGGCTGCAAGTCCGAGTGTCCGTCCAACGTGGACGTGGCGCGCCTCAAGGCCGAGTGGCAGCAGCACTATTACGACGCCAACGGCGTGCCGCTCCGCTCGCGCCTCATCGCCAACTTCGCCTCGGCGATGAAGTGGGCCTCGAAGGTCCCGCGGCTCTACAACGCCTTTGTAACGTATTATATTACAAACCGGCTGCTCAAGCGCATCGCGGGTTTCGCCCCCCAGCGGAACCTGCCGTTGCTGCACGACACGACGCTCGCCACGTGGCACGCCCGGCACGCCAACTCACCCTCGCTCTCCTACCCGCACGGCCGCGTCCATCTCTTTTGCGACGAGTTCACCAACTATACCGACACGCCCGTCGGCATCAAGGCCGTGCAGCTTCTCAACCGGCTCGGCTACGAGGTCGTCATCCCAAAGCATGTCGAGAGCGGACGCGCCCACCTCTCGAAGGGTCTCGTGCGCGACGCCCAGGCACTGGCGATCCGCAACGTCGAGCTGCTCAAGGATGTCGTCACGGCCAGAGCACCTCTCATCGGGATTGAGCCCTCGGCCATTCTCGGTTTCCGCGACGAGTATCCCGACCTGATGCCCGCCCACTTGAAGGCGGCCGCCACCGCCCTCGCCAAGAACACCCTGCTCATCGACGAATTTATCGCGCGCGAGGCGGAGGCCGGACGCATCAAATGCGCTTCCTTCCGCGCCAGCGAACAGACGATCAGGCTCCACGGCCACTGCCACCAGAAGGCGCTGTCGTCGCTCTCCGCCACGGTGAGGATGCTGGAGCTGCCCGCCGGCCACAAAGTGCAGCTCATTCCCAGCGGTTGTTGCGGCATGGCGGGTTCCTTCGGCTACGAAACCGAGCACTACGAACTTTCCCAGCAGATCGGCGAACTCGTGCTCTTCCCCGCAGTGCGCGCCGCGTCCGCGGACACCTTCGTCGCCGCCCCGGGCACGAGCTGCCGCCACCAGATCAAGGACGCCACCGGCCGGATCGCGCTGCATCCAGTCGAAATCCTGCACGCGGCTCTCGTCTAGCAGCTTTGGCATTGGCGGACCGGGCCATCGCCCTCAGGGTTGATTCATGCCTTTCGACTACCCTGCCCGCCGTGAGCGCATCGCCCGCGCCCTGGGCCTGACCGATGAGGTGCTGCTCATCGGCGCCGGCCAACCCGTGCCCAAGCCCGAGATCAGCGACGCCCTGTTGCCGTTCATCGCGCACCAGGAATATTATTATCTTACCGGCCACGCCGACGCGCTGGGCGGTATCCTCGCCTACGATCCACAGACGGATCAATGGACCTCCTTCGTGCCCGAGGTGACGGAGATGGACCGGGTGTGGGAAGGCCGGGCCCAGCTGCCCGGCGAACTGCTCAAAAAATTCCCCGCCTGGCTGGCCGCACGCAAGGGTCGCCCCGTCGTCATGCTCGGCGCCCCCGTCACTGGCCTCGCGGTCGATGAAAAGCGCACCACCGCAGTGCGTGAACGCTACAAGCATGCGCGCCGCCCGAAGGAATCGGCGGAGATTGAGCTGATGCAGCGCTGTGCGGTTGCCACGGCCGCGGGCTACGCCGCCATCCAGCCGCTGCTCCAGCCCGGCGTGAGCGAACGGGCGCTGCAGATCGAGCTTGAGGCGGAGTATTTCCGCCACGGCGCGCAGACGACCGGCTACGATTCCATCGTCGGCATCGGTGCGCAAAGCGCGGTTTTTCATGGTTCCCCCTCGCCCGACCGGGTGGCAAAGCAGGGCGACTTCATTCTCATCGATTCGGGCGCGCAGCTTGACCGCTACGTGATCGACGTCACGCGCACCTCCGTCGCGGGGAACCCCTCCGCTTTTCAACGCGATCTCCACCAGGCAGTGCTTGGCGCCCAGACCCGCACCTGCGCCAAGTGCCGCCCGGGCGCCGAGTGGAAGGACCTGCATTTCGCCACAGCGGTGGACCTGATGGGTGGCCTCGTCGCCATGGGTGTCCTCAAAGGCGACCCGCAGTCGCTGGTCGAACAGGATGTTCACACGCTGTTCTATCCACACGGCCTCGGCCACCTGGTCGGCCTCGGCGTGCGTGATGCCAGCGGACTCGAACCCGGCCGCAAACGGGACGAACGCCCCAACCTGCGCAGCCTCCGCATGGACTTGATTCTGCGCGCCGGTTATATCGTCACCGTCGAACCGGGTCTGTATTTCATCCCGGCCATCCTCAACGACCCGGCCCGGCGCGAACGCTATCGCGACGCGGTCAACTGGCCGCTCGTGGAGCAACACCTCCACCTCGGCGGTGTGCGCATCGAGGACAACCTTTTGGTCACGGATTCCGGCCCGGTGAACCTAACGGCCGCGATCCCCAAATTGCTCGGTTAATCAGACTTTCAGCCAGCGGCGCATGCCTGCTCCCACCATCGCCAAGGAGAGCAGTGAGCTGACCGGCATCAGAATTGCCGCCAGCAGCGGGCTCATGTGCCCCGCCACCGCGAGGCCGACCGCGAGCGCGTTGTAGGTGATCGAGAACACCAGCAGCCAGGTCTGCGTGAGGCGCCGGGCCGAGTTGACCTCGAACAAACGCCGCAAACCGTTCAAGCGCTGCCCGAGATAGTAGAAGTCGGCCTTCCCTTCGAGCACCCCACGATGAATGACCGGCGTGCCCCGCACAAACGCCGCGTCAAAGGCCAGGCTGTCGTTCGCCCCGTCGCCGAGCATGAGAGTGTCACGCTCATCGAAGCGCCGGACCCACGACGCCTTGTCCGCCGCAGTGACTTCCCCCACCGCCCGGTTTGCCGGGATGCCAAGCGCCCGCGCCATGGCCGCCACTTTCCCCCCCCGGTCACCGCTGAGGATGAAAATCTCAAACCCTTGGGTCTGCAGGCCGGCGATTTCCTCCGCCGCATCGGTTCGCACCGCATCCCTGAAACAGAACCTGGCCAGCACCACGCCGTCGCAGGCAAACTGCGTATCTGCCGGATCGCTCCCCTCAGGATGTTTGTCATCTATTATATGACAAACGTCAGCAGCGCCACCTCGCCAGCCGGGGCGGCCCAGGGTCCAGGTGCCCTCGTTTGTCTCCAGTCGCACGCCAAATCCGGGCTCCTCCTGG
>JAYUBB010000254.1:0-12327 GCA_043741015.1 Opitutaceae bacterium
GCTTCCTGCGGCAAGCTTTATCGCTCCTGTCCTCGGAAGCGACCAAACAACTACCCGTCAACACGGATGTCTATGTCCACTGAATCGAGGCAATCTCAATGGCTCTACGAGCAGAAATCGCACTTCCTCCCTGGATTCCAGAAAATCGCCTCAGTTCTAAGGCGCCTCCTACTGGAAAATCCCGCATATCGTTCCGGCCGGGGTGCGCTTCACCAAGCTCATGTTCGTCGCGATCTTTTGCGCAAGATGCCTGCGGCTGTAAACGCCCTGGATCGGCAGATACTTTTGCTCAAACCGCAAGGGCCCTCTATTCTTTCAACTGACTGCCGTCATCTATTGCAGCGCTACTCATTGCTCGCACAACTGGTGGGATGGAACATCAAAAGTCTGTTTGAAAAAGCCCCATCGATTTCAAACCAAGACCTTGGTGCTGCTGGCATTATCCGCCAAAAAACAACGCCGGAGGTTCTTGATCATCACAAGCAACAACTCACGGATGTGATAAACCGGCACCCTCGTGCAGGGAGAAGCGAGCTCTACTCGATTTGCCCTCGTGCGATTGAAGCCGTTCGGCTCACAGACCGACCATTTTTTGAAAAGTTGATGCCAAAAAAAATCGGGCACAGACTTCTGCGCGGCGGTCAGTGGTATCCTGACTGGGATGCGTTCGACCGGTATATCTACGCCAAAATATCTGCTGATGCTCCCTCGCTTGGTGACAAGCTTCCCAGCGCCGCAAGTCTCCTCGTAAGGGCCGGCCTTCCACGTTGGACAATCAACAGCGCTCACGGACGTCTGCCGAAAACAAAGGCTTTGGTCTCCTCCCTCAAAGATGCCTGGCGGAGAAATCGTAGACCGGATTGTCAAAGTCTCCTCCCCTTGCAGAATTAAGTCTGACTCCAATTAACCGCTAATATTTTTAGAACTTAGTTCAACGTTACTCATTTGTGAGCACCGATACTTTTAAGACCCTAGCTTCAACCTTTAGCGTTGTTTCAATTTAAGACTTTGTTTTCAGTCACCAGGCGGAGCGAACGGCGCCGAGAATTCGTAGTGCCCCGATTCGACCGCAAACACGGCACGACCGCCGGCCCGGCGCAGGAGCTTCACCCCCGGGGCGCCAGTGGCGGGCCGCCCGCTTTCAAGAATCTCGGTTGCGGTCGGCGCCGGCAGCGAAATTTTCCCCGTGGTGTTCGGCGGCAGGATGACGTCCAAGGTGAAGGTGCCGTTGGCTTTTTTCCACGAGACGGCCACGCGGCCGCGGGGTGACTCATGCGCGGCCTTGGCCCATGTGATCCCGGCCACGGGCTGCGGTGCGATCAGCACGCTGGCAAACCCTGGTGCGGCCGGATCGGGCGCAAGTCCGGCGAGGTCGTGGTAGAACCACTCCATGATCTGCCCGAGCATGAAATGATTCTGCGAGGAATGCGGGTCGGCGTTCCATGCCTCGGTGAGACTGGTGGCGCCATGGGCGAGCTGGTACCCGTAACCGGGCTTGTCCGACTGGGCGTTCATGGCGTAAATCACATCACTGCGACCGCCCTCGGCCAGGGCGCGGAGCAGGTAGCGGTAGCCCACGTCGCCGGCGGTGATGGCGTTGCCACGGTCCTGCACATCCTTGACCAAGCCCGCGAGCACGGCGGCCCGCTTCTCTTCCGGCACCAAGCCGAGCACGAGCGGCAGCGCGTGCGCCGTCTGCGAGCCGGTGGCGTAGACCGCTTTCTCCGCATCGAGGAATTTGCGATTGAACGCCGCCTTGACCTCCGCCGCGTGGGCCGTGAGCTCTTGTGCGTCGGCTTCGCGGCCAAGCTTCTGTGCAATGCCCGCGAGGGCGACGATATCCTCGTAATAGATGGCTGTGGCCGTGAGCGCGACCGGCGTTAGTTGAGACACGCCGGGCCGTTTCGGCCCGAGGTCATACCAGTCACCGAGCCCGTGGCTGAGCAGATGACCGGTCGCCTTGCTGTCGAGATAGGCGAGGTAGCGGCGCATCGCGAAATAATGCCGGCGCAGCGGCGTGTCGTCGCCCGTCCAGACGTAATGCTGCCACGCGGCGAGGATCAGCGCACTGCCCCACTCGGGCGAATCACGAAAGCCACCCTCGAACACGACGTATTCGGGAGCGATGTCGGGCACGAGGCCATCCGGCGTCTGCGCGTCGGCCATGTCATCGAATGTTTTTCCGTAGAGCCGGGCGAGGTCCCACTCGTAACGGAGCGCCGGGCCGTTGAGGTGGTATTGCTCGAGCCAGCCGAGCCGCTCGCGGTGCGGGCAGTCGGTGATAACGTGGGCCAGGTTGCTGCACTGCGCCCAGCGGATCAATGTGCGGATGCGATTGAACAGCTCGCTGGAGCACGCGAACTCGCCAGCCGGTGGCGAATCGGAATGGGCGACCCATCCCTCGATCGCATCAATCGTGACACCATCCGTCCGCTCAACCTGCAGGTAGCGCGCGCCGTGGTAGAAAAATTTCGGCTGCCATTGTTCCCCGCCCGCCGTGCCCGCGAGCGTGTAATTCCACGAGGAGTCGCCGCCGCCGTGACTGCTGGAGTTGCGGTCCACGGAGCCGTCAGCCTTCAGCAACTCGGCGGGGAGTATCTTTACCCGACTGCCCGCCGGACCGGTGACCCGCAGGCTTAGCATGAGCGAAGCATTCTGGCCCAGGTCGTAAACCGTGACGCCCGGCCGCAGCTCGCGGGTGGCGACGGGTTTCAGCGTTTCGAAGGTGCGAAAGGGCGGGGAGGCATGCGAAACACCACGCAACTCGCCGCCGGGGCCAATGATTTCGGCGGCCGGTTCCCATTTTGCCAAGGCTGGTCGTGCGTCGTGATCCTCGCCGCCGTAAATGTTGGCGTAGTCTGTCGGCCCGGGCGCCACCCGCCAGCTCGCGTCGGTGGCCACGGTTTCGACCGAGCCGTCGGCGTATTCGAGGCGGAGAAGCGCGATGGCTGTGAGCGGCCGGAACGGGCTGGTGAACTTCTGGAAGCGGTTCCGGCCCGGCTGAACGCTATACATGCCGCTGGCCAGCGTAAGGCCGAGGGTGTTGGTGCCGGACCGCAGGCCGGCGGTAACGTCATGCGTGTCGTAAAGCACGGTCTTCTCATAGGCCGTCCAGCCGGGAGTCAACAGGCCGTCGTCCACCGCACGTCCATTGACTGTGAGTTCATACTGACCGAGTCCGCTCACGTGCAGCAGGGCGCGGTGCAAACCGGCGCGCACGGCGAATTCGCGACGGAACAGCAGCGTGGCATTGGCGCGCGGGTGCGGGCTGTGGGCGGGAGCGGGCTGCAGTGATTCCACGTCGGTAATCCACTTGGCCGGCAACCAGTCGGCTAGCGTGAGCACGCCCACCGTGAAAGCCTGCGGTGCGCTCCACTCCGAGACGCGGCCCGCCTCGTCCCACACGCGCACCTGCCAGGAAACCTGCTCGTGAGAGTGCAGCGGCCGGCCCGAATAATTCACATTAAGCTGCTCCGCCGACTCGACGCGACCGCTGTCCCATTCGCCCACCTTCAACTGCCAGGCGGTTTGCCGTGCGCCCCGCACCCCGTCGGGCGAATGGAGCTTCCATGAAAACCGCGGCGTGGCGTCCACCCCGAGCGGATTAACCATGCCGTCGCAACGTGGGTCGACCGGCGTCAGGCCCGCACCGAAAATCTGCAGGGCTGACAGGACAAATAGAAATCCTCGGAGCACGTCGCGAGGCATGCGGAAAAGGGAGGCGGGACGATCAGCCTCGCGAGGCGTGTCTCCCGCGTCTGGCAATCCGCGGGACTGATCGTCCCGCCTCCAACCGAGTCGAAGCAAGCTTCTGAGTATTGAACCCACAGAAAACAACAAAACCGGAATGGGCGGGCGCATGGGACGGGGAGGCGGGACTTTCAAGGTGAACTTCGAATCATGGGAGCCGGCACCGCAAACCGGTAGTTGCCCGACCCGATGGCGTAAACCGCGTGGTCTGGGTCCTGGCGGAGAAACTTCACGTGTGGCGCCGTGGCCGCCTCCGCTCCCCCTTCGGTAACGCTGTCCGCCCGCCGCGTCGGTACGAAAACGGTCGCGGTGGAATTCGGCGGGATCAAAATATCCAGGATCAACCGATCGTGGTCCCGTCGCCATTCGCAAACAATCGGACCGCGAACCGAATCGTACCGGCCTTTGACCCACGTGAGATCGCCCACGACGGTAGGTTTGATCAGGACATTCCTGAAACCCGGGGCGGCCGGGTCGGATCCGATGCCAGCGAGATCGTGGTAGAACCATTCGGTAATCTGCCCGAGCATGAAATGATTCTGGGAGCCGAAATTCCCGACGCCCGCATCCCACTTCTCCGTGAGGGAGGTCGCGCCCATCTTGAGCTGATAACCGTAACCGGGTTTCTCCGTCTGGTTGTTCATGTCGAAGATGACCTCGGAATATCCTTCCATCGCCAAGGCTTTGAGCAGGAAGCAATATCCGACGTCGCCCGTGGTGAAGGCATTGCCGCGCGCACGGATGTCCGCCACGAGGGCATCGGTCACGCGCTTCCGTTGCGCCGGTGCGACGAGTTCGAGGAAAAGCGGCATGGCGTTGGCGGTTTGCGAACCGGTGGCATAGGTGCCGGTGGCGGCGTTAAAAAATTTGCGGTTGAAGGAGGCGCGGATCGCCTGCGCCTGAAGTTTGAATTCCCGGGCCTCATCCGGCTTCTGCAACAGAATCGCCATTTCCGCCAGGATGACGTTGTCGTAGTAATAGACCGCCGTCGCGGTCAGCGCTACCGGCGTGAGCTGCGAACCCCAGGGCGGCTTGGGCCCGAGATCGTACCAGTCCCCGAGGCCGAAGCTGATGATGTTGTCCGCCGCCGTGGAGCCGAGAAAAGCGAGGTAGCGCTTCATCCGCTCGTAGTACTCGCCGATCAACGAGGTATCGCCGGTAAATAGATACTGCTGCCATGCGACGATGATGAAGGAACTGCCCCACTCCGGCGAATTACGAAACCCGTTGGTCAGCGCTTCGGGTCCTGCGATGAAAAATTCCGGGGCGATGTTCGGCACGAAGCCGTTCTCCAACTGGCTGTCGGCCATGTCGTTCATGCCCTTGCGGAAGAGGGCGAGCAGGTCGAAGTTGTAGCGCAACGAGGGGCCGTTGAGGTGATACTGCTCGAGCCAGCCCAGCTTTTCCCGGTGCGGGCAGTCCGTGATGATGCTCACGAGGTTGCTGCGCTGCGCCCAGCGGACCAGGGTGTGGACCCGGTTGAACAGCTCGTTGGAACAGGAGAACTCGCCGATCGGCGCGGCGGAAGTATGCACGACCACTCCCGTCAGTTCCTCGATGACCGGCAGGGTCGTGCTTTTTTCCGCCGGGAAGAGCTCCACCTGCAGGTAGCGGGCCCCTTGATAGAAAAATTGCGGCATCCATTGGGCTGTCTCGTCGCAGGCGGTTGTGTACTGCCACCAAGCCGGCCGCACGCCGTCCTGGGTGGCTGATTTCCGGTCAACGGTTCCGTCCGGGGCCAGCAGTTCGGAGGGCATGATGCGAACCGAGGAGCCGCGGGGACCACGGAAGCTAATCCGTGGCATGATCGACGCATTCTGCCCCAGATCATAGACCCAGGTGTTCGCGTTAATCTGGGTCCGCTTGATCGGCGGCAGCGTTGCGATGGCCCGGAGCGGCGGCGCCGCGGCCGACAATCCCTTCAGGACTCCGCCTGGTCCGGCGGTTTCGAGGCCGGCCTCCCAGGGTCTTTCCGGATGAAACCCTGTTTCATTCCACCCCCTTTGCACGAGCCGCGCGTCGAAATCCTCGCCTCCGAAAAGATTCGAATAGGTGACGGGCCCGGGCGAAACCTGCCACGTCCTGTCCGTGCCCATCGTCTCCACGGTGCCATCCGCATACTCGAGCCGCACCAAGGCGATCGCCTTCAACGGGCCGTAGGAATTGAGAAATTTCACGTAGCGAACATAGTCCGGCTGGATGTTGTACATGCCGTTGCTCAGGATAAGTCCGAGCGCGTTGCCCCCCGCGGCGATATACCGGGTGATATCGTAAGTGTCGTAGAGCACTGTTTTCCGGTAGTCGGTCCACCCGGGAGAGAGGATATCATCCCCGATCTTCCGGCCGTTGACGGACAACTCGTATTGTCCGAGCCCGCAGACATGAACCACGGCTCGGACCAAGCCGACCTTCGCCGCAAACTCCCGTCGGACCAGCAAGGAGGAATAGTTGGGCTCCGGGACTTTCCCGGCGTCGGGATGGGCGAGAGCAAACGCGCTGCGATCGCGAAAATCCTTTCGGGCCTCTGCCGGATAGGAGATCGCATACCGCTCAGCTCCGACGGCCGAAATCCACCGGGCATTCCAGTCCGCTGCCGCGAGCAAGCCCATCGTCCAGTCCGCCCCGGGACTCCACGCCGACACCTGCCCATGCGCATCCCAGACCCGTACCTTCCAAAAAATCTGTTGGGACGACAGCAGTCTTCGGCCGGCGTAGGCAACGTGCTGCGTCGCATCGGAAATGACCCGGCCACTGTTCCACAGATCGCCCACGTCGCGCTCAAGCAACTCGCGGGTCGTGGCCACTAGAATCTGCCAGGCCGTCTGACGGGCTCCGCGCTCGGCTGATTGCAGAATCCATCCCAGCCGGGGATTCGCCACGTCGACGCCGAGGGCATCCGGGCGGGATTCGCATTGAAGACCGGTGATGATCATCGCCCGGTTCACCTCAGCCGCGGCCAACAGTCTGCTTTGGGCCAGCAGGAGCAGGGCCAGGAGGCGCAGCGGTTTCATGGCAGGAGACACGGGGTGAGTTCAAAGGCCGGCCGCGGCCAGAAAGTTGTCGTAGCCGGCAACCGGGGCAAGGAGGGTTTGTTCAAGAGGAATCGGGTGACTGCTGTCATTACTGCGGGCATCCGCTCCACCGGGCAAGGCCGGGCATCGCTGACTTCACGTGATAGTAAAATGACGCGGACCCGCGACGAGGCCGATAGTCCTTATCCCGGCCTGCAAGCGAAACAGTCAGTCAGGCTCATTCCTTGCCGGAGGCACAATATCGTGCAGGTTTATCGGCGGCGCGTCCATTGCCTTGAACGGCCAGCCACCCTAAGATTATCGCTTTTCCGCCCCGCATGCCCACCCCTCGCCCCGTTCGCACCTACCGTAAGGTTGTCCAGTTTCCGACCTTTGCGCCCCTCGCCCCCGACCGGAATCCTATGTTCCTGGAGAAACGGGTCTATCAGGGCTCGAACGGTCGCGTCTATCCCCTGCCTTTCACCGACCGCATCGCGGACCAACCCCGCCTGCGTTCATGGGACACCATCACGATCGAAAACGAATATCTCGAGGTGATGATTTTGCCGGCCCTCGGCGGTCGCATCCACCGGATGCTCGACAAGACGAACGGCTACGACGCCATCTACTATCAGCCGGTCATCAAGCCGGCGCTGGTCGGCCTCGCCGGCCCGTGGGCGAGCGGCGGCATCGAGTTCAACTGGCCGCAGCATCACCGGCCCTCGACCTTCATGCCCGCCGACGCGGCGATCGAGCGGCACCCCGACGGCTCGGCCACCGTGTGGCTGAGCGAACACGACCCGATGGCCCGCATGAAGGGCATGCACGGTGTGCGCCTGCACCCGGGCAAATCCTGCCTCGAACTCGTCGCCCGCGCCTATAACCGCACGACCGACGTCCAGACTTTCCTGTGGTGGGCCAACGTCGCCACCCGCGCGCACGAGCAATACCAGTCGTTCTTTCCGCCCGATGCGACCTGCATCGCCGATCATGCCAAGCGCGCCACCGGTTCCTACCCGCTTTGCGAGGGACGTTACTACGGTATCGATTACGCGAGTCGCACCCACGAGGGCATCCCGGCCGGCGAGCAACCACGGCAATACCCGCCCGCCAACTACGCCGCCAACGACCTTTCCTGGTACGCCAACATCCCCGTGCCCACCTCGTACATGTGTACTGCCTCCGACGAGGATTTTGCCGGCGGCTATGACCACCGCGCCCAAGCCGGCCTCATCCAGCTCGCCGACCACCATATCTCGCCCGGCAAGAAGCAGTGGACCTGGGGCAATCACGAGTTCGGTTACGCTTGGGATCGCAACCTCACCGAGCCCGATGCCCGCGGTGAATACGCGCCCTACATCGAGCTCATGTCCGGCGTCTACACCGACAACCAGCCGGACTTTTCCTATCTCCAGCCGGGAGAAACAAAATCATGGAGCCAGTATTGGTATCCGATCCGCGCCATCGGCCCGGCCCAGCACGCCAACCCCAACGCCGCCCTCAGCCTGCAAGTGACGAAGCGCCGCGCCCGGCTCGGCGTGGCGGCGACCTCGCGCCATCCCGGCGCGATCATCCAGCTCGAACGCGCCGGCCGGCTCGTGCGCCGCTGGCGTCATGCACTCGCGCCGGACAAACCTTTCGTAACGGAACTCTCCCTGCCGTCGCGCACCGCCGCCACAAGTCTCACGCTGCGCGTCACCGCGAGCGACGGCCGCGAACTCATCGCCTACACTCCAAAAAAGAAGCCCGAACGTGAGACCCCCGCCCCGGCCACGGAGCCGCCACCGCCCGCGGAGGTGTCCGGCAACGACGAGCTGTTCGTCATCGGCCTGCATCTCGAGCAATACCGGCACGCCACGCGTTCCCCGGTGGATTACTGGCGCGAGGCGTTGCGCCGCGACCCGGACGATTCGCGCGTCCTTCTCGCCCTCGGCCGCTGGCACCTCCGTCGCGGCGAATTCGTCACGGCCGAGGCCCATTTCCATCGGAGCATCGCTCGCCTCACCTCACGCAACCCCAATCCCTACGACGGCGAGGCCTGTTACCAGCTCGGCCTCTGCCTGTCGCAGCAGGCCCTGTCCGACCCGGACCCGGCCGGCAAACTCACCGCCGCCTATGCCGCATTCTATAAGGCGACCTGGAACCAAGCCTGGCAGTCGGCCGGCTACCACGCGCTGGCCGAGATCGACACGACCCGCGGCGACTGGACCGCGGCGCTCGACCACTTGGAACGCTCGCTCCGGCTCAACACCGACAATCTCCGCGCCCGCAACCTCAAGGTCATCGCCCTCCGCCGGCTGGGCCGGGACCGCGAGGCCGCCGCGTTGCTGCGCGCGACCCTCGCCCTCGATCCGCTCGACTGGTGGGCGCGCGACTTGAACGGCGAGAAGCTCACCTGTGACGCCCAGGTCCGCCTCGACCTCGCGCTCGACTGCGCCCGCGCCGGTCTAAACGAGGACGCCCTGCGCCTGCTCGGCGACTTCCGGCCGATCCGACACGCCGGCAAACAGTCGTCCGCCATGGACCTGCCCGACGCCTCGCTCGGCACAGCTCCGCTTCTGCGCTATTATCAGGCGTGGCTCTGTCATCAGCTCGGGCGCACCGCCGCCGCACGCCGGTATCTGGCCGCCGCCGCACGCGCGAAGCCCGACTACTGCTTCCCAGCTCGGCTGGAAGAGATCGCGATCCTCACGCAGGCCATGGAAGCCAATCCCCGCGATGCTCGCGCGCCGTTCTATCTGGCCAACCTGTATTACGACCGACGCCGTCACCAAGAGGCAATTTCACTTTGGGAACGCACCGTCCGTCTCGAATCCCGCAACGCCATCGCGTGGCGCAACCTCGGCATCGGGTATTGCAATATCTTGCACCAACCGTCCCGGGCCATCCGCGCCTATGATGCGGCCTTCCGCGCCAATCCGCGCGACGCCCGCCTGATCTTCGAACGCGACCAGCTCTGGAAACGCCTGAATGTCGCCCCGACCCGCCGCCTGCGCGAACTGCTGAAACACCGGTCGCTCGTCGACCAGCGTGACGACCTCAGCGTCGAGCTCTGCGCGCTCTTCAACCAGACCGGCGTCCCACACCGGGCGCTGCCCATCATCAGCGGCCGGAAGTTCCAGCCGTGGGAGGGCGGCGAGGGCCAGGCCCTCGGCCAGCACGTGCGCACCCACCTCATGCTCGGACGCAAAGCCCTTGCGCAACACCAGCCCGCCGAAGCCGCGAACCATTTTCTGGCGGCGCTGACCGCCCCGGAAAATCTCGGCGAGGCCAAGCACTTGCTCGCCAACCAGAGCGACATCCACTTCTGGCTCGGCGAGGCGCTGGCCGCAGCCGGCGACGCCGCCGCAGCCCGCCGCCACTGGACCATCGCCGCCGAGTTCAAGGGCGATTTCCAGACCATGACCATCCGGCCTTTTTCCGAGATGACCTACTACTCGGCGCGCGCGCTGCAGAAACTCGGACGGAAGACGCAGGCCAGAAAACTCCTGCGCGGCCTGCTCGCCTATGCACGGCAGCTGGCGAAGACCCCGGCGAAAATCGATTACTTTGCCACGTCGCTGCCCACGATGCTGCTCTTCGACGAGGATCTGACGGCCCGGCAGCAGACCACCGCGCTCTTCCTCGAGGCCCAGGCCCGCCTCGGTCTCGGCCAGACCGCCGCCGCCCGCCGCCTGCTGCGCACCGTCCTGCGCCGCGACCACAACCACGCCCTCGCCGCCGACCTCGCTTCGTAGAGACAATCTGCCCGCTACACCTCAAGCTATCCCATCGGTTACTTGAACGACAGTCTCACTGACGCGATATCGACGGAGGCGTCGGTGGCCTCGGCGGAGGCCGGGCCGGTTTTGGGCACCGGGCGGAGGGAAATTTGCAGACGCTCGACGGAGGCGAGGTTGGGCCGGTCGCCCGGTCCGCCGCGGCCCTGAGCGGGGGCGATCCAGTAGTTCCAACGTTCGGGGTAGCCCTGTGGCAGTTTCACGCCCTGCGCGATCTTCCAGTCAGACAGCGGCAGGCTCAGCTCCTGCCAGCCCACCGCGAGCTTGAGCGGATGCGTCCACGCCGTGCCATCGGCCTCGACCAAGGTCAGCCAGGCTACCGGCTCCGCCGTCGAGGCCCGCGCCCGGACGATGATTTTGCCAGCGCAGCTGAGATGCGGCCGACGATCAATCATCCGGTCCTTGATCACGAGCGAGGCCGTGTAGTCGTCGAGCGTGCGATCCATGCTCAGGGGCAGCATCAGCCGCAGCGCTGCCGGATTGGTCCCGTCAGCCGGCATCGTCTTGAAAATACCGTGGCGCACGGTGTCACCGATGCGCGTATAGATCAGCGTGGGAATATCCGCACCGGCGTCGAACAGCTGCAGTGGTTCAGTCGCCGCGACGGAAGTGGCCTTCAGCACACCTTCAGCGGCGGGCAGACGCACCGGTTTACCAGCGACCTCAGCCGTCACGTAGTATTCCCACGCCCCAACCGGTAATCCACCGGCAGGAATCGTTCCATGATGCCGATCGCCAATCTGGCGGGGCAGCGGGATGGATTGAAATTCTCCGCCACTTGCAGGCCGGTAGTGCAGCGCGACTGACGCAGGCGTGGTAGCAGCCAGCACCTCAACCTCGACGCTGACGGCCACGTCCGCGGCGTAGACGGTGCGGGTCTGCGAAATGATCTGCGGCGGCAGCGCGGGGGCTTCGGGGCAGATGAATTCCCGCAGCCCGAGCTGGCCGACGCGGGCGGACAGTTTTGTCAGGTCGACCGACTGAACCCGCGAAAGCAGATAGACGCCGGGGCTCACGACGAACCGGCCGGAAGCGGCCTGCGCGCGACGCGTGTTCCCGTCGTTGAGCGGCGTGATGAAGAAAGTTTCGCCGAGGTCCGGCAGCCGCACCATCATCGGCCACTCGCGGGCGAGGAGGCGGATCGCGGGTGTTTCATATTTCAGATATTGCGCGAAGGGATCGGTGACCGCGACCGCATCGGGATAGACCTCGAGCCGCCAGAGTCCGTCACCCAGTTTGTCGAGGAAGTGGGCGCCATTGCCCTCATAGGCGACAAGCGGCGAACTGCCCGTGCCTGCGATGCGCGTGAGCGTGGCCGGCGCGGGCGCCGGGGTGGCGGTGTCATTGGCGTGGAGATAGGTGGTGGCAGTCACCAGCTCGCTGGCGTCCTGCTCGTAGCTGACGCGCACCGGGCCGAACTGGCGGTTGCCGGGATAATCACCGTAATGGCCCTCCCGCGGCAGTACGCGCATGGCCTCGGCGGCGATGACGGCGCTCATGGCCTTGTTCGGGGAATAGACAAGGTTCAGGAAATGCGTCTGCCAGCCGAGGTTGTAGGGCGCAGTGGCCAGCATGTCGTAGGAAAACATCGCGGCGAACTGCGCGCCCGCCTCGCGGAAGGCCCGCACCATCGCGGGATACATGTAGCCGGAATTCATGTCAGCCGAATCAAACTCGTAGACGATTTTCGGCACGTGGCGCAGATCGGGCCGCGCCATCGGCACGTAGTCGTCCACCGAGCGCAGATGGTTGTCGAGCAGCTCATGCTTGATGTTCAAGCCGGTGGG
>JAYUBB010000255.1:0-32941 GCA_043741015.1 Opitutaceae bacterium
CCGGCCCGATGTGTTCAAGGAGCAGCACTTCCGCTTTGCCGGAGAGGATGCGACCGGCCGCCGCATCAGCGGCGTGGCCTGGAAAATGGCCGACCGCCTCCCGCCGATCGGGGCACCGCTTGAACTGGCGGTGCAGTTGAACTGGAATACCTACAATGGCCGTCGGACGCTTCAGATGGAGTTGCTTGATTGGCGGCTGGCTGGCTCCTAACCGTTTCGCGTCCTACTCGGAGGCTGTATTCCGGGGGAACGCCCGGCCCGGGAAAGGGAAAGCGCGCGTTTTCAAGCCGTGCGTTTTCAAAGTGGTGCGGGCATAGGGAGTCGAACCCCAAACCTCCAGATTCGTAGTCTGGCGCTCTATCCAGTTGAGCTATGCCCGCACAAAGGAACGGCGAATAAGTGAATTTCCCGGAGCGACAGCAAGCAGAATATTGTCCGGCAAGGGGGCCCAGGCAGCTACGATTTCGTTCCGGGCAAACATCAGTCCGGCAGGCGCTTGACGCGGATGTTGCGGTAATGGACGACGCTCTTGGGGTCGTGGGCTTGCAGGGCAAAAGTGCCGGAGCCGAGCTTGCGCTCAAAATCCTTGCCGGGTTGCGCGCCGGGCGGCTCCTTGTATTGGACGACGACCTTGCCGTCCACTTTCACGGTGACCGTGTTGCCCTCGACAATGATGTGCTGGGTCCACCACTTGTTGTCCTCGGCGGCGGCGAAGCCGACGCTGGCGACGTCGTAGACACTGCCGGTTTTCTTCCAATCGGAGTGCGTGTTGTTGACCTGCGTCTCAAAGCCGCCGCGCGGCCAGCCGGTTTCCTGGTAGCGGGTGTGGAAGTAGATGCCGCCGTTGGCGCCGGGCTCGGCCAGCACCTCGACCTTGAGTTCAAAATTTTTGAAGGGTTGGGCGTCGCCGACATAGAACAAATGGCAGCGCGGGCCGCGGCTGACAAAGGTGCCGTCCTCGATTTTCCAGGTATCGGGATTCTCGGTGGCTGCTTTCCAGCCGTTGAAGGTCTTGCCATCCATGAGGGAGGCAAACCCATCTTCGCTTTCGGCTGCGAAAACGGCGGAGCTGAAGAGGGCGAGGGGCAGCAGCAGGCGGAGCAGGGGTAGGGGCATGGTGAATCTAGGGATGCTCAGGGCGGAACGGTTCGCAAACGGAAAGAAAAAGGCCCGCCTGGCCTGGCGGCGGGCCGTTGGCTGGCAAAGCGCGCCGGTTCAGATGGCCTTGGGCAGTTCGACGCCGGTGAATTCGACCGGGTGCGGGTGGTTGCGCTTGCCCTTGTGCTGGCCGTGGCGCTTGTGCAGGACGTGGTCGATCTTGTCGATCATGAGATCCACGGATTTGTGCATCTCCTCGGATTCGGCCGAGCAGTTGATGTCAGGGCCGCGGACTTCGACGTGGGCCTTGGCGACGAATTTGTGCGCATGGTCGTGCTTGCGGTCACACTCAAGTTCGACGCGGATCCTCACGATATGGCCTTCGTGGCGATACAATCGCTCCACCTTCTCCTGCACATAGCTTTTGAGTGAAGGAGTGAGTTCGAGGTGGATGCCGGTCACGATGACTTCGTGGGAGTTGTTGTTTTGGTTCATGGATATTCCTTCGGGTTAACGGACAGAAGTGGCGGAGAAAGCAGGGTGGCTCCTGGAATGCGTCTTTGCGCGCTGGTCGTCCAGAGGACCGACCCAAGCGACATTGAGGGGAAGATCCCTTCTATGATCTTAACGTCGAGGGGGACTGTGTTTCTGGGCCCCGACCCGAGCGACGTAGTGATAAACCGCTTCATTCGACTGGATGAATTTTTATGCGACCGAGGCGGGTTTGCAAATCTTCTCGGCTTCATGGCGTGGAAAAATTATTGAACGTTCAGCATGATACATGCCACCGACCCTCTGCCCCCGGCTGAAGCTCCCTTGGTCAACCCGGGAGATCTGCCCAAGTGGGTGATCCTGAGCGACGAGCGGTTGCTGGTGATTGACAAACCGGGCTGGTTGGTGGTGCATCCGTCGAAAAACGGCCCGTGGTCCAGCCTGGCTGGCGCCGTGCGGGAGGAGCTGGGCCTGCAAATCATCCGCTTTATCTACCGGCTCGATCGCGAGACTTCTGGAGTTATTGTTCTGGCCAAGGATGAGGCCACCGGTGGTCGGCTCGGGAAAGCCGTCCTGAAGCGGAAGATCGGCAAGGTGTACGTCGCCCTGTTGGAAGGAGAGCTCCTAGCGCCGGTGAGAGTCAACCAACCCCTCGGGCCCGATCCCACCGCCAATGTCAGCGTGAAGTCGCGGGTCGTGGCCGGTGAGGGCTCGCAGGAGGCCCTGACGGTTTTTCACCCGCTGGTGGCGCGGAATGGATTTACCCTTGTCGGCGTCGAGCTGCACACCGGTCGCAAGCATCAGATCAGGGCCCATGCGGAATGGCTGGGTCACCGGGTCGTGGGCGACAAACTTTACGGTCCCGACCCGACGCTCTACCTGGAGTTTGCCACCCAGGGGTGGACGGCCCGGCATTCGGCACTGCTGCCGATCACACGCCAGGCGTTGCATTGTGCGGCCATTGATTTGCGACCCGCCGGAATGGATTACCTGCTCCGCGCCCCATGGCCGGCGGATCTGGCGCGGTTTACGGAACGGCGCATGGGACTGGCAGCCGCGGAGGCCCAAGTCTTGATCGATGACTTTGTCCATCAGTCATTCCGGGAGGATTCTTTGACAGAATGAACAGAATTAACAAAATGGCCCGTCTGCTGTTCGTATTCAGTCAGTTCATTTTGTTCATTCTGTCCTAACTCATGTCTCCCGTCCGCGTCCGATTTGCACCCAGTCCCACCGGTTTCTTCCACATCGGAAGCGCCCGCACGGCCCTGTTTAACTGGCTCTACGCTCGTCACACGGGCGGCAAATTCATCCTGCGGATCGAGGACACCGACCAGGCTCGCAACAGCGAGGAATTTCTGCGGCTCATCTACGACAGCCTGACGTGGCTCGGGATGGACTGGGACGAGGGTCCAAATCCCAACGGGGTGGGCGAACGCGGCAGCTTCGGCCCCTATCGCCAGAGCCAGCGCGGGGCGATCTACCAGCAATACAAGCAGAAGCTCCTCGATAGCGGCCGCGCCTATGAAAAGGATGGTGCCATCTGGTTCAAGCTCCTCGGCGAGCGCTACAAAGTGTTCGATGACCACCGCAAGAAGGAGGTTGAGAAGGTGAAGACGGCGCCCGTCGTCATCGACGACCAGATCCGCGGCCGGGTCGAGCGGCAGGAGGACGAGGATTTCGTCATCTTCCGGTCCGACGGCAATCCGGTGTTCCACTTCGTGAACGTCGTGGATGATATCGAGATGAAGGTCTCACACATCATCCGCGGCGAGGACCACCTGTCCAACACCAGCAAGCACGTCCGTCTTTACGAGGGATTCAGTGTCACCGCGCCGGCCTTCGCGCACATTCCACTCATCCTGAAGTCGCCCGAGATGGGGCAGGGCAAGATGAGCAAGCGCGACAAGGGTGCGCTCATCGAGGAATACCGGCAGCGCCATTTTTTACCCGAGGCACTGGTCAATTACATTGCGCTGCTCGGCTGGAATCCCGGTGACAACCGCGAGAAGATGCCGATCGACGGCATCGTGAAGCTCTTCGACCTGTCTGGAGTGAACCAGAGCAATGCCAAATTCGATGGGAAGAAGCTCGCGAACATGAACATGTCCTACCTGTTGGAACAGCCTGCCGACAGGTTCGTCGCGCTCGCGAAGGACTATTTCACCAAGCAGCCGACCGGTGCCGCCGTGATGGCCAATGCCATCTATTTCAGAGAGATCATGCTGCTCGCCCAGCCGAAAATTAAATCGGTGGACGAACTTGGCGCCTACACGGTCTATTTCTTCACCGACGACTTCCCGATCGACGCCAAGGTGAGGGAGAAAGTCATGGCCAAGGGCGAGCCGAAGGCCCGGCTGATCGAACTCATCGCCGCGGTGCCCGCGATGGATTTTTCCACCGACACATCGGTTGAGGCCGGCATCAAGTCACTGGCCGAGGGCAAGGGCCTGGGCTTTGGTGACTTTCAGGCCGTGGCGCGCCTCGCCGTCACCGGCACCAACGTCGGCCCAAGCATCACGAGCATCTTTCGCGTGCTGGGCAAAGAGCGAGTGAGGAGCCGGTTGGAGCAATTTCTTGCCTCACTTGACTGAATCGGTTGTAACCCGTGCATCTGCTCCGCGTCTTTCCACCATCATGAAGAAATTACTCTCCCTCGCATTTATCGCCCTCAGTCTCGCCACCGCCACAGCTTTTGCTGAGTCAAATACTGCACCCATCGAGCCCACGCAAACCCAAGAAACTCCGGCCAAGGGCAAGAATGACAAGAAGCACAAAAAGCAGTCCAGGAAGGCGCATAAGAGACACCATATAAAGCAGGCCAAGTAGAAATAACCGGCCCGGCTTCGCCAGAGAACCACCTCACGCTCCCAAGGCGTGGGGTTTTATTTGGCCCAAGTGTCCTTGAGCGAGATGGTCCGGTTGAAGACCGGCTTGCCGGGAGTGGAGTCCTTCGCATCGAGGCAGAAGTAGCCGAGGCGTTCGAACTGGAGGCGGTCAGCGGGCGTCGCAGTGGCGAGCGAGGTCTCGAGTTTGGCGGTGACGATATCGAGCGACTTCGGGTTCACGAGTTTCAGGAAGTCCTCTTCGTTTCCGGGTTCGGGGACGGTGAAGAGCCGGTCGTAGAGCCGCACTTCGGCGTCGATGCACCGGGTGGCGCTGACCCAATGGATGGTGCCTTTCACCTTCTTGTCTACGTTGATTCCGCCGGCGCGGGTGGTGAGGTCGGCGGTGCAGCGGAGCTCGATGAGCGCGCCCGCGGCGTCCTTCACGATCTGGTCGAGCTTGATGATGCAGGCGTATTTCAGCCGCACCTCGCCACCGGGCTTCAGACGGAAGTATTTCGGTGGCGGCACCTCGGCGAAATCGTCGGACTCGATGAAGACCTCCCGGGTGAGGGTAATCTTGCGGGTCGTCGGATTCTCAGCCTGCGGATTGTTGGTGGCGTCGCACTCGATGACTACGCCGGCGGGAAGGTTGGTGAGGACGAGTTTTATCGGCTTGAGGACGGCGAGGCGGCGTTGGGCGAGGCCGTTCAGCTCGTTGCGCACGGCGTTCTCGAAAACGGCGACCTCGGTGACGGAGTCGAACTTGGTGACGCCCACGCTGGTGACGAAGGTGCGCAGAGCGCTGGCTGGGATACCGCGGCGGCGGAGGCCGGAGAGGGTCGGCATGCGCGGATCATCCCAACCGGTGACGACCTGTTCGGTGACGAGGGTGAGCAGCTTGCGCTTGGAAACGAGGGTGTAGCCAAGGTGGAGCTTCGCGAATTCGTATTGGTGCGGCAGGGGGCGCGGCAGGTCGAGGGACTCGAGCACCCAGTCGTAGAGCGGCCGGTGATCGACGAATTCGAGCGTGCAGATGGAGTGAGTGACGCCCTCGAGGTAGTCGCTGAGGCAGTGGGCGTAGTCGTAGAGCGGGTAGAGGCACCACTTGGCGCCGGTGTGGTGGTGGGCGACATGCCGGATGCGGTAGAGCAGCGGGTCGCGCAACCACATGTTGGGTGAGGCCATGTCGATCTTGCTGCGCAGCGAGCGGGCGCCGTCGGGGAATTCACCGGACTTCATGCGGGCGAACAGGTCGAGGTTCTCGGCAACGGAGCGGTTGCGGAAGGGGCTGTCCTTGCCGGGCCGGTCGGGTGCGCCACGGTAGCTGTCGGTATCCGCGGGGCTCAGGTCACACACGTAGGCCTTGCCGTGCTTGATGAGCTCGACGGCGTAGGCGTAGAGCTGATCAAAATAGTCGGAGGCGAAGAAAGGCTCGCTGGTGACGGATGGCGCAGCCGGTGCGACATAGTAATCGGGTTTGCCATTGATGGTCTGTGGGACGGCGTGAGCGCCCTTGGGCTTGAAGCTGAGGCATTGGTCCGCCCAACCGGTGATGAGCCAGCGGACATCGGCGGTGATGGAATCAACGTATTCGACGCTCTCTTTGGCCGGATTGGTATCGTCGAAGCGGAGGTTGCACTGGCCGTTATGCTCGCGGGCAATGCCGAAGTTAAGGCAGATGGACTTGGCGTGGCCGATGTGCAGGTAGCCGTTGGGCTCGGGTGGGAAACGGGTGACGATCCTGGCGTAACGCTGTGCGGTGACATCGGCCGCGACGATATCGCGGATGAAATCACCGGGAACGGTGGGTGCGGGAGAGTCGGTCGGCTCGGGCATGTTAAACGGGCAAGTTGCGGACTAGGACAGGTCCGCGCAACGCTAGTTTTTAACGCGCGAACGGGGCGCCTGTCTTGCCCCGTGAGGTGGGAGTGACGCCCTCGCTCCCCATTTCCCGGAGCAGGTCAGTGAGGTAGGGGATGAGCTGTTTTTTTCGGCTGACCACGCCGGTGAGCTCGAAGATCTCATCCTGCTCGAGGTGCGGGTAGGAAATACGGCGGATAAACTCGGGGTCGCCCTTGACCAGCATGAGCGAGTTCTGGGTGTTGATGTCGGTGATCAACAGGGCGGCGAAGGCGAGTTTCTCGGCGACGCGCAGATCGGCGAGTGCCTGGGCGAGGGCCTTCGCGTGCGGCCAGAAATTGTCGAAGCCGAGTTCCTCGACCTGCGAGACGGCGAAGCGCACCCCTTCTTCATCGTAGACTTTGAAATCGGAACGGACAACCCGGTCGGCCGGGCTGGCCAGGATGACGGAACCGGAGCTGAAGATGAGCTGGCCCAGTTCCTGGGCCTTGAGGCCGGCGTGGGCTTGGAGCCAGTTGAGTATGTCGGCATCCTTGGCAGTCGAGGTCGGGCTCTGCAGCAGAAGTGTGTCGGAGATGAGGCCCGCCATCATGATGCCGGAGAGATCGGCGGCAGGGGTAAGGCCGTGGCGGCGGAAAAGATCGGCGACGATGGTGCAGGTGGAGCCGACGGGCTCGTTGATGAAGAGGATGGGCTGCGAGGTCGTCATGGGCGCGAGCCGATGATGGTCAATGATCTCGGTGATGATGACTTCATCGGCCCCGGGCACGGCCTGGGTGAGCTCGTTGTGGTCCACGAGGACGAGACGCGTGGGCACGGGCTTGAGCAAATCGGTCTTGGTGAGAATACCTTGGAGAACGTTATCCTCGCCAGTGACCATCATGGCGTGGGAGGAAAGCTGGGAAAATTTGCGCCGGATGTCGGCGATGCGGGCTTCCGCATTCAGGGCACTGAACTTGCGGTCGACGAGTTTTTCAATCGTGGAGGCAGTGCGGACGAACCACGCGGTGGTGGCCGTATCATGCGGGCTGGAGATGACACTGACGCTACGCTGTCTGGCCAAGGCGACGATGACCGGATCGACCGGCAGGTTGCCGCTGATGATGAGCGCGCGAATGCCGATTTCGATGGAGCGCTGCTGGATGTCGCGCCGGTCTCCGACAATGATGAGTGACTGGCCGGGAGGGATGTTTTCCTTCTCGGAGATTTTCCAGAAGGTACCGACGTCCATGGCGCCAATACGGACGAACAGGTCCTCCAGCCGGTTTTCCTCGACGGTGTGGAGCACCGAAGCTTGGAGGGAACGAACAATACGGGCGAGGCTGGTGCGGACTTGGCGCATGGCGCGGGGCTCGTCCGGCCGCGGGATGAAAAAATGGCCGAGCTGCGCGAGGGACAGGGAGCCGACGGCGCGCTGCTTGTCCGAAACAACGGGGAGGTAGGTGATGCCGTGCCGGTCGATCAGGTTGAGGGCCTCGGCACAGGTGACGTCTTCCTGGACGGCGTAGGGCTGCCGGACCATCATGTCGCGGACCCGCGGGAAAACGTCGCTCAGGTAATGCGGCAGCGGAGCATGGAAACGCTCCAGAATCGCGTCGATGCGGGCATTGGAATTGCCGCAACGGGCGGCGATGTAGCCGGATTCGCCGCGCGCTTCCTTGAAGGCCGCGTAGGCGATCGCCGAGCAGATGGAGTCGGCGTCAGGATTGCGGTGGCCGATGACGTAGATGGGATTGGCAGTGGCCATGTGATATGGGGAGACTAGGGCAGCACTGGGACGGGGGAAGAAAAAAGCCCGGCGCGGAGACGGCCGGGCAAGTCAGTGGGGCGGTAGATGGACCCTTTTAGGGTGCCTGCCCCTGGGTGCCGGCGACCGAGCCGACAGTCTGACCGCCGGCCGGCGGCGTGGCGTAGATTTTGGCGGCAACCGGTATGGCTTGGCGGATGGAGACGCCCTTGGTGCCGTTACTGAGCGTCAGGCGATGGTCGACCTCGGTCACGTTGGGATAGAACTGGATATTGCCGCCGAGGAAGGCGATGTGCCCGCCGGTGTCCTTGTAAACGCCGCTGGCGGGATCCCACTGGCCGGTGGTCTGTAGTCCACGAGTGAATGCCACAGGAGTGGAGAGGGAATCACCCATGCGCAGACCGCCAACGAACTCGAAGCTGAGGGTGCGGCCGGCGAAATCGGTGGCGAGAGTGGTGCGGTTGGCCGGATCGACAATGGCATCGGGGTAGGCGCCATTGAAGAAGGGGTCGTTCTTGGCGAAGAAAAACGTCGGATCAGTGACGATGCCGCGCTGCGCGAGGATGCCGGCCCAGGCGTACGGACCAGAGCCGAGGCCGGGGTATTGGGCGGCGATGGCCGTGGGGTCGGGGAGACGGTCGTTGTTGTCGGCGGCGTAGATACTGGCGGCTTTGACGATCTCTCGGAGATTGTTGGCGTCGACGGTCCGCTGGGCAGTCTCGCGGACCTTGCCAACCGTTGGGAAAATGAGCGCGGCCAGAATGCCAATTATGGCGATAACGGTGAGCAACTCAATGAGCGTGAAGCCAGGACCGGCTGGAATTGGGCGCAATTTCATAACAAGGAATGGTTGCGGCCCGCGACCGGAACAGTTGCCGCCATAATGACAAATACAAGCGCATTCTCCATTCCCGGACTGGACAACGGCGGCGACTTTGGTGAGATAACTCAATCATGGTCGTTTATTTCGATGGCAAGTATGTCGATTCCAGCGATGCGAAGGTCTCGGTCTTCGATCACGGTCTGCTTTATGGCGACGGGATCTTTGAAGGCATCCGCATTTACGGGGGCAACGTCTATCGTCTCGACGACCACCTCGAGCGCCTGGAGATGTCAGCCCGGGCGCTCATGCTCACCATTCCCCTGTCCCGCGCCCAGCTGGTCGAGGCGGTGTGCGAGACCTGCCGGCGGAACAAACTGAACGACGGCTACATCCGCCTCGTGGTCACGCGCGGCGTGGGCGACCTCGGTCTGGCGCCATGGTCGTGTGCGAACCCCACCACCTTCATCATTGCCAGCAAGATCTCGCTTTACCCGCAGGAATACTACGACAACGGCCTGAGCATCGTCACGGTGCCCACCCGCCGTATCTCGCCAGACGCGTTGCCGCCGACGGTCAAGTCGCTCAATTACCTCAACAACATTCTCGCCAAGATCGAGGCCAAGCAAGCCGGCGCGCTCGAGGCCATCATGCTCAATGCGCAGGGCTATGTCGCCGAATGCACCGCCGACAATGTCTTCGTCGTGCAGAAGGGCGAGATCATCACTCCGACGACCTCTGCCGGTGCACTCAGGGGCATCACCCGCTCCACCGTCTTCGACATCGCCAAGGAGCTCGGGATTCCCATGCGCTCGGCCGACCTCACGCGCTACGACGTCTGGTGCGCTGATGAGTGTTTCCTGACCGGCACGGGGGCCGAGGTCATCCCGGTGGTCAAGCTCGACGGTCGTGTCATCGGCACCGGCAAACCCGGCCCGGTCACGGCCCGGGTACTCACCAGCTTTCGCAAACGCGTGCTGGTCGAAGGCACCCGTATCTGAACCGAACGGTCAGCCTCCGCGCTTGCGTCCGCGTCGGGCCTTGGGCACAGTTTTTGCAGGGAATCAGGGCCATGGCCCCATCCATTTGCATTTCGGGGCCAAGGGCATTACCCTGTCTTACACAATTTCCATGGCCAACTCACTCAAGTGCGACCTCTGTTCCAAGCCTGCCACTGTCCACCTAACACAGATAGTTAACAGCAAGATACACAAGGTGGACTTGTGCGAGGCGTGCGCGCAGGCGAAGGGCGTGACGGACCCCAGCGGTTTCTCACTCGCCGATCTGCTCCTCAAGGCTTCGCTCAATCCCGAGCCGACGGGCGATGCAAAATGCGAATCCTGCGGTTTCACCCAGCAGGATTTCAAGAAGACCGGCCGCTTCGGCTGCCCGTCCTGCTACGAGCATTTCGGCAAGATGCTCGAACCGATGCTCGACACGATGCACAAAGGCAGCAGTCACACCGGCAAGATTCCCCACCGCGCCGTCGCGCGCAAATCTCTCTACGAGCGCCTCACCCAGCTTGAGACCGAACTCGACCTCGCCATCAAGTCCGAGCGTTACGAGGACGCCGCCCGCTACCGCGATGAACTTAACCAGGCCCGGCTGACCGTCGGCAAAAAGCAGGCTTCCTGAAAATGAAAATCAACGAGCTCATCGATTCGCATTCCGAGCTGACGGACACCGCCGCCAGCAAGAGCGCCGTCGTGCTCATGACGCGTATCCGGCTCGCCCGTAATCTTGCGGGCCAGCCCTTCCCCGGCTGGGCCAAGGAAGCGCAGAAGCGCGAGATTCGTGACCAGTGCATGCAGGCCGTCGCGGCCCTGCCTCAGATGAAACGCGGCCTCGCCATCGCCGTGGAGAGCCTTGACGATCTGCAGAAGCAGATCCTGGTCGAGCGTCACCTTATCAGCCGCGAGCTTTGTCACGCCAAGGCCGGCGCTGGCATTGTCATCAGCAAGGACCAGTCCTGCGTCGTTATGGTGAACGAGGAGGATCATCTCCGCATCCAGGTGCTGCGCGCCGGTTTCCAGTTCAAGAAGGTCTGGAACACCATCAACACTCTCGACACCGACCTCGAGGAGCATGTCGATTTCGCTTTCTCGTCCCGGCTCGGCTATCTCTCCGCCTGCCCGACCAACCTCGGCACGGGGATCCGGGCCTCGGCCATGATGCATCTGCCCGCGCTCGTCATCTCGGGCCAGATGGAAAAGGTCGTGCGCGCCGTCAACCAGCTGGGCATGGCGGTGCGCGGCCTTTTCGGCGAGGGCTCCGACGCCAGTGGCAGCATCTTTCAGATTTCCAACCAGACCACCCTCGGTGAAAGCGAGGAGGGCATCATCAAGCACCTGCACGGCGTGTTGAACACCATCGTCGAGCAGGAGCTTAACGCCCGCCAAAAGCTGCTCGAGACCGACCCGAACAAACTTTCCGACAAGATCGGCCGCGCCTTCGGTATTTTGCAGAACGGGTATCTGCTCAACTCCGGCGAGGCCATGAACCTGCTGTCGCTCATCCGCCTCGGCATCGACTTGGACGTGTTCCCCGACACGCAGCGCGCCGTCGTGGACCGTCTCTTCATCGAGTGCCAGCCGGGCCATGTCCAGCATGCCGCCAAGGGCGCCTTCGATCCCGCCCAGCGCGATGTGCTGCGGGCCGGCCGGTTGCGGTCTGAATTTGCCAAATTGGCCGCACCCGACTTCACTCACACCACCAAGTAGCCGATTTACCCAGCCACCACATGGAACCAATGAATAATTTCACCCCCCGCGCCCAGCAGGTGCTCGCGCTGGCCCGCAAGGAAGCCGACCGCTTCCATCACAACTATGTCGGCACTGAGCACCTCCTGCTCGGTCTGATCAAGCTGGGGCAGGGTGTCGCGGTGAGTGTGCTTCAGAAGATGGGCATGGATCTTGAGACCGTGCGCGCTGAGGTGGAGAAACAGGTCGGCATCGGCCAGGAATCCAAGACACCCGTCGGCAGCATCCCCTACACCCCCCGGGTCAAGAAAGTGCTCGCGCTCGCTGGCAAGGAAGCCAAGGCGCTCAACCACAGCTACGTCGGCACCGAGCACATTCTGCTCGGTCTGCTCCGCGAGGGAGAGGGGGTGGCCGCGCGGGTCCTTAAGACGCTCGAGGTGGACATCGAGCGCACCCGCAATGAGATTCTCCGCGAGCTTGATCCCCAATTTTCCTCCGGCCAGGGCCCCGAAGGGGGCCAGAGTGCCGGCGGCGGCGAGGAAGTCGCCCCGCGCGGTGGCGACGATAAGAAGGAGGTCAAGACCCCGGCGTTGAAGGCCTTTGGTCGCGACCTCACCGAGCTGGCCCGCAAGGGCGAGATGGACCCGGTCGTGGGTCGCAAGAACGAAATCAGCCGCGTCATCCAGATTCTCTGCCGCCGCACCAAGAACAACCCCGTGCTCGTCGGCGAGGCCGGCGTGGGCAAGACCGCCATTGTCGAGGGCCTCGCGCAGGAAATCGCCAAGGGCAATGTGCCCGAGATCCTCGCCGAGAAGAAGGTCATCACCCTCGATCTCGCCCTGATGGTCGCCGGCACGAAATATCGCGGCCAGTTCGAGGAACGCATCAAGGCCGTGATGGACGAGATCAAGCGCGCCAAGAACGTCATCATCTTCATCGATGAGCTGCACACCATCGTCGGCGCCGGTGCCGCTGAGGGTGCCATGGATGCCTCGAACATTTTCAAGCCCGCCCTGAGCCGTGGCGAGCTGCAGTGCATCGGCGCCACCACGCTTAACGAATACCGCAAATACATCGAGAAGGACAGCGCGCTGGACCGCCGCTTCCAGATGGTCAAGGTCGAGGCTCCCTCGGTCGAGGACACCATTCTAATTCTCAAGGGCATCCGCAGCAAATACGAGGACCACCACAAGGCCAACTTCACCGACAAGGCGCTCGAGACCGCCGCGAAGCTCTCGGATCGCTACATCACCGGCCGCTTCCTGCCCGACAAGGCCATCGACGTGATGGACGAGGCCGGCTCGCGCGCCCGTATCACCACGCTCAACCGCCCGCCCGATATCGAGGCACTCGGCAAGGAAATCGAGGAAGTTTGCGCCCGCAAGGAGCAGGCCATCGCCGCCCAGCATTTCGAGGAGGCCGCCAAGTATCGCGACCAGGAAAAGCAGCTCCGCGCCAAGCAGGACGAACTGCTCGGGAATTGGAAGAAGACCCGTGATGAAAATCGCATCACCGTCGATGAAGAACAGATGGTTCGCGTTGTCGCCGAGTGGACCGGCATCCCGCTCAGTCGCCTGGAGAAGAAGGAGAGCGAGCGCCTGCTTGCGCTCGAGAGCGAGCTGCAGAAACACATCATCGGTCAGGATCCCGCGACGATAGCTATTTCCCGCGCCCTGCGGCGTTCGCGCGCCGACCTCAAGGATCCCCGCCGCCCCATCGGCTCGTTCATGTTCATGGGCCCGACCGGCGTCGGCAAGACCGAGCTGGCCAAGCAGCTCGCCGCCCAGATGTTCGGCAACCAGGACGCGCTCATCCAGATCGACATGAGCGAATACATGGAGAAATTCGCCGTTTCCCGCCTGGTCGGCTCACCTCCCGGCTACGTCGGCTACGAGGAAGGCGGCCAGCTCACCGAGGCCGTGCGCCGCCGGCCGTATTCCGTCATCCTGTTCGACGAGATCGAGAAAGCTCACCCGGACGCTCTCCAACTCCTGCTCCAGATCATGGAGGACGGCCGCCTGACCGACTCGCTGGCCCGCACCGTGGATTTCCGGAATACCATCATCATCATGACGACCAACGTCGGCGCGCAGCTGATCCAACGGCAGACGACGATGGGCTTTGCGGCCGCCCATTCGTCGGACTTTCACGACATCGAGAAGCTGAAGGAAAAGGTGCTGGAGGAGGCCAAGCGTATCTTCAAGCCCGAGTTCCTCAACCGCATCAACGACCTCGTGGTGTTCCGTCCGCTCACCAAGGACGACCTGCTCAAGATCGTGGAGATCGAGGCCGGCAAGGTGGTCAAGCGCCTCGCGGCGCGCAAAATCCAGATCGAGTTTTCGCCCGAGTCCAAGACCCTGCTCATTGAGAAGGGCTACGACGAAAAATACGGCGCCCGCCCGCTGCGTCGCGCCGTGGAGCACTACCTCGAGGATCCACTGGCCGAGGCGCTGCTTCGGGGCGAGGTCAAGGAAGGCGAGCCCATCCTGGTGGTGCGCAACGGCGACAAGCTGGAGTTTCAGGTCAAGTCACCCACGGCCGAAAGCGGAGTCACGTCGTGAGGTGATGCTGTGTTGCCTGACGGCACCTCATCGGCTCTGCTAGCCGGGTGCTGAAGCGATTCCTCTTGCCCGCGTTGCTGCTCCTCGTGCCGGCCCTGGCGCAGGAGAACCTGCTCATTCCCGCGAGTGAACTGACACATGCCCCGACGCAGGCGCAGATCAGCACCCTGGCGGACCACGCTGCAGTTCAGGGCTGGGGGAGCGCCGTGCCGGCGTTGCGTTCGGCGGCGCTGCAGGCCTACGAAACCAACTCCGGCTACGCCCCCGCGTGGTACTACCTTTACCGCTGGGCGCGGCTGTTGGGAACATCTTACAACAAGGCAATCCAGGATTGGATCAAGGCGGTCGAGGAGGCGAAGGTGGGGCACCCCAACATGGTGCGAAACTACGAGTCCCGGCCTGGATCGCTGGCCGCGCAGATGTCGCGCGAATTGCAGCTGGCCGTGCTGGGCAATGCGGCGTTTTCCGAGGAATTCTTTTCCGTGCAGTCGCCGGTGGACAACCCGGAACAGGTGCTGGCCATCCTCCAGAAAATTTATGCCGCGGAGCCGGCGCTGTTTGCCGAATATCAGAGTCTCGCGCTCGCCGTGGCCATTGTCTACGACGTGCCGCCACCGCCGCACTGGCCGCACGGGCAGGTGAGCGCGACGGCCCTGCCGCGCAAGCTGCCGCCGCCCGAGCAGGCCTTTGCCTACTGGGCGCGCCTCGACCGGGCCAACCTGACGATGCAGCGGCTGCGCCGGCTGCCGGCCAGCGAATTGAAATTTCTCGTCGATGTCGTTGCGCCGTTCAGCGAGCTCGACTGGGCGCGCAAAAACGTGCCGCCGGGTCTGACCGAGTTTGAGCAGGCCTATAGCATGATCAAATACCAGAAGGAACGGCCGGAGCAGAACATCTACCTCTGGCCGGGCGCCGATTACCGGCTGGCGACGATCCTGCAGCAGGGCGGCATCTGCGTGGACCAGGCGTATTTTGCCAGCACGGCCGGCAAGGCGAAGGGCATCCCGACGATCATGTTTCGCGGTGCGGGGTCCGCCGGCCGGCACGCCTGGTTCGGCTATTTGGACGCGGGAGAAAGGTGGCACCTCGATTGCGGACGCTACGCGGAACAGAAATACGTCGTGGGCGTGGCCTTTGATCCCCAGACGTGGGGCGATCTCAACGACCATGAGCTGCTTTTCATCACCGCGCGCTTCCGCGCGCTGCCGGCCTACAAGCTCTCCGTGATGCACGCGAACTTCGCGGAGGAATACCTGATGGCCGGGCGGCCCGATTCCGCACTCAAGGCGGCGCGCGAGGCGGTCAACCGCGAGCGGCGCAACCTGATCGCGTGGAATATGCTGATCCAGGCCCAGGAAGCGGCGGCACCCGGCGACCTCCGGGCCCGCGAGACCATATTGCGGGAGGCGGTGCTGGCCTTTCGGAAATACCCTGATTTGGAAATGGCCCTCTCGCGCCAGCTGGCCACGACATTGCGCGCCCGGGGGGAAACCAGCGCCGCCAGTTTCCAGGAGAAAAACACGGCTCAAAAATTCCTGGCCGACCGCACAGACCTCAATGTTCAGGTGGCGGCGGAGACCGTCCAGCGCAGTATGAAAATCGAGGACTTGGTGAACCAGATCCGCACCTACAACCAGGTGCTCGATACTTCCGGCCGGGGCGCCGGTTTTGATTTCTATGACAAGGTTGTCGTGCCCTTCGTCACGCATCTGGCGAAGGAAGGACAGGTCCCCAGTGCGCTCGAATCGCTTAACCGGGCCAAGCGCACCCTGTTGGTGGAACCGGGCAAGCAGCTCGAGCTGGAAATCACCGCATTGTCGGTTCGCCTTAAAACCGGCGGGGATTAAGTTCCGGGATGGAATGCGCCATGCTCCAGCGCGTTAGCTTGGATTTGCAGATTTCAAGCGCATTGCAGCAGCAGACCCATCCTCAAGGTGCAGGAAAATTAACAAAATTGCCTGTAGGATGAACCTTTCCGGCTTGTGGGCGTCTAAGAGGCCGCTTCAACTCCCCAACTACCACCCATGCTAGAAATCTTCAAAGGCGCCGGCCTGCTCATCTATCCGCTCGGTCTGTGCTCCCTTATCGCGATCTATATCCTCTGTGAGCGGCTTTACGCCCTCCGCAAGGACGCTGTGCTGCCGGACGATTTGGTTGATGCCATCGTGGAAAGCAAACCACACCCGGGTGGGCGGTATTCGGTGCTGGCGCGCGTCCTGGAGTTCGCCAACTCCCACAAGGCGGACCCGGAGGCGGTCAAGGCCTTTGCCCGGCTTGAACTCAACCGCATGGAGCGGGGCATTCCCTATCTGGAGGTTATTTACGCGGCGGCCCCGCTCATCGGACTGACTGGCACCGTGACCGGCCTGTTGCAGGTATTCTCCCAAATTTCTCCCGAGACCGGGCTGCCCGATCCGGCGGCGTTCACGAAGGGTGTGGCCCTGGCGCTTTCGGCCACAGTCCTGGGCCTCTCGATCGCGATTCCCTCGCTCGTCGGCGCCGGTTTCCTGCAGCGCAAGGTTGAGAACTACGCCGCAAGAATTGACCTGCTGCTTGAGCGGGTGCTGTCGCACAATTCGAGATCATGAGCGGACTCCTGCGCAGAAAGCGGCGCCGGCCGGAGCTGAACCTTGTGCCGTTGATCGACGTGCTGGTGATGCTGATTTTCTTCGCATTCGTCACCATGCAGTTCCGCTCCGTCACGACCATGAATCTAACGCTGCCCAAGGTGGAAACGGCGGGTAAGAGCGAATTGAAGGAATCGTTGACGATCAGCATTGCCAAGGAGGGCACGGTGGACGTCAACGGGCGCCCGGCCACCATGGAGACGCTTGATCAGATCGTGAAAGAGATCGGGCGGGTGAGCAAAGATATCACCGTTGTGATCCGGTCGGATGAGAATACCCCCCTGCGCTACGTCACCCAAGCGATGGACACCTGCCGCAAGCAGGGCCTGAACAAGATCCGGCTCCAGTCCAGGTGAGCCATGGGCCGGCTTATTCTCATTACCGGCGTCACGCGGGGACTGGGCCGGGCGCTGGCCGAATGGTATATCGCCAACGGACACACGATTATCGGGTGTGGGCGCAGTGCCGAAATCCTGAACCTGCGCTTCACGCATCCCGCGCCGCACGATTTCACGGCCCTTGACGTCGCGGAGGAAAACAAGGTCGCGCTGTGGGCGGAGCATGTGCTGGCCCGCCATGGTGCACCCGAACTGCTGATCAACAACGCCGCGCTGATGAATGTCCCTGCGCCACTTTGGAAGGTACCGGCCGCCGAGTTCAACCGGCTCATCGATGTCAACATCAAGGGCGTGGCGAATGTCATCCGCCATTTCGTTCCTGCGATGGTCGGGCGAAAAATCGGTGTTATCATCAATCTGAGTTCGGGCTGGGGCCGGGGAACCTCGCCCGACGTGGCGCCTTATTGCGCCTCGAAGTTCGCCATGGAGGGTCTGACCCAATCGCTGGCCCAGGAACTGCCGGCGGGCATGGCGGCCGTGCCTCTTAATCCCGGCGTGATTGACACGGATATGTTGCGGCAATGCTGGGCCGACAGTGCGTCCAGCTATCCCAAAGCCGAGGCTTGGGCGAAAGTCGCTGCACCATTCATTCTGCAGCTCGGCCCGAAGGATAACGGGAAATCGCTCAGCGTGGCCGCGTTTGAGGCCTGATATCGGACATAAAAATACCCGGCTTGGTCGGCCGGGCAAAGTAAAGTTACCGAACTGTGAAGCTTACGATTTGAATTCCTTCTGCACCCAGGTGGTGAGCAGGGCCTTGTCGTAGTAAAGGGGCTGATCCCGGTCGATCAGACCGATGTTGCTCATGAAATTCAGGTCATTGAGCCGGCGTTCGCCTTCTTTGACGACTTTGCCGTCTGGACCGGTGACCTTGAAGATCAGTGTCATCCGTGGAATGTAGATGTCTTTGATGATACGCACATCCTGCATGTTCGGGTTGGTGGGGATAAAGTCACCAGCCAGATCGATATCGGTAAAAGTGACTTCCAGCTTCTGTCCGGCGGCGAGGTGCCGGGCCGCGACTTTCTGCAGGTGGGCGGCCAGCGTATCGAGGTAATACTGGTCGGTGCTGCCGTTGAAATGCGAACGAGCATCGGTAAATTTATCGGCCTCTTTGAAAGCAACCGTGACATTGGATGCCTTGGTGTCGGAGGCGTAGGCGGAACCAGCGGCCATAGCCGCGACAAGTAGAAGCATGGGGCATGTTTTCATGATGAATTTCTGACAAGAGCATAGCCGCTTTGTGCCAATACTCCACAAATTTCATCGTTACCGGGCCCTACCGCTGGCTAAAGCATCGGCTGATGGGGCTCAACGTCAGCGTCATAGTCGATGCCGGGAAGTCCGAAGCCGAACATCTTCAGGAATTCGGAGCGATAACCGGCAAGGTCGGTGAGTTCGGACAGGTTCTCGGTCGTGACTTTGGGCCAGATTTCCGAGATAGCGTCCTGGATCTCAGGGCGCATCTCCCAATCGTCGACGCGGACGCGGCCCTCGGAGTCGAACTTGGGCTGATTGCCGTTGTAGAGCTGGGTCGCGAAGAGCCGCTGCATCTGCTCGGCGCAGGTTTCATGGGTGCCCCTGGCCTTCATGACCTTGTAGAGAATGGAGATATACAGGGGCACGACGGGGATTGCCGAGCTGGCCTGGGTGACAAGCGCCTTGTTGACGGAGATAAAGGCGCGGCCGTTGCCGTGGGCCTTGAGTTTCGCATCGATGGCCTTGGCGGCGCGTTCGAGATCAACCTTCGCGCGACCAATCGTGCCGTCCTTGTAGATCGGCCAGGTGTGGACCGGCCCAATGTAGGAGTAGGCGACGGCCGTGGCGCCGGGGGCGAGCAGCTTGGCGTCACTGAGTGCCTGCATCCACATCTCCCAATCCTCGCCGCCCATCACCGCGAGCGTGTCGGCCACACCGGTCTCGTCGGCGGGCAGGATGGTGACTTCGCTGACGATGCCCTTGTCCGTATCGACGGTCTTGTTGGTGTAGGGCGCGCCGATGGGCTGAAGAGTGGATTTGTGAACCACGCCTGTTTTCGGATGCAGGCGGCGGGGGGAAGCCAGGGAGTAAATCACGAGATCAACCTGGCCCATGTCGTGGGCGATGATCGTCAGGGCCTGCTTCTTCATGTCGTCGGAGAAGGCGTCACCGTTGAGGTTTGCGGCATAGAGACCGGCGGCCCGAGCGGCCTTGGTGAAGGCGATGGTGTTATACCAGCCGGGCGTCGCCGGGCGGCCTTCCTCGGAGGGGCGCTCGAAGAAGATGCCCAAGGTGGCGGCACCGGAGCCGAACGAGGCGGTGATGCGCGAGGCGAGGCCGTATCCCGTGGAGGCACCGATAACCAGGACCTTCTTGGGGCCCTGTTTGATCGGACCCTTGGTTTTGACGTAGTCAATCTGCTGCTGGATGTGGGCCGAGCAACCGGTGGGGTGGGCGGTTACGCAGACGAAGCTGCGGACCTTCGGTTTGATTATCATGCAGCTCAAGGCTTTGGCGCGAAGGGCAGGGAGACAAGTGTCAAGTGGCCGACGGGAAAATAATGCTCGCCAAGGCGCGAAGAGGGAATTGGAGGTAGGGCCGGTGGATCAACTCGGCGAAAGGTGCGGTGGCGGACCCCGCGGGTGCTGTTTGGTGAATCCACGTGGCGTCCGGGCGCGTAGTCTGTTAATTCATGCCCACTCTCGCCATCATCGGCACCGGAATCTCTGGTCTCGGTTGCGCCCATTTTCTGCACCAGCACTTCTACCTCACTCTCTTCGAGCAAAATAATTACGCCGGCGGTCACACAAACACCGTGACCATTCCCGAGACCGGCACCGGACGCCCCGTGCCCATCGACACCGGTTTCATGGTCTTCAATCACGAGACCTATCCGCAACTCTCGCGTCTCTTCGGCGAACTTAATGTCCCGGTCAAAAAGACCGACATGTCTTTCAGCGTGCGTCACGAGGACACGGGCCTTGAATTCTGCGGCTCGTCCCTCAACCACCTCTTTGCGCAGCGCCGCAATCTTTTCCGCGCGTCGTTCTACCGGATGCTGTTTGCCATCGACCGCTTCAATCGGGACGCGATCGCCGCCCTCGACGATCCGGTCATCGACTCGCTCACCCTCGCCGAATACATTGGCGCCCGCGGCTACGGTGCGGACTTTCTCGACTTGTATCTCGTGCCCATGAGCAGCGCCGTGTGGTCCACGCCCCCGGAAAAAATGCTCCAATTTCCCGCCCGCACCCTGCTGCGCTTCTTTCACAATCATGGCTTTCTAGGCCTTGGCACCCAGCACCAGTGGTGGACTGTGGATGGCGGCGCGCAGGAATACGTCAGGCGCCTCACCGTCCCGTGGGTCGATCGCATCCGCCGCGATACCCGCGTAGTCCGAGTCAGCCGCAGCCCGGTGGGCACCTTTCTCACCACCGCCGACGGCATCGTTCAGCGTTTCGACAAGGTTATCCTTGCCGCCCACGGTCACGAATCCCTTGCGCTGCTCACCGAGCCAACCGCCGACGAATCACGCCTCCTCCGCGAATTCCGCTATCAGCCAAACACCGCCACGCTGCACACCGATGCGTCCGTGATGCCCCGCACCAAGCTGGCTTGGTCGGCATGGAACTACTCCCTTGCCCGCGACTCTTCGGGTCGTATCCAGCCGATGACAATCTACTGGATGAACAAACTGCAGGGCGTCTCGGACCGGGAAAATTACTTCGTCTCGATCAATCGCCCGGAGTCAATTGATCCATCGCGCATCCTCAAGACCATCGCCTATGAGCACCCGCTCTTCACCCTCGGTGCCGTCCGCGCCCAGTCGGAAATCCCCCGCCTTAATGAGTCCGCCCGCGGCGCCACCGAGACCTACTACTGCGGCGCCTGGACCCGCTACGGTTTCCATGAGGATGGCTTACTCTCCGCGGTCAACCTCTCCCGTCAGCTCCTGGGTCGTGAGCCATGGGCCGGGTGAGACATTGCCGTGACAATAATGCGTAACCTTTTGGCAACTTTCCTGCATCTGGCACCTTCAGTCGCGCGTAGCATTTTCCGGTGAACTCCTGCCTCTACGAGTGCCACGTTATGCACGCCCGGTTTGCGCCCAAGGCGCACCGGTTCGTCCATCGCATATTTCTGTTCGCCCTGGACCTCGATGAACTGGAGGCGCTCCATCGCCGGCTGAGGATTTTCTCCTTTCAGCGCCCCAATCTCTACAGTTTTCGCGACGCCGACTTTCTGCCCACGCACGAACCCCTGCACAATGGCTCGGCGCGCGCCGCGGTCATGCCGCACCTGTCGTTGAAACAGCGTATCGTCGCCCATCTCGCCGCAAACGGTGTCGATCTCACTGGCGGACGCGTGTTGCTCCTCACACTTCCGCGGGTGTTGGGTTATCTCTTTAACCCGGTCTCATTCTATTTCTGCTATGACCGCACCGGTGCTCCGGTCGCGGCCCTCGCGGAGGTCACGAATACCTTCAAGGAAATGAAGCCCTATCTGCTAGGACCTGAGACCCGCCAAGACGGCGCCTTTTCCCTGCGCGTTCCGAAAAATTTCTACGTTTCGCCGTTCAGCGATGTGGATGTCGCCTTCGATTTCAAGCTGCGTGCTCCGGGCGACCGCCTCTCGGTCCAAATCGACGACTACATTGGTGCCGAACGCACGCTTACCAGCACCCTAACCGGACCGCGCCAAACGCTGACGGACGCCCGTCTCGCCTGGTTCACTCTCAAGTATCCGCTGATCACCCTCCGCATCATCGGTCTCATCCACTGGCACGCCTTCAAGCTCTGGCTGAAAAATCTTCCTTGGTTTGCCAAGTCTGCCCGCGCCGCCGACCAACGCGACCTCTACCGCGCGCATGCCAGTATTGCTCCTGCTGAACCAATAATATCCGGCATAAAAACTGACCTGGCTTCCTCTACTCCCAAAGCATGAACTCCCACGCCGCCACCGCCACCGCCCCGTTGACCGTCCGCCACGCCACCTTTGCAGAGCGCACCGTGCTCGCCGCCTTCGCCGGGATGCCGCGGGGGCGCCTCCAACTTGAGCTGCCTGATGGTACCACCCGGATCTTCGGCGACCCGTCGGCCAGCGCGACCGAGGTGGCTCCGGGTGTGATGAACAGCGCCTCGATTCGCGTGCGGCGCCCGGCTTTTTTCAAGAAATGCCTGCTCAGCGGTGACATCGGTTTCGCTGAATCCTACGTTGATGGTGACTGGGAGACTCCCGATCTCACCGCTGTGGTCGGCTGGTTTGTACTCAACCACCGGCATGCACCCACGCTCTCCGGCTCCAGCCGCGCCCGTTCGTTTGCCTTGAACATTCTGCGCGCCTTCGACCGCCTTGGCCACCTCCTCCGGCCCAACAACCGGACCACTGCGCGCCGAAACATCGCCGAGCACTATGATCTTTCCAACGACTTCTTCGCACTCTGGCTCGACGAATCAATGATGTATTCCGCTGCCAAATGGGAGCGCACCGGCGCCACGCTCCACGAGGCGCAGGTGGCCAAGAATGACGCGCTCTGTCGCCAACTCCGGCTGCAACCCACCGACCAGGTCCTTGAAATCGGCACCGGCTGGGGTGGCTGGAGCCTGCATGCCGCGCAGAAATACGGTTGCCGCGTCACCACCGTCACGATCTCCCGCCAGCAGCACGATCTTGCCGTCGACCGAATCGCCGCCGCCGGTCTCACGGACCGCATTGAAGTCCGCCTGCAGGACTATCGCGACATCACCGGGCAATTCGACAAGATCGTCTCCATCGAGATGCTGGAGGCGGTCGGCCACAAGTATCTGCCCGACTACGCGGCTACCTGTCACCGCCTGCTCAAGCCCGACGGGCTCCTCGCCTTGCAATTCATCACTGTTCCCGATCATCGCTACGAGGCATTGCGCACGGGCGTAGATTTCATCCAGAAGCATATTTTCCCCGGCTCGCTGTTGCTTTCGGTCAATCGGCTCAACGACTTGCTGAGTGACAAGGGCGGCTTCGTGCTGCAGGCCTTTGACGACTTCGGCCGCGACTACTCGCGCACCCTTCACGTCTGGCGCGACAGCTTTCACGCCAAGCTCGAACTGGTCCGCGCGCTGGGTTTTGACGACCGCTTTATTCGCAAATGGCACTACTACCTCTGCTACTGCGAGGCGGCTTTCGCCCTGCGCCACATTTCGGTGGTCCAAACCCTGCACTCCCGGGCCAACAACCTGTCTCTTCGGTCCGCATGATCTGGTTTCTGCGCATTTTGTTCACTGTTGTCATCGCCTCGATGCTCGCGGTCACGAGCTGGGCGGGCGTGCACCAGTCGCTCGGGGCTTTCGCCCGCAGTGCGACGTTCCACGACCCTTGGGTGATCGCCACGCTCTTCGACGCTTACTGGGCCTTCATCACATTCTACGTCTGGGTGGCGTGGAAGGAGCAGTCTCTGTTCGCCAGGATGCTTTGGTTCGTCTCGATCATCCTGCTCGGCAACATGGCCATGTCAGCCTACATGCTCGCCCAGCTTTTTGCCGTGCCAGCCGCTGGCCCGCTCTCCGACGTCTTTACGCACCGTCAGCCGGGTAGACTCACTTTGCCTGCATTGCTGACTGCGGCTTCGGTCATCATTTACCTCCTCGCGTGAATCTTGACGCCCCGGCTCCGTCCCGTTCGTTCTGGCAGCGGCGGATACGCGATCCACTCACCGGGTTATTCACCCAGGGCATCACGCCCGACAAGGTCGCACTCACCCTTGGGGTTGGCAGTGTGTGCTCATTGTTTCCGTTTCTTGGCTTCACCTCGCTGCTCAATCTCGGCGCCGGACTCTGGCTTCGCCTGAACCAGCCTCTGCTGCAGACGCTCAACCAGGTGCTGGGGCCGATGCAGCTTGTGATGATCGTCGTCTATGTGCGACTCGGTGAATGGCTAGGGCGCGTGGAGGAGGGGAGGTTTACGGTTGGGGAAATGCTGCGAGTCTTCCGCGAGGCCAGCTTCGTTGAATTTCTGCACCGCTTCGGCTGGGCAGGGATTCACGCGTTCACCGCCTGGGCAGTGACGAGCCCGCTGCTCCTCGCCGTCGTCTATTTTTCCTCCCGGCCGGCGCTCCGCCGGCTGGCGTCCAGATCAACCGTTCAGGCGTAATCATCCCCATGTCCGCCTTGCTGCTCATTATTACCGCACTTGCTGGGCTCTGCACTGTTTTCACCGCGCTGTTTCTGCTGTGCCGCCGGCTGGACAACTACGGCTTCGTGGATGTGGCGTGGTCTTACGCGTTTGCCTTGCTGGCGGTGTTCTATGCGTGCTTCGGAGCGGGTTGGCCTCTGCGTCGCCTCACCTTGGCGACCATGGCTGTGCTTTGGAGTCTGCGGCTGGGCACGCATCTGCTGAAGCGCGTCGCCGGGCACCATCCTGTCGAGGATGGCCGCTACGTGCAGTTGCGGAAGGACTGGGCCGACAACTTCGCACCCAAGATGTTCGGATTCTTCCAACTTCAGGCGACATCCGTCGTGCTCCTTGGCGTGCCGTTTTTGCTGCCGGTGCTAAACTCCGCCGCCGGACTGCATCCCCTGGAGATAGCGGGCGCCGGGCTCTGGCTGCTAGCCATCACGGGTGAATCACTCGCCGATGCCCAGCTCGCGGCCTTCAAGCGTGACCCGGCAAGCAAGGGTCGCGTGTGCGACGTTGGCCTCTGGCGTTACAGCCGTCATCCCAATTACTTTTTCGAATGGCTGGTCTGGGTCGCGTATTTCGTCTTCGCCTTGGGCTCGCCGAGGGGCTGGCTCGCGGTGATCGGCCCGGTGAGCATCCTCTACCTGCTGCTGCGCGTCACCGGCATCCCGCTCACCGAGCAACAGTCGTTGCGTTCCAAAGGCGACGCTTATCGCCGCTACCAAGCCAGCACCAGTGCGTTTGTGCCTTGGTTTCCCAAGAATATACCATGATCGATACCTTGCTCGAGAAAGACCTGCTGCCCGACTGGCTTATCCGTATCGGCATCCGCCGCCTGCTTCGTCAGCGGCTGCGCGAGATAGAACACCCAAGTCCCGCGGCCCAGGTCGCCCAAGTCGCTGAGTCGCTCCGGGCCATGCCCATCGCCATCAATACCGCCGAGTCCAAGGAGCAGCACTACGAAATACCGACGCCCTTCTACCAGCACTGCCTCGGTCCGCGGCTTAAATACTCCTCCTGCTTCTACGAACACGGTGATGAAACCCTCGCCCAAGCGGAGGAGCGGATGCTCGCCCTCACGTGCGAGCGGGCCCAGCTCGCCGACGGATTGGCCGTCCTCGAGCTCGGTTGCGGCTGGGGTTCGCTCACACTCTGGATGGCGGAGAAATACCCCCAGGCCCGCATCACCGGCGTCTCCCACTCCCGCACCCAGCGGGAGCACATCCTTGGGGAAGCGCGAAAGCGGGGTCTTGCCAACGTCGAGATCATCACCTGCGACATGAACCAGTTCGACATCACCGCCGGGCGCTTCGACCGCGTCGTGTCGGTCGAGATGTTCGAGCACATGAAAAACTGGCCGCGACTTATGGCGAATATCGCCCGCTGGCTGAAGCCCGGCGGGATGTTTTTTGCCCATGTGTTCACCCACTCACGCTTCGCCTATCACTTCGAGGTGCGCGATGAGAGTGACTGGATGAGCCGATACTTCTTCACCGGCGGCATGATGCCCGCCCACGATCTGTTTCCGCGCTTCCAGAACGATCTCACGCTGGTGCAGGATTGGAAGGTCAACGGCCGCCACTACGCGCAGACCGCCGAGCACTGGCTGGAGAACATGGACGCGCACCGCGCCGAGGTGATACCCCTGTTCGCCGCGACCTATGGTGCAGACCATGCGGTGAAATGGCGGGCCTATTGGCGCGTCTTTTACCTGGCTTGCGCCGAGCTGTGGTGGTTCCGCAACGGCGAAGAATGGCTCGTCAGCCACTACCTGTTCCGCAAGCCGTGACATGAAGCGTCTCCTGGTCTTGTTCTCACTTGCCTGGTGCGGCTGTTCCCGGGGCGCAGAAACAGTGGACAGCTGGTTGACACAAGCGCGGGCTGCCGAGGCTCGGTTCGATTCGCAGCGCGCGCTGGAGCTCTACCTTCAGGCCGACCAAGCCAAACCAAACGATCCGTTCATCCTCCAAAAGATCGCCCGGCAATACTCCGACCTGGTGCTCGACCAGTCGACTGACGCGGAAAGGAAACGTTCCGCCCAGTCCGCCCTCGACTATTCCGAGCGGGCCGTGGCGGTTAATCCCCGCGATCCGGTCAACGTGCTCTCCCTCGCCGTCTCGCACGGCAAGCTGGCGGTCTACAGCGACACACGGGACAAGATCCGATACTCACGTCTTGTGAAGGAGGAGGCCGAGCGCGCACTGGCCCTCAACCCCAATTACGCTTGGGCGCACCATGTACTAGGGCGTTGGCACTACGAGGTGGCCTCTCTGGGCATGACCTCACGCTGGGCGGTGCGATTGCTTTATGGCGGTTTGCCGGCCGCCTCCTGCGAACAAGCCATTGCTCACCTGCGCCGGGCCGTGGCGCTTGAACCCGACGAGCTCAATCATCACCTGGAGCTCGGCTTTGCCTTCGCGGCCGCCGGCCAGCCGCGGGAGGCGCGGCAGACCTGGCAGCATGGCTTGCAACTCGCCTCACGGGGCAAGCATGACGAGCCTGCAAAACTGCGCGCGCGCGAGGCCCTCCAAGCGCTTAATTAAGGGGACGCTGCGATAAGCAAAGCTGGCTCGCAACCGGCTCGCTCAAAATTTACCGAGAAGTACGATGGGACCCTCGGCCTTCGGGACGCCGCCTTTCTTCTCCAGGCTGATGGCGAAAGCGGCGACGGTTCTGATGGGCTTGTTGCCCTTGAAAGTGAGCACGGCTCTGCCGTCGGCCCCGGGTTTGAACACGCCGCCATCGACCGGGATCGGATACGCGGGGTCAACCACCCAGATTTGATAGTCCTGGTTGTCGGCAATGGCGGGGAGATTGCCGACCGTGAGCAAGCCGGTCTCCCGGGCGGGATCCCACACGGCGATGGCCTGGGCTTCCGGAGTGTTGCCGGCCAGCGAGGCGAGCGCGGTGATCTTGAGTCGCGTGAGATCCTGCTGGTCGCGGAGCTGACGACCCAGGTCGTTGATCATGCTTTCGGCGACGAGGGAGCGCTCCTTGAGTTGCGTTTGCGCGGCTTGGTAGGCCAGTTCGGCGAGTTGGCGGTCGGTGCGGAGAGTGCTGTTCTCCTGACGCAGGGCCAGGTTTTGCGAACCCAGCCACAGCGCAGCGACCGCCAGACCAGCGGCGGCGGCGAGTGGCAGCCAGCGCGAGAGCGGGAAGGAAACAACGTTTTCCACCACGGGGCGCACGTGAGCGGCGGTCAGGATACCGGACTTGAGCGCGGCGGAGGGCGTGACTTGGGGAACAGTCAGGGCGAGGGCTGCGGCAGTTTCGGCCAGGGTCGCGGCCAGGGATTGCAGCTCCGCATTGCTCGCAAGTTCGGTCTCCCACGCGCTCCGTTCCGTACCCTCGAGGAGGCCGAGGGCGTGCAGGGTGGCTAGTTCTTCGTGGAGTTCGGTGATCATAACCGGGCGGGTAGCCGGTCCTTGAGCCGGAGGAGTCCGCGACGGATGCGGGCCTTGATGGTGCCGAGTGGTTCGTTGAGTTTGGCGGCGATCTCCTGCTGGGTGAGTCCGCTGAAGTAGGCCAGCTCGATTGCCTGCTGCTGGTCAGGTGCCAGACCGGCGAGAGCGGTGCGGACCGCGGCGGCTTTTTCGCGCAACCAGAGAGTGCCCGCCGAGTCGGCCTCGCCCGCCGGGGCGGCCGGCTGGAGCTCGGGTGCCGCGTTGGCAAGGAGCTCGGTGCGGCGCTTCCGCATCCGGATGCGGTCGATGGCGCGGTTGCGGGTAAGCGTGGCCATCCAAGAGAAGACGCTGCCGCGGCTGGATTCGTAAGTTGAGGCGGTCCGCCAGATCTGGAGGAATATATCCTGCACGAGGTCCTGGGCTTCGCTGGCGTCACCCAGCATGCGATAAGCCAGGGAGTAGATCGGGCCCGACAATTGATCGTAAAGTCCCGCCAGGGCATGCTTGTCGCCGCGGGCCATGGTTGTGACCAGCCGGGCCTGTTCGCGGTTGCGGTCGTCGCCCGATGAATGCGGTGCGGCGTCCATCAGCAGGCGGCCGGCCCGGACTGTTTCCCGCTGGTGCGCGCGAAATCCGCAGAAGCCAAGCGATGGATTACTGACCAGAAGCATTGCATCGTTGTATACGGGCGGAGCGGCGGAATGGATGCGAAGTTCGTGAAATTGCGTGACTTGGCAATGCCCAATGGACGGTTCAAAGGATCAGCAGGCCGACAAGCCCGAGCACCACGAGCAGGGCCAGGACACCGAGGATGAATCTTTCGTGTTTGGTGACGGCGAGGGGCATGGTCAGAGACCGATCCGGTCGAGGTTGGTGAGGATTTCGCGCAAGAGGGGCTCACCGGCCAGCTCATCCCATGGGCGGTTGCTCGAGATGCGGATGAAATACTGGCTGCCCTGGCGGCGGAAGCCGTATTGCAGGGCGATGCGAAAAAGCGCGGGCAGGGAATACGGATCGCGATAGTCGATGACCCGGCCGTCAAAGATATGCCAGAACCAGACATGCTGGGTATAACCACTCTCGTTGCGGAAAAAGCGGTATTCAGCGGGTGCCAATTGCAATCCTGCCAGGGTGGCAGCCTGAATGCGTTTGCCGGCAGCAGTCTGTGATGTCCAGCCGGAGCCAGGCCAGCATGCGTCGGGGGTGTGGGACGCGACACGGCTGACCGAGGTCTGCCCCGGCGCCCAGTAACTGATGTAGACAGTCAGCTCGACAAAGCCCTGTGTTTCCGTCGGGCGGACGTATGACCGTTGCAGCAGTTGGGTAGTCTGCAAAATACCGGAGAAACGGTAGAGATCGCCGGGCGTCGTCACCTGCCAGCCGGGAGCTTGGGCGGGCAGGAGGCTGGCCAGTTGCGGCGCAGCAGTTGGGGATTGCGCAGTGACGCGAGAGTTCAGGTAGAAGAAAACGGCCAGCGCCAGTGTCAGGCCGGAGCTGATCCAGAAGATGCGATAGGGCCAGCGCACAGGTGTCACCGACGCGGGACTGGCGGTTGGGGCTGACGGCAAGTCTGCTTTGGATTCCAGTGCGATCGCCAAGCCGGCGATGAGGGCCGCCGTTACGCCAAGAATGGCGAAGCCCGTGGCATCGTGCCAGGTGCCGCTGATATTGACTCCGGCGTTGGCCAGCAGGGTGAGGGTGAGTGAGCGGAGGAAATTCATCCCGAGGGCCAGCAGCACGGCGGCCAGGACCAGCACGAGCCGGCGCAACGGCCGGCGCACCTGCCAGGCGGCGAAGAAAAACCCGGCATAGAGGCAGGAGAGGAGACTGCGGACACCACTGCACGCCTCCTCGACGCCGACGGTGGCGCGGGCCAGCTCTATCACGTTGCCGTGCTGACGCGAAGGCACCCCCAGGAATTGGAGGACATTCATGACCCCGTCGATCACCCAGCTTTGCAGGGTGAGCGTGAGCCGGGAGTAGGTGCCATTTGGCACCGGAGCCACCAGCACCCAGAGGAAAATGGCAGTCAGGCTGATCCAGTTGACCGGAAGGACACGCTGGCGCTCGTCGGCCAGGATGAACAATCCGCCGAGCAGAAAACAGACGAGGCTGCTGGCAAGCAAGAACAGCACGAGTGCGTGGGACCACGCCAGCGAGGCGGCAAAAAGCCCGGCGAGGGCAAACAGCACGAAGCCGCCCGTGAGCAGAACCATCAGGATGGCGCCCGAAAGGGGGCCGGGTTTAACCCAGCGCAGCGGGCCGCGCCGGCGGCTTTCCCAGACCAGCAATCCAAAGATCAGCGGGGCAAAAAACCCGTGGGACAGATCGGGGTTGTGACTCCATTCCGGCCACAGCAGCCCGCAGTAGACCGCGATCAGCCCGGCCAGTCCGATCCCGATGGCAAGCGGGCCGGCCGGTGGCCGGCCCGCTTGCAGGGGCAAGGCTCGACTGAACAGATTCATTGCGCGGCCGGGGTGGTCTGCCGGGTGTTAATGGCGTAGATGGCCTCGAGTGGCAGGGGTACGAGTGGCAGGAGCTGGGCGATTTGCTGCGGCGGGGCGCGGTGCTTCAGGAGTTCGCCAAGTCCGCGCATTGTCTTGGCATCGGAGGAGGTGAAATGGCTGATGGCGTCAGCGAGCTTTTCCGCGCGTTTGGTCTCACCTCCGAGTGTGGCGGCAAGATACAATGCGTGATAAATGGGAAGAGTCTCGCTGCTTAGCACCGGTCCTTGCTGCATGAAGCGGTCGAGAAAGCGGGCGAGTATATCCGGCGCCGGCTGCACAATCAGTGAGGCGCAAAACAGGGTGGCCAGTCGCGGAGTCATGGGGTAGCTGAGGAGGGTGTCAGATTCGGACTCCAGCAGTGAGGTCCACTTCTGCGCGCGGAAGGCACGTAGGCGGAAGAAAGCGGCCTCGTCAGACGGGAGGCTGGCACTGTAAGCATCGATCAGTTTGCCGGCCTGTTCGGGGCGCCCGAGCTGAAGAAGCCGGTCGATCTGATAGTAGGGGACGTAGGTGACCGCCGGCCGGTTGTAGACATGATTGAGGCGCAGGCTGGCCTGATCGAGATGGTTTTCCAGGAGGAGTTGCTCGATCCCGATGAGCTCGATGCACCAATTGGGCAGGCCGTGTTCATTTTTCACGAGGGGGCGCAGCGTCTCTTGATCGCGGGTCAGCCGGGTCGCGAAGAGCAGGGCGTGCAACCAGGCCTCGCGCCGGCCGGAATCCTCGCTGAGCATGGCGGTGGCGAGGAGCTTGATCTGCGCGTAGTCGCCGCTGGCCAGGAGAGGGCGAATCCAAATCCGGGCCGTGGCCGCGCGCTGCTCCGGCACGTCGTGCATCAGGCGGGCGTAGATGTGTTCCGCGACCGATGGCTGACCGGCGATCTGGGCCAGACTCGCGAGGGCGATGCCCGCGCTGTAGTTGCGGGGATTCAATTCGCACACCGTCTGGAGAGAAAGGATGGCGGCCTTGTAATTGCCGGAGTCCAGTGCTTTCTGGGCCAGGGTGGTCTGGAGCTTTTCCTGCGAGTCGCGCAACTCTGCCCAATGCGCGGGCCAGACGACGGTCCGGTAGCTGACCTCATACTTGGCGGCCCGGAGGATGGCATACACGGCAACCGAGCCCATCAGGTAGACTGAGAGCAGCGCGGTTCCGGTAAACAGGGTGGCGCGACCCCAAAAGGGCCGGACACGCTCGGCGTCCACGCCGCAGCGCCAGCCATCCTTGGTTTCGGTCAGCAGCGGGCACACCCGTTTGAAGCGTCCGGGTTTCTGCCATGGAATCACCGCAATGCAGCGCGAGTCCAGGGCATGCCCGGAATCGCTGAAGTTCTGGCAAGGGCAGGAATCGCGGTGAGCGCCATTCAGGCGGAACCAAGTTTTGCGGGTGTTCCAATAGAACAAGGCCCACCAGAAACGGCAGAAGTCGGCGATCCATCCAATCACGCCTTCAGGGTATGGCCCGGGGCTCGCGGTGCAACGTACAATTCGATCCGTGGTGGACCGGCCTGCCTGTCACCGAGTCCACTTCTCGGCCTGGTGGCTGCAGCGGGGAAAACTGATGCAGCTTCGCTGGTGTTCAGACTGTCGTCGCAAACAACTCAGGGTGCAGTGTGCCCTCGGCCACGCGGGTGACGGGGCCGGTCATCCTGATCGAGAAATTGTCGCCGATCTCGATGCCGATCTGCCCGCCGGGCATATGGACGGTGACAGCACGGTCCACGAGTCCCAGCTTGTGGGCCACGGCGGCGGCGGCGCTGGAACTGCTGCCGGAGGCGAGGGTGTAACCCGCACCGCGTTCCCAGATCTCGATCTGGATGTTGGCCCGGTCGATGACGCGGAGAAACTGGACGTTGGTGCGCTTTGGAAAATTGGCGTAGGTCTCGAGGTGCGGGCCGTATTTGTGCGCCAGCTCGGGCGTGACAGCGGGGAGCGGGATCACGCAGTGCGGGTTGCCGATGGTGGCGGCGCAGTAGGTGAATTCGCGGTCGAGGATCATGATCTTCTCGTTGATGACTTCACGCGCCGGGCCGGTGACCGGGATTTTCGCGCTGTCGAAGCTGACGTGGCCCATCTCAATGGCTATGAGTTTTCCGCCGGGCTGGATGACGACTTGAACCACGCCGCCGGGAGTGTCGATGGTGAAGGGGGCGGGGCCGACTTTCTTCTGGTCGTAGAGGTAGCGGGAGAAGATGCGCAGGCCGTTGCCGGACTTCTCGGCCTCGGAGCCGTCGGGGTTGAAGATACGCAGGCCGAACTCGGCGCGGGTGGTCGGCAGCGGTCCCCAGAGGATGCCGTCGGAGCCCACCCCGAAATTGCGGTGGCAGATGACGCGGATCTGCGCCGTGGTCGGGGCGGCCCAGCCCTGGTCGCCTTTGGCGCCGCCGGTGGCGGGTAAACCGGGAAAATCCGCCGGATCCATCACGAGGTAGTCATTGCCGAGGGCGTGGTATTTGTGGAAGCGCATGAGTCAGCCCCAAGCATTGCCCACGGAACACACGGAACACACGGAAAAAATCCCTGTGCCGGCGTCATAGCCGCCGGACTGAACCGACCGGGCAACTGGGCGGCAGGCAGTTGCCAGGAGCCTGCGCCGCGGGATGTGACGCCGAGGGTGAAATCCAGGGCCGTCGCGTTTCGGGTCACCAGAATCTTTCTTAAGCCCAACGTTCAAGATGAGCCACGGCCGCTCGGGGCCGTTGGCTCTGGCGTCTTCCATGAGAAGGCGTGTCGAGGATAGATTCTGGAAAGGTTCACCTTTTTGGGTGGG
>JAYUBB010000256.1:0-12245 GCA_043741015.1 Opitutaceae bacterium
CCGCCGGGTCAGCTCTCCGCGTGGTGGCGACTAGCGATGCGCCAATACAACGTGCTCACGGCGACACCGGTAACTGCGTTGTATCGCTAATTCAGCGCACGTTACCGTAGGCGCTCAGGACAACGTCCTGTCCGGTCTTGGCTTTTGCGTAGAGGCGGAAGGCGGCGTTGGCGACTTCGCGAGTGCTCTTCGGTAAGAGGTGCAGGCGGTAGTGCCGGCCGGGTTCGACGCGCTCAAGGCGGCAGGTGAACACTGCGCTGGTCGACTGCACATTGGAGAGATCGAGTTCCAAGCCGTCGGCGATACGGATTTCAATGACCTGCTCCTCCGCAGTACCGTTTAGTTTCCAGTCAATGCTGCGCGGAGTGAGGCTGGCCAGTTCGGGAACGTCCAGTTGCACACTCAGCCTGACCGGCTCCCCGGCCTCGTCGGTTGTGACCGTGATGGTGCGTTCATACACACCGTGGCGGTCGCCCACCGTGAAGCGGGCTGAGATGCGACCGCTGGCACCTGGGGCGAAGATGCGCGCGCTGGGGGTGGCTTCGAGGCAGTCGCAGCTCGTGTCGACGCCGATGATCGTGACGGGCTGGTTGCCGGAGTTGGTGAACTCAAACGACGTCTCGGCCGTCCTCTTCAGGGGTGCGGCTATGACGGAGAGCTGCTGGGTCTTCCAGTCCAAGGCCATGGTGGGAAGCCCGAGGGCGAAGAGCAACGGAGTAAACCAATGGTGTACGGGTCGCTTCATGGTAGCGGACGGGGCCGGTGCCCTAAGCGAGTTTCCGCAGCGCCTCCGCGACTAAAGCGAACTCGGCCCGAAGGGAAATGAGCGAAGTGGTCGCGGCTGCGAAGGAGGCGGATTTGCCCTGGTGCTCCATTTCCTGTGCAACCCGGGCCAGATTGCCGGCGCCGAAGTTGCCGCTGCTGCCCTTGATCGTGTGCGCGGCGCGGGTGAGAAGTGCTGCATCTTGGCTGGCAATGGCCTGCTCGATCTCGGCCACACGCTGGGGGATGTCCTGCAGGAAGAGATCGATTAGCTCGCGCAGAAAGTTGGGGTCATCAGGGTTCAGTTCGCGGAGATTATCAACGGCCTGACGGTCAATGGTGTTCTGGATGGTATCAGTCATGGAGGTTGGGAGGCCCAGTTCAAAGCGACGTTTTGCTCGATTCCTCCATGGTCAAGGGCCCAGAAGGACATTGCGTTTACCGTTGCAGTAGTAGGAGGAACGATAGCCGGTGCGATCAGCGGCGCGAGTGATTTCTTGGGGTTCATGTCTTGCAGGCTAGTGTCCCGATCACGACTTATCCTGCCGGCTGCATGCGTGGCTCCTTGGCAGGCGGATATTTTGGGATGCTAAAATTCAAATTGTCGAGAACACTGAGCCTGATTCCAAGGCTGAACAGGCTAGGGTTTGGCGGCCCTGTTGATAAGTACATGATGCTAATGAACAGCGATATACAATGCGTGAATAAGCACTGACATTAAGCGAAACAGAGGCGATGATTAACTTGTATCATGAAATCCTGATGCGATGATATTCTACTTGCCTGAAGCGGAGCAGTGCCGTTGTAGTCATGCATGGCAAAATCCTTTGTTTTCTCCTCTGAGTCGGTTGGCGAAGGTCACCCGGATAAAGTCGCTGATCTGATTTCGGACAGCGTGCTCGACGCCTGCCTGGCTCAGGACAAATACAGCCGCGTGGCCTGCGAGACCATGGTGAAATCCAACATGGTCATCTTGGCCGGTGAAATCACCACTCGGGCCAAGCTTAACTACGAGGCCATCGTGCGCGCCGCGATTCGTGAGATCGGCTACGTGAACAGCGACGATGTCTTTCACGCGGACACGGTTTTCATCAACAACTACCTCACTCGCCAGTCGCCTGACATTTCACAGGGTGTCGACGCCAAAAAAGCCAAAGGCAAGAAGACGGCGGAGCAGGGCGCGGGCGACCAAGGCCTCATGTTCGGCTATGCCTGTACTGAGACCCCCGAGCTGATGCCGACTCCTGTGATGTTTGCGCACCGCTTGGGCCGGAAACTCACCCAGCTCCGTAAAGGCGGCCAGGCCGACTGGCTCCGGCCGGACGCGAAGTCGCAGGTTTCGATCCGCTACGAGAACGACAAGCCTGTTTCGGTGGAAAACGTCGTCATCTCGACGCAACACACCGCCGATGTCTCGCACCGCAAGATCGAGAGCTACCTCATCGACAACGTCATCAAGAAAGTCATCCCGGCCCGCATGTTGACGAAGAAGACCCAGTTTCTCATCAACCCCACCGGTCGTTTTGTCATTGGCGGCCCGCAAGGCGACTCCGGCCTCACCGGCCGCAAGATCATCGTTGATACCTACGGCGGCTGGGGTCGCCACGGTGGCGGTGCCTTCTCCGGCAAGGATCCGTCCAAAGTTGATCGCTCCGCCGCCTACATGTGCCGCTGGGTGGCCAAGAACATTGTCGCTGCCGGCCTCGCCGACCTGGCAGAACTGCAGGTCGCCTACGCCATCGGCTATCCCGACCCGGTCAGCGTCTATGTGGACACGATGGGCACGGGGAAAGTCAGCGACGAGAAAATCGCCAAGGCCGTCACCAACGTCTTTGGCTTCAAACCCGCCGAGATCGTCCGCCAGCTCAATCTGCTCCGGCCGATTTACCGCTCGACGACCAACTACGGGCACTTTGGCAAAGCCGGCCTCCCGTGGGAACAGACCAACAAGGTCGCCGCCCTCCGCGCCGCAGTGAAATAACCTCCGACTCAATACCACCATGGCAACCGCTTCCACCGCGCCCAAGGCGCAAGACTACCACGTCAAGGACATCACTCTCGCCGAGTGGGGTCGCAAGGAAATCTCCGTCGCCGAGCACGAGATGCCCGGCCTGATTTCCGTCCGCAAGAAATTCGGCCCGGGCAAGCCTCTCAAGGGCGTCCGCATCACCGGTTCGCTCCACATGACGATCCAGACCGCGGTCCTCATCGAGACGTTGAAGGAACTGGGCGCCGACGTGCGCTGGGCTTCCTGTAATATTTTCTCAACCCAGGACCACGCCGCCGCCGCCATCGCGAAGACCGGCACGCCAGTCTTTGCCTGGAAAGGGGAGACGCTCGAGGAATATTGGGATCTGACCCTGCGGGCCATTTCCTTCCCGGGTGGCAAGGGCCCGCAGCTCGTCGTCGATGACGGCGGCGACGTCACCCTGCTTATTCACAAGGGTTGCGAACTCGAGGAGGGCAGCGACTGGGTCAACACCCCGTCCGGGTCCCACGAGGAGCAGGTCATCAAGAACGTCCTCAAGCGCGTTCACAAAGAGGACCCGCTGCGCTGGACCACCATCGCCAAGGAATGGCGCGGCGTCTCCGAGGAAACGACCACCGGCGTGCACCGCCTCTACCAGATGCTGGAGAAGGGGAAACTCCGCGTGCCCGCCATCAACGTCAACGACTCGGTCACCAAGTCGAAGTTCGACAATCTTTACGGCTGCCGCGAGTCGCTCGCCGACGGCCTTAAGCGCGCCACCGATGTCATGATCGCCGGCAAGGTCGCCTGCGTCTGCGGCTACGGCGACGTGGGCAAGGGCTCCGCGTTTTCGCTCAAGGGCTTCGGCGCCCGCGTCATCGTGACCGAGATCGACCCGATCAACGCCCTGCAGGCCTCGATGGAGGGCTTCGAGGTCAACACCATCGAATCCACCCTTGGCACCGCCGATATCTACGTCACCACGACGGGCAACAAGGACATCATCACCCTGGAGCACATGCGCCGGATGAAAGACCAGGCGATCGTCTGCAACATCGGCCACTTCGACAACGAGATCCAGGTCGACAAGCTCAACACCTCCGACGCCAAGCGCATCAACATCAAGCCCCAATACGACCTGTACACTTTCCCGAAGGGGAACTGCATCTACATGCTCGCCGAGGGCCGCCTCGTGAACCTCGGCTGCGCCACCGGTCATCCGTCGTTTGTGATGTCCAACAGCTTCACCAACCAGACGCTCGCGCAGCTGGACCTGTGGAAGAACAAGGACACCTACAAGATTGGCGTCTATCGTCTGCCGAAGCACCTCGACGAGGAAGTGGCCCGCCTGCACCTCGAGAAGATCGGGGCCAAGCTTACGACGCTCACCAAGGAGCAGGCCGAATACCTCGGCGTCCCGGTAGAGGGCCCCTACAAGCCCGAGCATTACCGCTACTGAGCGATCTCCGGTTTCATTCACGAGCCCGCGCCACCAGCGCGGGCTTTTTCTTTCTCCGATTGCACCCAGCGGCAATTCGGGTAGTCGTTACTCCCATGCCCCCCGCCGAACTGACTGTTCTTGCCGAGAAACTGATCGCCGAGATTGGGAAGCGTATTCCCGCGTGCATGCTGAACCCCGAGGATCGCGACAACAGCCTCGGGAATGTTACCCTGATGATCATCGCCGAGGGCGGGCAGATTTACGGCCGGATGTTTGGCGATAATAATGCTCGCCGGCGCGGCACCTGTCGCATTGCCTGGCAGAAGGCCACGCAGGTCTGGCTGACCGCGCAGGCCACCGGGCAGTTTGAGAAACAGGTTTATGGCAGGAATGTGGACCCGGGAAAGTTCGGACTGCAGCACCCCGACCTCATCGGCTGGGAAGGCGGCCTTCCGGTCGTAGCCAAGGACGGAACAAAGATCGCGGTGGCGATGAGCGGCTTCACCGGCGTGACGGACTGCAACATCATCCGTCAGGCCGTGGCCGCGGTGCCGGGCCTCGCGCTGGCGGAACATTGAGGCACTTGTCCATCCGCTCAGGGACAGAAAAGTGGCGGAGAGAGAGGGATTCGAACCCTCGATAGAGTTTCCCCTATGCAGCTTTAGCAAAGCTGTGCCTTCAGCCACTCGGCCATCTCTCCGGGGTGAGCCGGCAAGCAAAAGCCGGGGTCGGGCGAGTGCAAGGCATTTCCCGTCACTTTCCGGCGTAGTATTTCGGCTTTAGAATGCCAATGCAGGGGAGGTTCCGGTAGCGCTCGTTGAAGTCGAGGCCGTAGCCGACGACAAACTCATTGGGAATCTGGAAGCCCACATAGTCGGCCTCGAACGGTACGGCGCGCCGGCCTTTCTTGTCGAGGAGGACGCAAGTTCTGACCGTCGCCGCGCCCTTCATTCTGATCAGGCCGGCTACGGCGGCGAGGGTCTTGCCGGTGTCGAGAATATCGTCCACCAGCAGCACATGCTGGCCCTTCACGTCGAGTTTCATTTGGTCCACAATCCGGGGCTCACCGGCGGCCCGCGTGCCGGTGTGGTAGCTTGAGGCGCGCAGGCAATCGAGGCGCAGCGGGCTGCGCATCTGGCGCAGCAGGTCGGCGGTGAAGATCAACGCACCGTTGACGATCGCGACGACCATCAGGTCCTTCTTGGCGTAGTCCCGGTTCAACTGCTTTCCCAGGGCCGCGATGCGGCGCTTGATCGAGATGGGACTGACGAGAACGCTTTTCAGATGGGCGAGTTCCGGCGGGCCTTTGGGCGAGGGCATGGGCTGATATGAGAAGGCGCGCGCAAGCTTGGCAACTGTTTCAAGCCGGACGGCGGCCTTAATATTTTTGACTTCGCCCGGGGCGGCAGGTTGCCTCGCCGCGCCCGCGCATCCCGAAACTGAGCCGGACGCTAGCGCGACGAACAATGATTTCCATCCAAGTCAAGCAGCTGACCAAGCAGTTCGGCAATGTCGTCGCGCTGCACGGGCTCGATCTTACGATCAACCCGGGTGAGCTCTTCTTTCTCCTCGGGCCCAGCGGCTGCGGCAAAACCACCCTGCTGCGGAGCCTGGCCGGTTTCTACATCCCGGAAAAGGGCCAGATCCTGTTCGGCAGCGAGGACGTCACCCGGCTGGAACCGCACAAGCGGAATACCGGCATGATGTTCCAGAGCTACGCGTTGTGGCCCCACATGACCGTGGCAGGCAATGTCGCCTTCGGGCTGGAGGAGCGGAAGGTGCCTGCCGCTGAGATCAAGCGGCGGGTAACCGAGGCGCTGGCCTCGGTGCGAATGGAACAATACGCCGAACGCAAACCCAACCAGCTTTCCGGCGGCCAGCAGCAGCGGGTCGCCCTGGCCCGGGCGCTCGTCATCCGGCCGCGCTGCCTGCTGCTCGACGAGCCGCTCTCGAATCTCGACGCCAAACTCCGCCTGGAGATGCGCACCGAGATCCGCCGCGTCTGCAAGGAGTTCAAGCTCACCACGGTTTATGTGACCCATGACCAGAAGGAGGCGCTCTCCATTGCTGATCGCATGGCGATCCTGGAGAGCGGACACATCCTGCAGGTTGGCACGCCGCGCGAAGTCTACAAGCGGCCCACGCGCAAGACGGTGGCAAATTTCATCGGGGAGACGGATTTCCTGCCCGGCAAGGTGCTAGGCGCGGCCGGCGACTTCGTGACGGTGGAAACCGGGGTGGGCCGGTTTGACGGCATTTTGGGCGACCCGGCACAGACGGTCGCAGCCGGGACGCAGGTAACAGTCTCCATCCGCCCGGAATGCTGGGAACTGCACCGCAACGCCGAGGCGCGCAACGTGGTGAAAGGGCGGATCGGCGAGTCCGTCTATCTCGGTGAAGTCGCCCAGTATGATTTCGTCACCACCGGCGGCACCAAGCTCAAGATATTCGAACGCAACCCGCGCTTCGCGGATGGCAGCAGCCGGGGTGAACTCTATGCCACCGTGGAGCCGGAGGATGTGGTGGTGCTGACTGACTGAGCCGCAAGGCCGGCACATGAAACGGGCGCTTCTCATTCTCGCGCTGGTGGCCGTCGTGGCCTTGCCATTCGTCCTGCGGCCTAAGAAGACGGCAGGCCAGGACAAGGCAGACGGCACGGTCGTGATCATCACCCCGCACAATGAAGCCATCCGGCAGGAATATGCCCACGGTTTCCAGGAGTGGTATCGGGCAAAGACAGGCAAGACCGTGACCATCGACTGGCGGGTGATAGGCGGCACGAGCGAGATCGCCCGTTTTCTTGAATCGGAATATGTATCGTCCTTTCAAAATTACTGGACGCGCAAGCTCGGTAGAGCATGGAGCATCGACGTACAGGCGGCATTTGCCAACAGCCGGCTGCCCAAGGATGCGCCGGCCGAGGCGCAGGCGGCCCGGCAGACATTCATGGCCTCGGAAGTGGGCTGCGGGATCGATGTGTTTTTCGGCGGCGGCACCTATGATTTCATCCGCCAGGCCGATGCTGGACGGATTGTGGACTCCGGACTGCTGCAGTTGCATCCGGATTGGTTTACCGACGAGGTGATTCCGCAAAGCTACACCGGCGAGCCTTACTGGGACAAAAGAGGCCTGTGGCTGGGGCCGGTGCTGAGCGGCCACGGCATGCTCTACAATCTCGATTCGCTGGCCCGGCTGGGGGTGGAGAAACCGCCCAGCGAGTGGAGTGACCTGCAAAATCCCAAGCTGCTGGGTGAAATCGCGGTGTGCGATCCGACCAAGAGCGGTTCCATTGCCAAGTCTTTTGAAAGCATCATTCAGGAGCAGATTTATCGCGAATGGGCGCGGCTCGTCCGGGAGACCGGCCGGTCGAAAGCCGAGCTCGAAAAGCAGGCCGTGGCCCAAGGGTGGGTCAGAGGGCTGCAGTTACTGCAGCGCATCGGGGCCAATGCACGCTATTTCACGGATTCCTCGCAAAAACCACCGATCGATGTGGCGGCGGGCAATTGCGCCGTCGGCATGTGCATTGATTTCTACGGCCGTTACCAGGAGCAGAGCTCGGCGGAACGCAGCGGACGCCAGCGGCTCGGTTTTCATATGCCGGCCGGTGGGACCACGCTCTCGCCCGATCCCATCGCCCTGATGCGCGGTGCACCCAATCGTGAACTTGCCGTCGCCTTCATCGAATATGTGATGTCCATGGAGGGGCAGAAGCTGTGGAACTTCAAACCCGGCACGCCCGGCGGGCCGGAGCACTATGCCCTGCGCCGTCTACCCGTGCGCCGGGATTACTACGCGCACCACGAGTGGCGCGGCTACCGCTCCGATCCCGAGGTGAACCCCTATGCCGGCGAAACCCCGCTCGTCTACAATGCCGCGTGGACCGGGGGCATCTTCCGCGAAATGTCATTTGTGATCCGCGTCATGTGCATCGACACCCATGCCGAACTGGCGGCGGCGTGGCGTGCGATCAACTCGGACAAGCTGGATGCGGCCGCTCGTGACCGCGCCCTGACCGTGATGACCGATCTCTCCGCGGTGGACTACGGGCAGATGTTCAATCGGATCAAACCAGCACTGAATTCCAAGAGCAAGGTGGACGAAGTCCGGCTGGCAAGCGAGCTGGCCGACCATTTCAGGCGCCAATACCTCGGTGCCGCGGAGATTGCGCGAGAAAAGTAGTGGGTCTTAGGTCAGACCGGCTATCGCTTTGGCGAAGGCGGACTGATCGGCGGCTTTGAAGAACGAGGTGCCGGCCACAAAAGTGTCAGCCCCTGCGGTGCGGCACCCGGCCGCAGTGGCGAGGTCAATGCCACCGTCCACCTCGAGGCGGAAGCTAAGGTTGCGCGTGCGTCGCCAGCCGTCGATTTCCCTCAGCTTGAGGAGCATGTCGCTGCGGAAGGATTGTCCGCCAAAACCAGGCTGAACGGTCATTACGAGCACGAGGTCGACGAGACCGAGCAGCGGCTCGATGGCCGAGGCGGGGGTGCCGGGGTTGAGCACGATGCCGCACTGGCAGCCGAGCTCACGGATGCGGGCGAGGGTGGCGCGGTGGTCGTAAGCCGGTTCTATGTGGATGCTGATGAGGTTGGCCCCGGCCTTGGCAAACGGTTCGATATAGCGGTGCGGCTCGGCCAGCATGAGGTGGGTATCGAAAAACATCTTCAATCCGGCCCGGCGCAGCGCGGCGAGCACCTCGGGGCCAAAGGTGAGATTGGGCACGAAATGCCCGTCCATGATATCCAGATGGAGCCACGGCGCGCCCGAGCGGGCGGCGGCCTCGGCGCTGGCTCCGAGATTAGCGTGGTCACCAGCCAGTAGGGAGGGGGCAAGGATAGGCGTGTGAGTCATGTCGCTCGGAGCATGGAGCACGCTGGTCGCCTTTAGCTCAACCTTGTATTTTTGACGGTCGTCCGGTTTACCAAGTATCGAGGACCGCGTGCACCACCTCGCTGGCGATCAACTCAGCCAGCAGAGGAAGCGCCTGATACTCGGAGGGCACGAGGCCGCTGTCGGTAAAGACACCGCGCTTGGCGTCGAGCAATCGCTGGGAGAAATAGGGTTGTTTGGTCCGGTTATCGAGCAACGTTGCCCGCGCCTGCAGGGTGACGTCGAAGCGACGTGCCAGACCGGTGTCATCGGGCCGCGAGACCGCCACGGTCCGCCCGTAACTGGCAAGGGTGACGCTGAGCACGGCGTCGGCGGCTTCCGCGGAGTTGACCAAAGTGACGCGACCGTCGTGAATGAAGGCTTCGCGGATCTGCGTGGTCACCAGCGCCTGCGCTTGGGGAATGAGCGCTTCGCTGGTGATCGGGGCGATGAACAGCCTGGTAAACTTTATGGTCGACCCGGTTCCAAGACGGTAGCCGGCGCAGCCGGTCAGCAACACGATGGCCAGCGTCGCGGGAAGCAGCCGGAGCAGATGGACGCGGGCTGGCATGACGGGCAACGGAGAGGCGTGACTCTTAGAAAATCCAGAAGCGCTTGGCCTTCTTGGGCTGGGCGGGCTTGGGTGCCGCGGGCTGGACCGGAGCTGATTTGGCCATTTCGTCGAGCTTGGCGTCCACCGCCACGAGCTTTTCCCGGGCTACCTTGGCCACGGGCGAATCGGGGAAAACCGTGATCGCCTCGTTGTAGAAGACTTTCGCGGCTTTGTAGTTCCGGCGATACTTATAGTAGTAATCCGCCATGGTGAGCTTGCTGTTGGCCAGAACGGTTTTCATCCGCTCAAGACCCTTCTCGGCAGTGGCCATGCCCGAGTCGCCGGGGAAAAGGATCATATAGTCCTCGTAGTAGGTGATGGCCTCCTTGGTCGCGGATTGATCGTAAGCCGGGCCGTCGACCAGCGAGGCGTGCGTCTCGGCAATCTTGAGGTAAGCGTCGGGGGTGAGGGCATTGCGCGGATAGGTGTTGATCATGCGATCCAAGGCGTCGATGGCGGCCTCGGTTTCGGCCATCTTCTTGTAGCCGCGGGCGGCGTTCATCAGGGCGAGCGGGGCGTAATCGCTGTAGGGCGCCGTCTGCACGATGGTTTCAAAATACCCGACCGCGCGCTCCCGATTGCTGAAACCGGGCAGCCAGCCGAAAATCTTGGCGCGCTTGCCCTCGAACAGATCGGACGCGATGCGGTATTGCTCGCCGATCACCTGATTGAACTTCTCCGAGTTGGGGTAGCGGCTGACCATCGTCTGGTAGGTCGCGAAGGCTTTGTGATATTCGTGGCGTTTCTGTTGGATCAGACCGGTGCGGTAGAGGGCTTCGGCGGCATAGACGGAGTTGGGATATTTCTTGATGACGATTCCGTACTGCTTGAGGGCGGTGCCAACATGGTCGGCTTCCTCGGCGGTGCGGGCCTTGTTCATCGCATCAAGGGCATTGCGGCCCTCCTCCCCCGTAAAGGCAGAGAGCACGCCGCCCTGGACCTTCCAGCCCCCCTCGGGGGTCCAGACGAGGTCGGCGGCCAGCCGGGCGGGAACAAGCAGCAGCACCACGAGGGCTGCCAGGAAAATAGATAAGGAGGGACGATGCATGGAACAGTGGGTTACCATCGAACAAGAGTGGCTCCGTAGGTCAAGCCAGCGCCAAAAGCCACCAGCAGGGTGAGATCACCGGGCTTGATCCGCCCGGCGCGACGGGCCTCGTCCAAGGCCAGCGGAATGGTGGCCGACGAGGTGTTGCCGTAACGGTCGAGGTTAACGTAAAACTTCTCCAGCGGCATCTTGAGGTTACTAGCGAGCGCCTCGATGATGCGGATGTTGGCCTGATGGGGGATCACAAGGCTGATTTGGTCAGGAGAGAGCTTGTGTTGTTCCATCATTTCCCGGGCGACGGTCTCCATGACGCGCACCGCGCTCTTAAACACCTCGCGGCCGTTCATCCGGATGCAGTGGTCTCGCTTGGCGACGGTCTCGGCCGAAGCGGGGGTGCGGCTGCCGCCAGCGGGGATGTAGAGGTTATCGACAAACTCGCCATCCGCGCCCAAATCGGTGCCGAGGATGCCGATGCCGGGCTGGGCCACTTTATTCAATACCGCCGCACCCGCCCCATCGCCGAAAAGCACGCAGGTGGTGCGGTCCGTCCAATCGGTGATGGTCGACAGTTTTTCGGCGCCAATGATCAGGGCGCGCTTGTAACGGTTGGTCTGCAACTGGCCGTAGGCGATCTCCAGGGCATAGAGGAAACCCGAGCAGGCGGCGGAGATGTCAAAGCAGGTCGCGTGGGCCGGAATCCCGAGCTTGTGCTGCACGATGCAAGCTGTGGAGGGCAGGGGCAAATCGGGCGTGCAGGTCGCCACGATGAGCAGGTCGATGTCCGCGGCACTGACTTTGGCGTCCGCCAGCGCGGAGTTGGCGGCCTTGACCGCGAGGTCGGAGCAGGCCTCGTCGGCCGCGGCGATGTGACGCTCCCGGATGCCCGACCGGGTAAAAATCCACTCATCAGTGGTATCGACGATCTTCGAGAGATCTGCATTCGTGAGCACCTTGGCGGGCGCGTAGGAGCCGACTCCGGCTATGATGACTGAGGCCATGGGAAGGTGATCAGGGGTGGACGGACGGATCTGCCGGGGGCGGAGTGAGAAGAGAATTTGCGCGAGCTACATCCCGTGCGGTGTGCTGGTAAAGATCCTGGTGGATGATCTTTGCGGCGGCGCGGATGGCGCTGGCAAGCGCGTGGCGGTTGCTTGAACCATGCGCCTTGAGGATGTTGCCCCGGACACCAAGCAGAGGGGCGCCACCGTAGCGGTCGGGGTTCATGCGGGATTTAAGCGCATCAAAGGCACCCTTGGCGAGTACGGCACCTGCCATGCGCAGCGGATTGGCCTGCAGCTCCTGCTTCAGCAGTCCCGTGATGAATTTGGCCATGGATTCCCAGGTCTTGAGGAGGGTATTGCCGACAAAACCATCGCACACGACCACGTCCACCGTGTCCCGGAATACTTGAAACCCCTCAATTGGGCCGACGTAGTTGATCACCGTGGAGATCTTTTTGAGCTGCTCGTGGGTCTCGGTGATGAGCGCATTTCCTTTGCCCTCCTCGGTCCCGATGGTGATGAGCCCGACCCGGGGCGCAGCGACG
>JAYUBB010000257.1:0-3845 GCA_043741015.1 Opitutaceae bacterium
CTGAAGCACTTCGCCGGCATCGAGGCCTACCCGGTCGATCCGGCCTGGCGCATCGAGGCGCGATGGGTGCCCTTCGATCCGCCCCGCGAGATCAAGATCACCAACATCATCGGCCTCATCGAACCCGCCACCGTACCCGGCAAGGCCGTGTTCACCCACGACGGCCGCACCTTCGAGCTCCTCGCCATCGGCGAAGGGGCCAGCGAACCCCTGTCCTTCGTCCTCACCGACACCACCGCCGGCAGCGAAACCTACGAGGCCTGCCGCTTCCTCGAGGCCGCCCCGCCCCAGGACGGAAAAATCATCCTCGATTTCAACCAGGTCTATAATCCGCCCTGCGCTTTCACGCCCTACGCCACCTGCCCGCTCCCGCCCAAGGAAAATTTCCTTCCCTTCCCGCTCCGCGCCGGCGAAAAGAAATACGAGGGCGCACACTAACCGCGCCCCGCAAGTGCGGACTCGCCTCTGGCTCCGCACTTGCTCCTTGCCCGTTGCTCCCTTCTTCTCCGGAACATGCCCAGTGCCTCACCCCGCCAGCCGGCCGTCGGTTTCATCTTCGTCACGATGGTGCTGTCAGTACTGGGCTTCGGGCTGCTGATCCCGGTGCTGCCGGCGCTGGTGAAGGAATTCAACGGCGGCAACGTCGCGGCCGGCTCCCACACCTACGGCGTGCTGGTGGGAGTCTACGCGCTGCTGCAGTTCATCGGTTCGCCCATCCTCGGCTCGCTCTCCGACCGTTTCGGCCGGCGCAAGGTCATCCTACTCTCCCTCGCCGGCGCAAGCATCGACTACGTGATCATGGCGCTCGCCCCCAATCTCGCGTGGCTGTTCGTCGCCCGCTGCATCTCAGGGTTCACCGCCGGCGTCCTCGCCACGGCCAACGCCTACGTGGCCGATGTCACCCCGCCGGAGAAGCGGGCCCAGAGCTTCGGCCTGCTCGGCGCGGCCTTTGGCCTGGGCTTCGTGATCGGCCCGCTCCTCGGCGGTTTTCTCGGCAGCATCAATCTGCGCCTGCCCTTCTGGTTCGCCGCCGGCTGCGCCGCCCTCAACTGGCTTTACGGCTTCTTCGTACTGCCGGAGTCATTGAAGCCGGAGAACCGCCGTCCGTTCTCGTGGCAGCGCGCCAACCCCATCGGCGCCCTCCAGGCCCTCAAGCGCCTGCCCGCGGTGCGCGGCCTCGCCGACTCCTACTTCCTCGTGATGCTCGCGCAGGCCATGCTCTATTCCATCTGGGTGCTCTACACCGGCCACCGCTACAACTGGGACACCCGGCAGGTCGGCCTTTCCCTCTGTGCCGTCGGCGTCCTTTCCGCCGTGGTGCAAGCGACCATGGTGAAGAAATTTGTCGCCTCGCTGGGTGACAGCCGGGCGATGCTCACCGGTTTCATCCTCTCGATCACCGCCCAGCTTGGCTACGGGCTCGCGGCCCAGGGCTGGATGATCTATGCGATCATGTGCCTGGGCTCCCTGGCCGGCATCACCGGCCCGGCGTTGCAATCCTACATCACCAAACACGTCCCGCCCAACGAACAGGGCGCCGTGCAGGGCGTGTTCTCCGGCCTGATGAGCCTGGCCGGCATTCCCGGCCCGCTGATCGCGACCTGGAGTTTCGGCTGGGCCGTTGGCCCCGGCCAGCCGATGTGGCTGTCCGGCCTGCCCTTCTTCATTTCCTCGTCGCTCGTGCTGCTTGCGCTGGTGCTCGCTGTGCGCTCCTTCGATCGCCACGACCCGGCCAAGGCGGGTTAGATCGGATTTTATCGGGCCATGTCAACCCCGCCGTGGTTGCTGCCTGCTGCTGGAATGTGGGAGAGGCTTTATGCCCCCGACAGAAGGATGATCGCTACGGTCAAGTCGGGGCGTAAAGCCCCTCCCGCAAGCTTGAAAATTAATCCCTAGCTCTTCGGCGGCGGGCCGTGCTGCGTCTTGTGCGCGGCGTAGGCCGCCGTGTCGGCGAGCATCGCATCGATCGTCGCCGCCAGCGGCTCCAGCCGCACAAGGCCGGAAAACACCGCCTTGTCCCCGATGGCGTCGGTCAGAATGAACGCCGGGCGCTGGTTGATCTGGTGCGCGAGAAATTCCGCCGTGCTGGCCGCCACGCGGTCCGCCACGGCCTTGGACCCCGCCGCGGCGCGGAGCTTCGTCGTATCGATCTTCCCCGCCTGGGCCGCGACTTTAACCGCCGTGGCCAGGTCACCGACCTTTTGACCTTCGCGCACGCCCGCCTGCGCCATCGCCAGCCGGATCTCATCGCCCGTGAACCCAAAATCCCTCGCCGCCTCGACGACGAGGTTGGGCGCCTCATAGCGCCCCGCGCGCTCCGCCTCGAACCAGCCGGAATTGAGCCGGTAGGGCGATTTCATCACCGTGTCGCCGCTGCGCCGGTAGAACCAGTCACACTGCGCCTGTGAGACGGGAAAGTCTCCCGGCTGCATCAGCGCGATCTTCCACTCAAACTCGGCGCGCCCGGCGTAGCGCGTCTTCAGCTCCGCCCAGACCGGCTCGACCCAGTGGCACCAGGACGACAGCACTTCAACGAAGTAGGTGACTTTCATGGGCCCATCATCACTCCTCGCTCCGCCTCGTCAATCCGCTCCCGCGGCCCGGAACCAACATCCGTGCACCCGGACTCCCGGCACAGTTCAGCCCGGCTGCTTGCGATGCACCCCGACATGATTGCCTTCCGAATCCAGGAAGCGGGCAAAATGGCAGGAACCCAAATCAGCCGGCCCGAACAAAAAAATGACACCCTGCTGCTGCAGGTGGGCGATGACTTCCTCGAAATCCGCGGTTTCCAGGACCGCCGCGCCGCTGGTGCCCGGCACGCCGCCCTCCAGCACCGCCGACAGTGCAATCGTCCCCGGGCCGACATCAAATTCGACGTATTTGTCCTCCCAGTTGAGCGTCTCCGCCAGTCCGAGCACGCCGCCGTAAAAGGCCCGGGCCCGCCCCATGTCGGTGACGGGATAAATGAAAAACGGTATGCCAGTGAAGCGCGGTTTCATAGCGGAATTTTCCCCGCCTCCCCCGCCGGCGTCAACCGCCCACCCGGCCGATGCGCGTCACAACCGCGGGGATTCGCCGCCAGCACACCCTCACTTCCCTTCCTTGAACATTTTCTTGAACGCGTCGCCCGCCTTCTTGGCCGCATCCTTTACCTGCTCCACCGTCATGGTCCCGGAGGTTGAACCGATCTGGCCGAGCGCGCTGGTCGTGCCCGAGATAATGCTGCCGAGCACCCGGTTCATCAGCACGGTCGCCAGTTGTTCGGCCGTGATCCCGCCCTCCGCGACGCCGAGGTCGTCGAGGCTGATCGGCGGCAGCGTGATCACCACGGCTTTCCCGCCGGCCGCCACCGTGGCCTTGCCATTGGTCAGGCGGAATTTCTTCACGATGAACTTGACCGGCCTGCCGCTCTTCGTCGCGGGGGCGTCGCCCTTCCCGGTGTATTGCTCGATGTTCTTCAACAGATCCTTGATGTTGCTCGAGACGATCCTGGTCTCGTAGGTGAACTCCGGCTGGTCGACGATGAGTTCGTTGATGACGATGCGCTCGCCAAAAACCGACCGCGGTTCGAGGTCGAGCTGCACCTTGCCGAGGTAGAAAGCGCGGCCGTCACTCCAGCCCGCGGGATTGCCGACCGTCAGGCCCGTCAGGGTGCCTGAGCCGGAGAGCGGGGACAGGCTGGCCGAGGCCAACTCCACTTTCGTCCGGGTCAGCCCGGGACCGTAGGTGTTGACGCCCTTGACCACGATGGCGTCGAGATAATGGGCCAGCACCAGATAGGCGGCGAGGGCCAGCGCCAGGAACACGCCACCGATCACCAATAGGATTTTCATCATGGAAGG
>JAYUBB010000258.1:0-12218 GCA_043741015.1 Opitutaceae bacterium
GTTCGAATCCCTCCCGCTCCGCCATTTTCGGCGAATCCGCAACCGCAGCCAAACTCTGTTTGCCAAAAGCCCGGCCCGGCGTAGCCTCTGCCCTCCACGCCTCAGGCCGATGCACGACCTCACCGACCTTTACCAATCCGTCATTCTGGACCACAACCGCCGTCCGCGGAACTACAAGGTCCTGCCCACGGCCAACCGCGTCGGGTCGGGCAACAACCCGATGTGCGGCGACCAGATCACGGTCTATGTGAAGCTCGACGGCGACTGCATAACCGAGATCAGTTTCCAAGGTAGCGGCTGCGCCATCTCCCAGGCCAGCGCATCCCTCATGACCCTCCACCTCAAGGGCAAAACCATCAAGGAAGCCGAGGCCATCTACTCCGACGTGCACCAGCTTGTCACCACCGGCAAGGTCGAGGAAGACAATCTGTCCGACCTCGCCGCGCTCGCCGGCGTCCACCAGTTCCCCGCCCGCATCAAGTGCGCGACACTTGGGTGGCACGCCGCTCTCAACGCCGCCAAGGGTGACGAACAGCCCGTCACCACCGAGAAGCCCGGAGACTGATCCCTCATGAACAAAGCCTGGGCAAGCATCCACGCCGATTTCCCCATCCTTGACCAGCAGGTCAACGGCAAGCCGCTGGTCTATCTCGACAACGCCGCCACCTCGCAGAAGCCGCAGTGCGTGATCGACGCCCTCACGCATTACTACGAGCAGGACAACGCCAACGTGCACCGCGGCATCCACACCCTGTCCATGCGCGCCACGTTCGCCTATGAGGCCGCCCGGGAGCGTGCCGCGAAGTTCTTCAATGCCGCCGAGCCCGGTGAAATCATTTTCACCGCCGGCACCACCGACAGCATCAACCTCGTCGCCAATGCGTGGGGCGACGAGAACCTGAAGAAGGGTGACGTCATTCTGCTCACCGAGATGGAGCATCACTCGAACATGGTGCCGTGGCAGCTGCTCGCCCGCCGCACCGGCGCCAAGCTCCGCTACCTCCCCATCGTCGCCGGCGACAGTGGCCTGCTTGACCTCGCGCAGCTCGACAAGGTACTGACACCCGAAGTGAAGATTTTCGCCTTTACGCATGTTTCCAACACGCTCGGTGTCATCAATCCCGCCACCGAACTCTGCGCCGCGGCACAGAAGGTTGGTGCGATCACGGTCGTGGACGCTGCGCAGAGCGCCGGCCACATGCCGCTCGACGTTCGCGCCATGGGCTGTGATTTCCTCGCCGTCTCCGGGCACAAGATGTGCGGCCCGACCGGCATCGGCCTGCTCCATGGCCGCAAGGCCCTGCTCGACGCCATGCCGCCCTACCGCGGCGGCGGCAGCATGATCTCGAACGTCGAGTATTTTGAGAGCAAGTGGGCGCCCGCCCCGGCCAAGTTCGAGGCCGGCACGCCCAACATCGCCGATGCCATCGCGCTGGCGCGCGCCATGGACTATCTCGACGACCTCGGCCGTGAGGCCATCGCGCAACACGACGAGAAACTCGCCGCCCTCGCCTACGCCCGCCTGAAGACCGAAGTGCCCGGCATCCGCATCCTCGGCCCGGCGCACCACCGCAGTGGCGTGGTCAGCTTCGACCTCAAGGGTGTGCATGCCCACGATGTCGTCACCATGGCCGACCAGGAGGGCGTCGCCCTGCGTGGTGGCCACCACTGCAACCAGCCGCTCATGCGCAAGCTCGGGCTCAGCTCCACCTCGCGCGCCAGCTTCTACCTCTACAACACCGAGGCCGACATCGACCGGCTCGTCGCTGCACTCCAGAAGATCGCAAAATTCTTCGCGGGTTGACCGGCAAAGATTGGGCCGGGTTGCACAAAATCTGCGCAGCCGGCGTGGATCGTTTCAAGCATACTGTGGCATGGTGTCTCCACGTCACACTGTTCAAATACCGTTCGAACCGGCGCTCGATCTGGTGCGGAAGTATAACATTCCCGGGCCGCGCTATACTTCCTATCCCACGGCCCCGCAATTTTCAAATGCGGTTGATCGTGAGGCACTTCGCCAGGAGATCGCCCATGACAATGAAGACGCCGCCCGGCCGCTTTCACTCTATTTCCATGTACCGTTCTGCGAGTCGCTCTGCTGGTATTGCGGCTGCAACACGGTGATCACGCGCCGTCGGAAATCGGCGGCGGAATACGTGGACCTGCTCTGCCGCGAGCTGGCGCTCACCGCCCCGATGCTCAACCCCGACCGGCTGGTCACGCAGCTGCATTTCGGCGGCGGCACACCCACCTTTTTGCCGCCAGCAGAGATCGACCGGCTGGGGCGGGCCATCAATTCGGTTTTTAAATTCTCCCCCGACGCCGAAATCTCGGTCGAGATCGATCCGCGTCGTTTGACCCGCGACCAGGTGGACGCCTACTACGCCCTGGGTTGCAACCGCGCCTCACTGGGAGTCCAGGATAGCAACCCCAAAGTGCAGCTCGCCATTCACCGGTGGCAGCCCTTGGCGCTGACCCAGCAGGCCATCAAGTGGCTGCGCGAGGCCGGCTACCAATCAGTCAGCGTGGATCTGATCTACGGCCTGCCCCTGCAGACCCCGGACTCCTTCCAGCACACCATGGCCGAAGTCATAGAGCTGAATCCTGACCGCCTGGCGCTTTTCAGCTATGCTCATGTGCCATGGCTGAAACCCACGCAGAAAATTTTTGAGCAACGTGGCCAGTTGCCGGCCACGGAGGACAAACTCGCGATGTTCATCGCCGCCTCGCGCCAACTGACAGAGGCCGGCTATGTGAACATCGGCATGGACCATTTCGCGCGACCCGACGACGAACTCAGCCGAGCTCACGACGAAGGCACGCTGCAGCGGAACTTCCAAGGCTATACGACCCGCGCCGGTGCCTCGCTCTACGGTTTCGGCATGTCCTCTATTTCCCAGACTGACGGGTCGTTTCGCCAGAATCACAAGGAGCTCGACGATTACACCGCTGCCGTGAACCGCGGCGACCTGCCCGTCGAGCGCGGTTTCCTCCTGAGCAAAGATGACCAAAACCGCCGCGCCGTGATCATGGATATCATGTGCCGGCAACAAGTGGACTATGCGGATCTTTCGCAGCGTCTCCAGCTGGATGTGCCGCAGACCTATGCGGCCGAGATCGCCTCACTCTCCGACTTGGAAGCCGATGGATTGCTCCGCCGTCATCCGGATGGATTCGATATCACCTCGCTCGGCGGACTCTTTCGCCGGGTGATTGCGATGCGTTTCGATGCCTACCTCGCGAAATCGCAGTCCGGCGGTTTTTCCCGGGTGGTCTAGCCCTCAATCAGGGAATCTTCAATTCGGTGCCGACTTTCAGGTCGGATTCACTCTTCATGACATTGCGGTTGGCGGCGTAGATGTCGCGCCACTTGGCCCGGTTGTTGTAATACTGCTGGGCCAGCTTCGAGAGCGTATCGCCGGGCCGGATCATGTGTTTGCGCGGACCGGCCGTGGTGGTCGTTGCTGGCACCGTCTGCCGCTTGGTGGGCGGCATGACCGTCTGGGCGGGTGCGACACGTTGAGGTATGACAGGGGCCGGACGGGTGCGCACGGTGGGCAAAGTCTCAACGGTGAAATTGATGTTACCGGTTGGGACGGCCGTGCTGGGAGTGGTTTCGCCGGTGGCGGGCACGGCCGCCAGGCCGCGACCAGCCTTGGCGTCCGCCAGTTGCTGTTTGAGCGAGTCATTCTCCTGCTTCAGCCGGTCGAGCGTGGCGACGAGGTCGACGCGCTGGGGCTGGCTCTCCAGCGGTTGCGCGGGGAGTGTGCGCGCGAACTCGCGGATGGCGGCGTCAATGCGCTGGCGCACGAGCGGGGCCTGCGGGCTGTTGGGCCGCAGGGCGAGGTATTTTCTAAAATGGTAGATCGCCGAGAGCGGGTCATTGATATGCTGCACGTAGAGCAGGCCGACCTCGAGTTGCGACTCGGGCGCGTCGTCGCGGCGCTTGTCGATGACCTTGAGAAAGGCGGAGAGGGCCTCCTGCCGACGACCGGACTTCAGCATCGCCTGGCCCTCACGGTAGTTGGGCTCGTCCAGTTCGCTGGTGTAGGAGAGCCGATCACTGTCGCTGCACCCGCCCAGACCCAGTGCCAGCACGGCGGCGAGACCCGGCAGCAGTAGGCGGAAGTTGAAGAGGAGGCGCGACACAGGTGGGAAATGAATTGAACGAAGACCAGCGGGGGCTACGTTTGCCAGCGCTCCTAACCAACACAAGTTTTTGATGCCACTGGACCACGCCACCATCCTCGCCAAGGCCCGCAATTGCCTCGCCATCGAACTCGAGGCGCTGGTCGCCACGGCGAAGGGGCTCAATCAGGACTTCGTCGCGGTGGTGCGGGCCGTCGAGGCCACGATCAAGGCCGGCGGCAAGGTGATCTTCTCGGGGGTGGGCAAGAACGCCCACATCGCGGAAAAGCTGACCGGCACCCTGAACAGCATCGGCGTGCCCGCGTGCTACCTCGACCCCACCCAAGCTTTGCATGGCGACCTCGGGCTCTGTGCGGCTGGCGACCTGGCGATCCTGCTCAGCAACAGCGGAGCGACACAAGAGATGCTGCGCCTGCTGCCCTTGTTCGAGAAGTTCGGGCTCAAGACCGTGGCCCTCACCGGAGCGTCGGCCAGCGAGCTGGCCCGCGGCTCGGACTATCGGTTGGTCTATTCCGCGCCACGCGAAGCCTGTCCCCTCGCCCTCGCCCCGACCGCCAGCACGACCGCCGCCCTCGCGCTCGGCGACGCCTTGGCCATGGTACTGCTGGAAAGCCGCGGGCTGACGCGCGAGGATTTTGCCAAGTATCATCCCGCTGGCACGCTGGGCATGACGCTGCTCCTCCGGGTGAAGGATATCATGCGCACCGGCGACAGCTGCCCGGTGTTGAAGGAAGCCAAGACCAGTGTGCAACAGGCCATCTTCGCCATGACCAAGGCCAAGGCCGGTGCCGTGGGGCTGGTGGATGCCAAGGGCCGCCTGACCGGTATTTTCACCGATGGCGACTTCCGCCGCAGTGCGCTGAACGGCGGCGCGGATTTCCTTGGGAAACCAGTGAATGCCTTCATGACCAGAGGCGGCAAGACCGTGCCGGTCGGCGCGCTGGCTGTGGAAGCGCTGAAGATTTTCCAGCAGATGAAAATCTCCGATCTCTTTGCCGTCGATGCGAAGGGCCGTCCGGCGGGCTACATCGACGTGCAGGATCTGCCGAAGCTTAGGATCCTGTAGAGCGGATTATAGGCGCCAGGGAACAGGTAATAGATTCAAGGCAGTGTTGCGCCGGGCAGCCTTCCGTCTAGCTTGGCCCCATGCCCACGCCGCCATTCCTCTACCAGGATCCTCTGCCCCTCGGCGCCGACGACACCGAATACCGCCTGCTCACCAAGGACGGGGTTTCGACCTCGAATTTCGAGGGCAAGGAAATCCTCAAGGTGGTACCTGAGTCGCTCGCCTATCTGGCGCGCGAGGCGTTTCATGATACGAATTTTTTCCTGCGCACGAAGCATCTCGAGCAGGTGGCGGCAATCCTGAAGGACCCGGAAGCCTCGGCCAACGACCGCTATGTGGCCCTGACCCTGCTGAAAAACACCGAGATCGCCGCGCGCGGCATTCTGCCAATGTGTCAGGATACCGGCACGGCCGCCATCTTCGCCAAGAAGGGCCAGCAGGTGTGGACCGGCGGCAACGACGCCGAGCAACTGGCCCGAGGCGTCTACGAGTGTTACACGAAGGAGAATTTGCGCTACTCGCAGGTGGCTCCGCTCGACATGTTCAAAGAGACCAACACCGGCACCAATCTTCCCGCCCAGATCGACCTGCACGCCACCGAAGGCGCGCAGTATGAATTCCTCTTCGTGGCCAAGGGCGGCGGCTCGGGCAACAAGCTGTTCCTCTTCCAAGAAACCAAGGCCCTGCTCAACCCCAAGAGTCTGGCCAGATTCTTCGCCGAGAAAATGCTCCTGCTCGGCACCTCAGCCTGCCCGCCCTACCACCTCGTGTTTGTCATCGGCGGCACCAGTGCCGAGGCGTGCATGAAAACCCTGAAGCTCGCCACGACCAAGTATCTGGATGCCCTGCCCACGACGGGAAACGAGCACGGCCGGGCCTTCCGGGATCTCGCGATGGAGGCCCAGGTCCTGAAGCTCGCGCAGGAGACGAAGGTGGGCGCCCAGTTCGGCGGCAAGTATTTCGCCCTCGACGCACGCGTGATCCGGCTGCCCCGGCACGGCGCGAGCTGCCCGGTCGGAATGGGCGTTTCGTGCAGCGCCGACCGCAACATCAAGGCAAAGATCACCGTGGGCGGCATCTTTCTGGAAAAAATGGAAACGGACCCCGGTCGGTTCATTCCCGCGGAATTGCGGACATTCAAGGACAAGAATTTCGTCCGCGTCGACCTGAACCGACCAATGAAGGACATTCTGGCCGAGCTCTCGAAGTATCCCGTCACGACGCGTGTCTCGTTAAGTGGGCCGGTAATTGTCGCACGCGACAGTGCTCACGCAAAACTGAAAGAGCGTCTCGATGCCGGCCAGGGGTTGCCCGACTATTTCAAAAACCACCCGGTCTATTACGCCGGGCCGGCCAAAACCCCCACGGGCTATGCTTCCGGTTCATTTGGCCCCACCACCGCAGGACGCATGGACAGCTATGTGGCACCATTCCAGGCGCAGGGCGGCTCCATGGTGATGCTCGCCAAGGGCAACCGGAGCAAGGCCGTGACCGACTCGTGCAAGCTGCACGGCGGTTTCTATCTCGGCAGCATCGGTGGGCCGGCGGCCATTCTTGCCCAGGACAACATCAAGAAGGTCGAGGTGCTTGAGTATGCCGAGCTGGGCATGGAAGCCGTGTGGCGGATCGAGGTGCAGGACTTCCCGGCGTTCATTCTTGTGGATGACAAGGGTCACGATTTCTTTTTCGACACCTGCGGCATCTGCGTGGCAGAGAAATAAAAAGCCCGCCATTTTGGCGGGCGACAAACGGGCGGGGTCACCACCTGATCAGAATTTCAAAGAGACCCGGCTGCCCACGACCCCTATGCGGCTGATGCTATCGCCGAGATCATCCCCCAATCGACGAGCCAGACGCTCGCGGACCAAGGCCGGGGCTGAAGGCTCAGGGCTGAGGGAACGATCGGCGTAGCGGGCAATGAGACGATACTTACTGGCGGAAGCATTCGTCATCGAGGCTAGCTCGGACTGTGAAACGGCCGCCGGCTGCACCCGTGCAGGGGAACTCAGCCGGCTGCCCAATACGGAGCTCGCCAAGTCAGGCTCAGATTGCTCAAGGCGAGAGAGATTGGCCGCAAACAAGCGGACGGGGGAAGATTCAGTTTCGCGAGATGCCAGCATCAGCAAAGCTCCACGGGCATCATCGATTTTAACCTGGGCCGCAGGGGCTGGATCCGTCGCCACAGCGCCGCGCGATTCGACGGCCGTGGCGATGGACTCCTCATGTTTGCCAGACTGACCCTGATCAACCACCGTTGTAGCGAGCGTCTCGATAGCGGGGTCTGCCGCCGCGATCCCTGGGGCCGTGTTAGCCACATGTGCAATCTGGGTCGGAGCCGAATACCTGACTGTAACCAAAGTGAAAGCGACGATGGCCACCGCGCCAGCCGGCATATAGAGCCGGCGGTTGAGTAACACTGGCAATTCGTGCCACCAACGACGCTTTTGCACCAGTGCGGTCAACTGCTTTTGCCGCAATTCCCGCTCGAAGCCGGACCAGAACTCGGGATCTGGACGCTCGGCACGCTTAAGGCGGAGAAGGTCCTCAATGGTTACCTTTGAACTTTGGTCGGGTTTGGACATGAATGGGGTCAGGAGCTAAGATATTTGCCTAGCTCGCCCTGCAGGAACTGTTTGGCGTAGTGCAGCCTGGAGCGAACAGTACCTTCGGAGCAGCCCATGACTTCGGCTATCTCGGAGTGGCTGAGGCCATCGATTTCGAATAAGGTGATCACTGTTCGGTGTGGGATAGACAGTTTTTGCAGCGCTTCGTTCAATTTTTCCTGAAGCTCACGCAGGTATGTATCTCGGTCAGCACCACGCTTATCCGTGAGTTGGTCAATGATTTGAGCGTTTCCGCCTTCCTCGTTCAGTTTCTCAAGGCTGAAAAAAGTGCGCATGCGGTTCTTGCGCAAGTGACTCAGGGTGGTGTTTACCGTGATCTTGTAGAGCCAAGTAAAGAACGAGCAGCCACCTTGGAAGCGATTGATAGCTTGGAAGGCCTTGATGAAGGTGTCCTGCGACAGATCGGCGGCGTCTTCCCGGTTAGCAACAAGGTTGTAAACGATGCCAAAGACCCGTTCGCGGTATTTTACAATCAACCTATCGAAAGCAGCGACATCTCCTGCCTGCACCTGCCGCACGACAACCAAGTCAGCATCCGCCTCGAGCTGACGCTCGGGAGTGGAAATGGCCGTCTTGGTGAAGACCTTCGACAGATTCATCGTGCGAATCGACAGGCTATGGATCGCGGAGGAGCCACGCAAATGCTATTTATCGTGAAACTGCTGCCGCGGGCAGGGCGGCCACCTTGGCTTGCAGCATCGTTGCGAGTTGCCGCATGAGCGGAACAGGGGCGAGGGCACCATAGGGTTCGAGCGCCCCGGTCGCAACAGCCAGTTCATCATCAATCGCCTGAAATACCCCGGCCACGACACCCAGTTCGTGCATCCGCTGCCTGCTCGCGGCCAGACCAGGCGATTGGCCGCTCCGGAAGGCGCTCACGATCGCCGCACGCTCTTCTGCCGTAACTTTCTCCAACAGGAGCATGAGCGGCAGGGTGAGTTTCCCGGTCGCCAGATCCGTGCCGAGGGTTTTGCCAATCTGCTGTTCCTCTCCCAGAAAATCCACCAAGTCGTCGTAAATTTGATAGGCAATACCGAGGTGATGACCGAATTGATCGGCCGACTGGGCAAACCCCGGGGCCTGACCCGACAGCGAGGCGCCCAGAAAACAGGAAACGCGGAATAGCTCGGCCGTCTTGAGGTCAATCATGCGTCGGTATTCATCGAGCGAGATGTTGATGTCGCGACGGCGCAGGGTCTGCATGATCTCACCTGAGCAGACCCTGCGGGTGGATTCCGACACCAGCCGGCAAACCTCGGTCGTGGGAAACTGCGATGCGATGTGCAGTGCCTGCGAAAACAGTGCGTCGCCCAGCAGCACGGCCGCGTCGGGGCCGAACTGGCGGGCGGCCGTGCGCCGGTTGCGCCGGATCTCCGCCCGGTCCATGATGTCGTCGTGGACGAGGGTCGCGAGGTGCACCATCTCGACCACTCCGGCAGCCCGCACCAGTTCCTCCGCGACCACCCCCTCGCCTCTCCAGCCGCAAATGAACACCATCGCCGGGCGAAGACGTTTGCCCGAGGTATCCAGGCAATAGGCGGCCATGTCGCGTATCTCCGGCTCAAACTGACCGACCTGCTGCCGCATGAAACCATCCAACGCCACCATGTGCGGCGCTATGCGCTGAAAGATCTCGTTGAGATCCACGGCCGGAGGGGGCGGTATCATCTGACTAGCGGGAGGCGGCATCATTTTCGAAACTACGCACAGGACCGAGTATGGCTAACAAATACTGCAGACACCACCACTGCAGACCGCACTGCCACATTTCGTAAATAAAAAGACCGGCGGATGTCCGCCGGTCTTGAAAGAATGATCGCTGGACGACTTTTACTTGGTCTCCACCGGATGGGCATACAGATTAGTGCCCTTGGGGGCGCGATAGCCCGGGAGATCCTCGTAAGTCATGCCGACAGCCTTGACGGCCCGGGGATCAAAGACTTCTTCAGGCGAGGCACCGTCGGCGGTCACGGTCTTGGCGGTGATGAAGATCAGCAGGTTGGTCGTCTGGTCGTTTACGCTCTTGGAAGAAAAGAGCCGGCCCAAGACAGGAATCTTACCCAAGAAAGGCACCCTCTTGTCACCATGGTCAAGGGAAGTGGTGATCAGCCCACCAATGCCGGCCGTGTAACCATCCTTGAGCGAAATATTCGTCTTCACCTTGCGAGTGGCAATGATGGGAATCGAAGCACCACCGGCGCCGCCAAAGGTCGTGTTACCGTTCGTCTGGCTGACCTCGGGCTCGAGCGCGAGCCTGATGACGCCCTGGGCGTTCACCTGCGGTGTCACTTTCAAGATGATGCCGATCGGCTTATAGACAAACCCGGAGACCTCGAAGTTACCGGTGACGCTGTTGTAAGTGTAGCTGGGAATCGGGAACTCCTGGCCGATGTTGAGCGTGGCCTCGGTGTTATTGAGGGTCACCACCGTGGGGTTGGAGACGATCTTCGTATTGTTATTCGATTCAAGCGCGCGGAGGATCGCACTAAACTGGTAGTTGGAGAACACAGCCGTCTTCAGACTGCCCACGCGGTTGTTGAGCCATCCATCAAGGTTGTTCGCCGTGTTGGTCAGCGTGGAGCTAACCGGATTCGTGGTGTTAACAGTCACCGTTGTGCCATTGTTCATCGACGAGCTCGTGGTGCCCGAGCTCGTGGTGCTACCGTTCGGTCCAGATAACGTGGTCGTGGTGACAGCCGGTATGCCACTGGTTGTGGTGGCGGTGCCGGAAGCAGTGTTCGACCCGGTAGAGCTGGTCCACCCGGAGGTGTTGGTCGAATTGAACACAGTATTGGAATTATTCGTCGGCAAGTTGCTGCTGCTGCCGCCAATGGAATTACTACCGGACTTGTTATAGCCGCGATCGCCGGACTTGAGATAATCCCCCGCGATTCCAAATCCACCGGCGATGGTCCAGTCCAAGCCTATGTTCCTGATATCGCGATCGGTGACTTCGACGAACTTCGACTCGATCATCACCTGGTCAGTGGCCTTGTCGAGCCTGTCGATGACGGTCCGGATGCGGACCATGCGGGAAGGGCGTTCGGTGATCACGAGGGAATTGCTGCGATCGTCGACGACGATCTTGCCGCCACTCGCCGCATCCACGAGCCCATCGATCGTGGGCTTGATCAGGGAGGCCTTGGCGTTGTTGATGATGAAGACTTCGGTCGTACTCGGCTCCACCTTGAGGAGTTCGTTGCTGACGATCTTGATGATGTTGCCCTCCTCAATGTAGGTGTAGTCAACCGGGGCGAGTACGACTTGGAAAATCTGCCGCCAAGAGACATCGCGCAGCTTGATCGAGGTTTTGCCGGTCAGGGTGTCGGGCACCACCAAGTTGAGTTCGAAGAGGTCGGCGACGTTGCGCAGGATCGTCTTGATGTCCTCATCGGGGAAATCAACCGAGAGCGTGTCCTTGTCGCGACTGACCGATCCAGCCGCAGGCTCTGCGCCTTGAACGACTACCGCCGCGGCAGCGGGCACGGTGGGTTTAACGGTCGCGGGGGTTTCTTGAGCCATAGCCGGCAGGGTCAGTGCCGAGGCGAGAAGCGTGGTCAGGATGGTGCGTGTGCTCATAATTCGTCCTTATTTGATGGTCCGGGTGAATTCCTCACGGTTCAACCGGAGGGTAAAATTGGGTCGGTCTATTGAGACAATTTCTAGGGCGTATTCTGCGCCTTCAAAGGTTATTGTTAAAAAGCTGCCGGCTTTGACCCGCTTTTGACCGAACACCAGCGTGGGTTGTCCGCCTAGAACAAAATATCCGCTGGGTTTGAGGCTGGGGCTGGTGGCAATGGCCTGTAGCAAATCACGCGTATTGCGCGGGCCGCCAGGGGCAGCACGATTATCGCCTGACGGCACTTGCGGGGTTTCGGGACCGCGCGTGGCACCGGCAATGCTCTCAGCATATGCCTCGGAATGAAAGGGATCCTTCCCGGTGGGGGCCTGAGGCTTGGCCGCCAGCAAATTTTTTGCTTGTTCCAATACTCTCTGGCGCGTGAGCGGATTGACGACCGTCTCGCCTTCAGCCGCGTAGGCCTGCTCCGATAGGACACCTGCCACGAGCGCTGCTACGATAACGAGAAGATTTCTGATGAAAGTGTTCATGGCTGGCCTAAAAGTTCGAGAGATAAGGCCAGGTTCATATCCCCACCAGTCTCCCCTACTTTCGTGAAGCTTGCAGTGTTGATGCGACAGAAATGGCGCCCTTTTTGTACCCGGTTCAAAAAATTAATCACGTTCAAATATGGACCTTGCACAGACACGCTGAAAGGCACTCCCATATACTGGGTCTTGGAATTGCGAGGAACCGAGTTCTGCCTCACGTCGAGTAATTTCACCTCGTTTTCCGTCTCAAGCTTGTAGAAATACTGTAG
>JAYUBB010000259.1:0-3835 GCA_043741015.1 Opitutaceae bacterium
GCGAGGTAATACGGCATGGCCGACGGCACGCGCAGCAGCAGCATCTCCTGCAGCCGGCTGGCGTTCGCCATCCGGAAAAGCGCGACGTGGTTCATATCGGTCGAGAGTAGACCCTGCGTCATGTTGGCGACAATCGGGAAAAAACTGATGAGCCACGTAACCGTGATGATGCCCGGCAGTCCCGGCCCGGCCCAAAGCACGATGATCGGGGTCAGCACGATCACCGGTGTCATCTGCAGTACCAGCAGCCATGGATAAAGTCCCGCCCGGAGCGAGCGCGACACCCCGAGCAGCAGCGCCGTGGCGAAACCGAGAATTCCGGCCAACAGGAAGCCGGCCAGCGCCCCGACCATGGTGTTGCCCGCCGACCGCAGCAACCGGTCATGCTCGCGCCACGCCGCCTCGACGATCTCGCCCGGAGTCGGCAGAATCCAGCTCTGCAGGCCGCTCCCGGTGCGCACGGCATACCACAGCGCCACAAAGAGCACGCCGCTCACGACCGGAAGCATCCATCGGAGAATGGGTGAGATCTTCTTCATTGGATGGTGCCCTCCACCTCGTGCAACAACCGAGACACTTCGTTGACCTTGGATTGGAAACCCGTCTGCGCCCGCAATTCCGCCTGGCGCGGGTAAGGAAACTCCACCTTAACCTCCGCGTGCAGCCGGCCCGGGTTGGCCGCCATGACCAGAATGCGATTCGAGAGAAACACCGCCTCGCTGACCGAGTGCGTCACAAACATGGCGGTGAAGCGCGAACGCTCGCGGATGGCCAGCAGCTCCTCGTTCAGCCGGTTGCGGGTCATTTCGTCCAGCGCGCCGAAGGGTTCGTCGAGTAGCAACAGCTGCGGCTCCAGCGTCAGTGCCCGCGCGATCGAGACCCGCATCTTCATGCCACCCGAAAGCTGCCGGGGATAATAGCCGGACACCTTGTCCAGCCCGACCAGGGCGAGCATTTCCCGCGCCTTCGCCCGTCGGTCCGACGCCGAAGCGCCGCGCAGCCGCAACGGCAGTTCGGTGTTACCCGCGGCCGTGTGCCACGGCAGCAGCGTGGCATCCTGGAAGATGAACGCCTGCCGGTCCCGCGCCTGCTTCGGCGTCGTACCGAGCACCACCAAGTCACCCTCGCTCGCCGGGTTGAGTCCGGAAACGAGTTTGAGCACGGTGGATTTGCCGCACCCGCTGGGACCGATCAGGGTGATGAAATCGCCGGGCGCCACGGCCAGGTTGACCCCTTCCAGCACCAGCGGGCCATCACCGTAGCGCTTGCGCACGGCGTCGAATTGAACGATGGATGCGGTGACCCCCATGAGCGGCATCAAAGGACACAAACGTGAGTAAAACGCCAGACCCTTTGCCCTTTGCCGGCTGGCAGTCGCTGACTCCGGCCCACGCCGCTCGCGAAGTTCATGGGCGCATCGCCGCCCTCCCCGTCTCACTGCGCAGTGCGGCGCTGGCTTGGCTGCGACCTGAGGCAGAACTGGCCGCACAACTGCATGCGACGGCGGCGGGAACACCGCTGCGGGGTGTGCCGTATCTGCTGAAAGACCTTTTTGATCTCGCGGAGGTGCCGACACGCGCCGGCTCCGCCTTCCTCGCCAGGATCCGACCGACCCCGACCCGCGACAGCCAGATCGTAAGCGAACTCACACGGCACGGCGCCGTCTGCGCCGGCAAGACCCACCTCGTTGAGTTTGCTTCGGGCCTGACGGGCGAAAACCCACACTATGGCGACTGCCCCCACCCTCGCTTTTCAGACCGACTCTCCGGCGGATCGAGCAGCGGTTCCGCCGCGCTGGTCGCGGCGGGTGTCACGCCGTTGGCCATCGGGACCGACACCGGCGGCTCAGTTCGCGTGCCGGCCGCGTGGTGCGGACTCTACGGCTTCCGTCTGACGCCCGGTGACGACTTGATCCGCGACGCCTTCCCGTTGGCACCGTCGATGGACACCGCGGGCTGGTTCACCGCCAACGCGGCCGACCTGCTCACTACGGTCACCGCTCTCTGCGGTCCGGCGGCAACGTCGTCCCGCCAGCCGAAGGGCTGCTACCTGAACGCGCGCCGTTTGGCTCCAGACATGGAGGCCGACACCGCGACCGCCTGCGACTTTGCTGCCGCCAGCCTGACGGGACACGCCGACAGTGCCACCGAGGCCGCCTTGCTTACATCGTGGCGGGACGCCGTGAAGACTTACGTCACCATCGGGATGAGCGAGGCATACCTCGTGCATCGCGACTGGCTCGCGCCTTATCGCGAACACTACGACCCCGTCATCTGGCGCCGCTTCACCGACGCCGGACATTTTCCCGCCGACGAGATCGCCCGCGCGCGGCAGACCATGGCGGATATCCGCACTGCGTGGCGCGAATTTTTCACCGTTTACGATTTTCTCGTGCTGCCCACGGTCCCGAGCGCGGCTCCGACCAAGGCCGAGGCCACGCCTGAACTGCGTCGAAATATTCTCACGCTCACCACACCCGCGAGTCTGGGCGGCCTGCCGGTGCTGTCGCTCCCGGTGTCACTCAAGTCCGGCCTCACCGCAGGCTTGCAGATCGTGCTTCCTTCGGTCCGCAGCCCGGTCGTGCCGTGGCTGTTAAAGTCCCAATAATCCAGCCGCATTGCCACCGAGCAGCGCCTCGTCTGCTCCGGCACCCTGCGCCTCCTGCACAATGCCCGCAAACTCGGGCGCGGCTCCGGACTTCGGATAGAGCACCAGGGGGTAGTCCGAACCGAACAACACCCGCCCGGGCGGAGCCTTCTGCCAGGCTTCGGCCCCATAAAGTAATGGCGAAGCGGCCGTGTCGTAATAGACATTCGGCATGGCCCCATTCACTGGGTCAAAAGCCAGCCCACCGCCCCAGTGGGCCAGGATAAAATTCGTCCAGGGAAAGTCGTGCGCCAGTGCGATGAAGTCCGCCAGCGGCGTCTCCACCCGGCCAGGGTAGGATGGTGAATGCGGATCGGTGACGTGCAGGTTGACGGGCATTTTCAACTCGCCCGCCAGCACCAGCAATTTCCGCCAGATCGGATCGCTCAGCGGCACGTGTTGCGAATGCGGCGAGAGTTCTCCCAGCCCGCTGAACCCCGCGTCGCGTGACCGACGCACCTCGTCGAGCGCGGCCTCGCCTGCCGCGGGATGGATGGTGGCAAAGGCCGCGAAACGCGTTGGATACGCCTTGATGCATGAGGCGTAGAATTTGTTGTGCTCCACACAGGTGGCGTGATTTTCCCAATACCAGCCCAGCAGCACGGCCTGGCGGATACCGGCCGCGTTCATGTCACGCAATAATTCCGACATGGAGGGGAAGCCCTGCACCGGTTGGCCATCTTTCCGCCGCCGGGTGCAAAGCGCCGCCCAGTGCGCCTCCCGGTGCGTCTCCGCCCACTTCGCTGGATCACGATTGGCCTCGGACGGATAGAGATGAACATGCGCGTCGATGAGCGGCATAAAATCGTTCTCGTGTCATAGCGATTATCGGCCTCAATCCACAAGTCCAATACCCCATGCTCGAGCGAATTTTCAAGCTGCAGCACCACGGCACCACGGTCGCGCGCGAACTCCAGGCCGGGGCCACGACCTTCGCGGCCATGGCCTACATCCTCGCCGTCAACCCCGCCATTCTCGCCGCGGCGGGCATGCCGCGCGAGGGACTGGTGACCGTTACCGCCGTGGCTGCCGCCGTGAGCACGCTGCTCATGGCCCTGTTCACCAACTTCCCCCTGGCCCTCGCCCCCGGCATGGGCATCAACGCCTACTTCGCCTTTACGGTCTGCCTCGGTCTCGGCGTGCCCTGGCAATCCGCGCTCGGCCTCGTCTTCCTCAATGGCTTCGCCTT
>JAYUBB010000260.1:0-12211 GCA_043741015.1 Opitutaceae bacterium
CCGTAGGTCTCGCGGTAGTCGAGAATCTCGAGTCCGGCGACGTTGCCATCGGCAGTGACCGCGAGCGCATAGGTTATGAATTCGTGTTTGCCGATGACATGATCGATCAGAAACCAGCCGCCACTCGCGGTCCGCCAAGCTTTGAAATCGGGTTGGCGCACCCTTACGCCCGCAGCCGTTTCAATGGCGCGGCACTGTGCGGCGGTTAGCTTGATGGTTTGTGATGCAAATTTCGTTTCGGGCCAGAGTGCGGCCTGCGCTTGCTCCAAAGTCAGGTATGTGACTGCGTAGCCTGAGGTGCTACCGATGACAGCGGTCGGCAGCATGACATATAAGAGGCGGCTGGCGTGGCGCATGACAGTGAAGTACCGATCAGAAGTTCAAGCCAACCTTCAGGCGGGTTTCGAGTTTCTCGAAATTGTTCAAGTTTCGTCCGCGGGAGTTGTCAGGCCAGCCGCTGACTTGAGGGAAAACCGTGAGGGTGAACCACCAGCGGTTGCTGGCGTAGTGCAGATTGGGGCCGACAAACACGCCGTATTCGCCCAACTTGTCGAGGTGGCCTCGTTCATACGCCGACGTGAACAGGGCCTCGACACCGACGAACCACGACGGTGCAATCCTATAGCTCAGGCCTGTGCTGCCTTGAAGTTCGAGTTCGGTTTCCCAGTTGTCTCCGGGGATATCGTGTTTACGCTCGAGTTCGGCACTCAGGTTGCTAGCCCAGATGAGGGTACTTTCCAGATAGTTTTTTTGGTGGATGATCTTCCCTTCGAGAAAATAAATGTCCTCCCGATTGCCACTCTTCCCACTGTAGCGTTTGTAGCCGGGCTCGATATATACCGCGAGGCCATAGGCGTCCTTGTAGGGGCTGCGCAGGCTATGTTTGAGGGAGGCTTGCACGCCGTTGAACCGGAATTGCCCGCGGCTGGTGAAGCCCGGGACATTATCCACATCGTGGCTGATCGCATTCAGATAAAATGAGCCTTGCAAGTGATCAGTGAACCCGTGTTCGAATTCAGTTTGGAAGTCGATTGCGTCATAGCTGCCGCCCGCTTTGCCGGTGCGGTGCGTAATCCACTGGTAGATTTCCGAGTGCCCTTTGGGCAGCGTTTCGGACCCGTAGGTGTAACCGAAGTTATTTTCATCGGCCTGAAGACCGATCAACAGAATGGTGTAGACTGCGACAATTGAGAGAGCCGTGTGCAGTTGCACCACGGATTTGAGGTGTTTGGTTGGCATGGTAAGAAATGAGGCTTGGGCGGGTTTATTAACGAGAGTCAGTCTCAAGCTTGGCATGAATTTGTTCAGGGCTTCTGCAAATCAGGTTTAGTTTACAGGGGTCACGCAGGAATCCACCGACATAAACACGTTTGGGGGATTCCGGGCAGACAACGAATGGTGGGTGGCAAACAAGAACCCAGGCTGGTTGGCAAAGTTTGGTCGAACATAGGTGCAGGGCATTTGGTACGAATATGTTTAGGCATTCCTGAATATGAGACACATTCTCATGTCAATTAAATTCATGAGACCTCATCTCATAATGACTTATGAACAGACATTGACCTATGCAAGTGGCTGTTTTTTAACGAGTCAGTGCTCAAATCCATTCAAGTACAGTTGAGCGATAAAAACTATCCGATCCACTTTGTGGATAAGGCTTCGGAGTCGTTGCTCGTAATGTCGAGTGCACTCAAGAAGGCGGAAGCCAAGAGTCTTTTGCTGACCGACGAAGCGGTCCTTGCTTCCCTGTCCAGTGACGTGCGGGCAGTTCTGGATGCGGTGCCACGCTTGGTGTTGCCGTGCGGAGAAAAGACCAAGTCCTTGGCCGCTTTGGGACAGGTGCTGGATTTCATGGCGGTCCAGCGACTGGATCGCGGGGGCATTTTGTGGGTCGTTGGCGGCGGTGTGATCGGGGACTTGGGCGGCTTTGCGGCGGCGTGCTATCTGCGCGGCATCGAATTTATCCAAGTGCCCACCACCTTGCTGGCGATGGTCGACAGTTCGATCGGTGGCAAAACAGGGATCAATCTTTCGGCGGGCAAAAATCTGGTCGGTGCCTTCCACCATCCGAGTCAGGTATTGATCGCCCCTGAATTTTTGCGGACCCTGCCTCCTCGCGAGTTTTCCGCCGGCATGGCGGAGGTGATCAAATACGGCCTGCTCGGCGATGCCGCGCTCTTCGGCCGGTTGGAGAAAGCGCCGTTGTCAGTGGGCAGCGCTGATTTGGCGGCGATCATCCGCCGGTGCTGCGAAATGAAAGCAGACGTAGTCCGGGCCGATGAGCTGGAAACCGCGAAAGAAGGTGGCCGCGCCTTGCTGAATCTCGGGCACACTTTCGGCCACGCAATCGAACAGGTCACGGGCTACGCCAGTTACCTGCACGGCGAGGCCGTGGCCGTGGGTTTGGTCGCGGCGGCGCGACTGTCGGGCAAGTTGGGTTGTCTGGCGCCGGAAGATATCGTCCGGGTCGAACACACGGTTGCAGTGCATGGGCTGCCGGTCCGTCTGCGCGCGCCGCTCGCACTGCCGTCACTGATGGAGGCGATGCAGCACGACAAGAAGGTCCGTGCTGGGAAGCTCCGCTTCGTTGTCCTCCAACGCCTCGGCGCGGCCGCCACGCAGTCGGGCATTGATCCCGCACTGGTCGAGACGGTCTGGCGCGAGCTGGGTGCGGCGTAAGAATTGATGTGCCATCCCCGGGAAAACCAGTAACCTGACCCTCCCATGTCAGCCATCGACGAAGGAATTGTCCGCGAGTATTTCGAGCAGAACGGATTTCTTGTCCGCCAGCCCCGCAAATACCAGGTTGCGGCGCGCCGCAAGACCGGGGACGAGGAGGTGGATCTCGTGGTCTTTAATCCGGCGTGGCAGCGCAGCGCCCGCAAGCCCGGTTTTTTTCTCTTCTCCAACGAGCTGCCCTTCGTTCGCCAGGCCGTAGTGGCCGTCAAGGGCTGGCATACCGGGGTCTTCACACCGACCATGCTCAAGAGCAGCCCGGAGATCTTCGGTTTTCTCGAGGAAAAAGTGCTGAAGGATGTGACGCGCTTTTTCCCGCCGGCCACGGCGGACGATCCCGCCGGGGGGGTTACCAAGATTCTTGTGCTGCCGAGTCTCCCAACCGCCGAGCCGTTCCGTTCCCAGAGCGTGGAACTGCTTAAGGAGCATGGCGTGGACGCGATCATCTCGTTTCGTGCCATGTTGCTCGATCTCCTCGACAAGGTGGAGGTGAACCAGAATTACACCAAGAACGACACGTTGCAGGTGATGCGTATCCTGAAAAATTATGACCTGCTCAAGGACACGCAGATGGATTTCATGCCTGATCGCCCGGCTGCACGCCGGAGCAGGGGAGGTGCCGCCGAATGAGCATTCACGCCACCGCCATCATCGAGGAAGGCGCACAACTGGGCAAAGGTTGCGTGATCCATCCGCACGCGATCATCAAGCGCGGCACGGTGCTCAGCGACGGTGTCGCGGTGCACCCGTTCGCCGTCGTGGGTGGCGATCCCAATTTCCTGAAGTTTGATGCCGCCACCGTCAGCGGCGTGCGCATCGGCGCGAGTACCGTCATCCGGGAGCATGTCACCATCAATCGCTCGATCTACGCGGGGAAAGACACGGTAGTCGGTGCGCGCTGCTACCTGATGGCCAACGCGCATGTCGGCCACGACTGCACGGTGGGCGACGATGTCGTGCTTGCCACCAACATCATGCTCGGCGGTCACGTGGACGTGGGCAGCTTCACGTTCTTTGGTGGCGGAGCCGGCGCGCACCAATTCAGCCGCATCGGCGAAGGCGTGATGATCGCCGGGCTGGCACGGATCACGCAGGATCTCGCGCCGTTTCTCTTGGTGGCGGAACGCAACGAAGTGTCGGGGCTGAATCTCGTGGGGATCAAGCGCCGGGGATTCAGCCGTGAGGCCATCGCGGAATTGAAGGAATGCTATGCAGCAGTATTCGCGGGCGGTGATCCGCGTAAGCTGGCCACGGCCTGTGTGGCCCAAACACCTGAGGCGCGCCGGTTCCTGGAGTTCTTTTCCGGCGGCAAGCGCGGCTTTGCCCGGCCGGCGATCACGGGCACAGTGACCAATGAAGACAACGGGTAAGCTTGCGCTAACCTGCGGCGATCCCGCCGGCGTCGGTCCGGAAATCATCACCGCGTGGCTGGCGGCGAAACCCACCGAATTGACCGGGGTCGCCGTGATCGGTCCGGCCCGCTGGCTGGAGAATCTGCCGGTGGAGGTGACAAAGGTACCGGTCGGTCTTGAGGACTATGCCGTCACGCCCGGCCGGCCAGACGGTGATGGCGCGCTGCTCGCGTGGGCGGCGATGGAGCGGGCGGCCAAGGGCTGCAAGATGGGTGAATTCTCCGGTGTCGTCACTGCGCCCGTGAGCAAGGAGCGGCTGGCCGCCATCGGCTACCCCTTTCCCGGCCAGACGGAGTTTTTCGCGTACCGCTGGGGTGGAGTCCCGGTGATGTGTTTCTGTGGTGGCCGGCTGCGGGTGGCGCTCGCAACGTGGCATGTGCCGCTGATCGAGGTGGCTCAGTTGCTTGGACCTCCATTGCTCCACCGCACCATCGTGGCAGCGGACCAGCTGGCAAAGGCGGACGGCGTGGTCGCGCCCCGCATTGGGGTGTGCGGCCTGAATCCCCACGCCGGCGAGGCCGGCCTGCTCGGACAAGAGGAACGTAATTTCATCAACCCGGCGCTGCAGAAATTCCAGACCGAGTTTCACGGCCTCTCGTTGTGCCAGCCGGCGGACACGCTCTTTGCCCGCGCGCTGCGCGGGGAATTCGATGTCATCGTGGCGCTGTACCACGACCAGGGTCTCGCGCCGCTCAAGGCGGTCGATTTCGAGGCGGCTGTGAACGTTACCCTCGGCCTGCCGCATGTCCGCACGAGCCCCGATCACGGCACGGCGTTCGGTATCGCGGGGCAGGGTAAGGCCAGTGCGCGCAGCTTCGCCAACGCCGTCACGGTGGCACGGCGCTTGATTAAACTCCGGTCCGGGGCATAGGTGTCTGGCACGTGAACGTCACCGCCACAATCATGCCGCCCCCCGAGGGCATCCGCGAGGGCAACGAGAACCTCGTGCGCCTGACCGCAGCCGCGGGTGAAAAGGTGGCGGCTCTGATTGCGCGCGACCGGCAGGGAGATTATCTGCGCATCGCCATCACTGGAGGCGGTTGCAATGGCCTGAGTTACAAGTTGCGTTTTGCACCCGAACCGAAGCGGGGTGACATTCTCGTTCGCAGCGCGGGCACCGCCGTGTTGGTGGACGCCAAGACCGCCCTCTATCTCAAGGGCACGGAACTCGACTATTCCGACAAGATGATCGGCGGCGGATTCAAGTTCACCAACCCCAATGCCAAGGCCTCGTGTTCCTGCGGCGAAAGTTTCAGTGTTTGAGGGGTTTCCTGGGATTTTGACTGTGGAAATAGGTATTGTCATTCCCCGCGATAGAGGCAAAAACGACCTCCCGATACACCCAGCAACGCAAACTAACTGAATGGCACTATCTTCTTCTTCGTCCGGCGCCCGCACTCCGTATAATCGCGATAACCGTCGCAACAACGACCCCTTCGCCGCCATCCGCCGCAACATGCGGATCAAGTCGCCCCAGGTGCGCGTCATCAGTCCCGAAGGGCGCCAACTCGGCATCATGGACACGCCGAAGGCCATTGCCCTCGCGCTCCAGTTCAACCTCGACCTGGTCGAGGTCGCCGCCGCCGCCACGCCGCCCGTATGCCGCATCATGGATTTCGGCAAATATGTCTACGAGGAGCAGAAGAAGACCTCGCACGTGAAATCCACCGCGAGCAAGATCAAGGAAATAGAGTTCACCGTCCGTATTGAGGCGCACGATTTTGAGACCAAGCTCCGTCATGCCGAGGAATTCCTCGGCCACGGCAACAAGGTGAAGCTTCGCCTCAAGTTTCGCGGCCGCGAGATGGCCCATCCTGAGATCGGTTTCGCCATGATGAAGAAGGCTCTTGGCGAGCTGGAGACCATGGGCCACCCCGATGCGGAGCCCAAGCTGAACGGCAAGCAGATCAACGTCATGCTCACGCCGCTCCCGCCGAACAAGCGCAAGCCTAAGTTCCACGGGCCCGAGGCCGCCCCGGAGCCGAAGCCCGAGATTGCTCCGCCGGCGGCAAAGTGAACCGTATATTCAACCTCATGGCGCGGCTCCCTGCTCGCAGCCTGCTGGTGATCACCGTTACTTCCCTGGCGGCCTGCCAGGCACCGGCCCAGCCACAACCCACCGTGGCGACTGCGCCCCCGGCTGCGGCGACCCCCTCACCGGTCACGCCTCCTCCTGCGGTTCGCACCTCGCCGACCCGGCCCGCTACGTCGGTGCTCTGGGCCACGACCCGGCTGCGCAACGCGGATTACGTTAGCGTGCGCGATTTGGCCCGGAACTTCGGCCTCAAGGTTTCTTGGACCAAGGCTGAGACGGCCATGACCCTCAGCGACGCACGTGGCGTGCGATGCACCTTCGAGCGCAACCAGAAGGATTACTATTTCGACGGCCTGCGAGTGTTCCTCGGCGTGCCAGCGATTTCGCATCAGGACAGTCTCTGGGTCAGCAAGCTGGACGTCATCAAGATTGTCGCGCCGCTATTTCGACCTGCGGACCATCTGGCTCTTCTGCCGGCGAGGGAGCCAAAGCTGATCGTCATCGATCCCGGCCATGGTGGCATTGATCCCGGCACGCAGAATCTCAAGCTCGGCTTGAATGAGAAGACGTTCACACTCGATGTTGCGCTGCGGGTGGAGAAGCTGCTCGCAGTCCGGGGTTGGCGCGTGCTGCTTGTCCGGGAGAAAGACATCGAACTTTCCAAGGACAAGAAAACCGACCTGCTGATGCGCAACGAGCTCGCCAACCACAACAAAGCTGACGTCTACCTTAGTATTCATTTCAACAGCGCCGGGCCGGCGGTGGCCGGGGTCGAAACCTACGTGCTGGCGCCGCAGTTCATGCTGTCTGCGGGGGATGAACTGGGCGACGACATGACCAACGTGGCGTATCCCGGCAACCGACTTGACTATGCGAACCTGCTTCTAGGCCAACAGCTGCACCGCGTGATGATCGGCAGGCTCAAGACCCCCGACCGTGGCTTCAAGCATGCCCGCAAAGCCGTGCTGCGCATGCTCGATTGCCCCGGCGTACTCATCGAGTGTGGTTACTTGTCGAACGACGCCGAGGCGCGTCGCATTGCCACGTCCGAGTTTCGCCAGCAGATCGCCGAAGCCATCGCCGATGGTGTGCAAGACTACCGCGCGACTCTAGCTGGCTTGCGGCCGGCGGCGCCCCCCTCCCAGTGACCTGTCATTCTTCGCTTCGCTCAGAATGACAAAACTGCTACAGCCTTGGGTCATGCAAAGATCACCTCAGGCTTTACTGCTGTTGTTGAGTGCCCTGCTCACCGCCAGCAGCCTCCGCGGTTGGGATCATCCCGGCCACCGGATGGTCAACGAACTGGCCCTGGCCGCATTGCCGGCGGATTTTCCGGTCTTTGTGCATGATCCCGCCAATATGGGTCGCATCGGCTTTCTCGCCGGGGAGCCCGACCGTTGGAGCCATTCGCCCGACCTGCCGCTCAAGCATTCCAACTGGCCCGATCACTTTCTGGATGTGGATATCCTTCCCGACGCCGGGCTGGATCCCCGCACAATTTCATCGTTTCGTTATGATTTTGTCGTCGCCTACGCGGCCGGCCGGGCCGCCCACCCGGACAAATTCACCCCCATTGATCCGGCGAAAAACACGGACCACACTCGCGAGTGGCAGGGCTTCCTGCCTTGGGCGATTACCGAGTATTACGGGAAATTGAAGGCGGGATTTGCCTCGCTGAAAGTTTACCAGGAAGCCGGCTCTGCGGAAGAAATTGCGAATGCGGAGGCTGACGTGGTTTTTCTCATGGGCATCATGGGTCACTATGTGGGCGATTGCGCCCAGCCGTTGCACACCAGCATGCACCATGACGGTTGGGTCGGACCGAATCCGCATGGATACACCACTCCGGAAATAAAGGGATTTCATACGTGGATCGACAGCGGTTTCATCCGCAAGGCGGGAATAAAGACTTCCGACATCGCCGGCCGGGTCACAGCCGCACAGCCGATCTCCCTGGCAACCCGGTCCGACGGGCGCGATCCCGTGTTTGTGGCGGTGATGGATTTTCTGCTCGCGCAGAATCAACTGGTCGAACCGTTGTATGTCATGGAAAAAACCGGAAAACTCAGCCGCAATCAGGATCAGCCCGTGGTTCCGCAAGGGCGGGTATTCTTCGAGACCCAACTGCTCGCCGGTGGCGGGTTGCTGGCAAATATCTGGTTGACGGCCTGGCGTGCCGCGGCCCCCGACAATTATTTGCGCGGGGTGTTGCTCAGGCGACAGGCCGAGGTTGTGCCGGTAAAATCCGCGCCATGAATCTGCTGTTTTCCCTTGGCTGGGTGGCACTCGGTGGGGCGACAGGCTCGGTGGCCCGGGCACTGGTCGGGCTGGCGCTGCGCTCCTCGTTTCCCTGGGCCACCCTGTTGATCAATGTCACGGGCTCACTGCTGATCGGCGGGCTGATGGCTCGGCTCGGGCCGGCCGAGAGCGAATCGGCTGCGTCGCTCCGGAGCCTGCTCGTGGTGGGATTTTGCGGCGGCTTCACCACGTTCTCCACCTTCAGCTGGCAGACCTTGGAGCAGATGCAGAAGGGGCAGTGGAGCGCGGCGGCCGCCAATGTGCTTCTATCGGTTTCGCTCTGTCTGCTGGCCGTCTGGCTGGGCTTCCGGTTGGGCCGTCCCTGATGGTTCGCCGCTTAGCGGCTCAGCCAAGCGAGTGTGACGTTACCGGCGGGATGGCCCCTAGAGTTTTTCGACGATATGGTCGGCCAAGCCGTAAGCAATGGCTTCCTCGGCGTTAAGGTAGAAGTCGCGGTCGGAATCCTTGGCGACCTTGTCAAACGACTGGCCGGAGGCAGTGGCGAGAATCTGGTTCAGCTCCATGCGGAGTTTTTCCATTTCCTTGGCCTGGATGTTGATGTCCGAGGCGGGCCCGACCATCCGGCCGGTGATGAGCGGCTGGTGGATGAGCACGCGGGCGTGGGGATAAATATAGCGGCGCCCTTTCTTCACGGCGGAGAGGAGGATCGAACCCATCGAGGCGGCCATGCCGGTGACGACGATCGTCACGGGTGAGGTGATGAGCTTGATGGTGTCGTAGACGGCCATGCCGGCAGTGATGGAGCCACCGGGGGTGTTCATGTAGAAGGTGATGTCCTTGCCCGGTGCAATGGTCTCGAGGTAGAGCAGTTTTTCCGTGAGATCCTTGGCCGTCTCGTCCGTCACCGCGCCCCACAGGAAAATTTTCCGTTGTTCCAGGAATTTCTTCTGGATCATGGCACCGACGGGCGTCGGGGTGGGCTTGATGACTGCTTCCGGTTCGTCATCCTCATCGTCGAGGCGGGGCACGACCGGGTTCTGGTATTCGCGGGAAAGATTGTGGGCGGACATGGAGTTCAGGGAATACCGGACAGCTGGTTTTGCGAGTAGTTTTTGTTCACGGGGATTGCCATTATGCATCGTGCCAACCACCTTGGACTTAAGTGAAAGCGCATGTGCAACGGCTGGCTGGGCAGATCGTCGATCTGCATCAACGCCGCATCTATCCCGGGGTGGTTGAATGGGCCGGCGGTCGTATCACGCGAATCAGCGAGGACTCCCAGGTTCGCGCCCGGTGGTTCATCGCACCGGGTTTTGTCGATGCGCACATCCATATCGAGAGCTCGCTCCTGCCTCCGGCTGAGTTCGCGCGCTGGGCGGTCATTCACGGCACGGTGGCGACGGTCAGCGATCCGCACGAGATCGCCAACGTGCTCGGCGTCAAGGGCGTCAACTACATGATCCGCGATGGCCGGCGCTCACCCTTCAAATTCAACTTTGGCGCACCGTCGTGCGTCCCGGCCACGGCATTTGAAACCGCCGGCGCCGCGCTCGACGCCAGAGCCGTCGCCCGGTTGCTGGCGCGGCCGGAAATCAAATATTTGAGCGAGGTCATGAATTTTCCCGGGGTGCTGGCGCGGGACGCGGGACTCATGGCAATGATCGCAACCGCCCAAAAGCTCGGCAAGCCGGTGGACGGTCACGCCCCCGGCCTGCGCGGACGAACGGCCACCCATTACGCCGCAGCGGGCATCACGACCGACCATGAATGCTTCACGCTGCCCGAGGCGTTGGACAAGCTGAAAGCGCGGATGAAAATCCTGATTCGCGAGGGGTCAGCCGCGCGTAACTTTGCCGCGTTGGCGCCGCTGCTCGAATCACATTCCGAGCACGTGATGTTCTGCTGCGACGACCTGCATCCCGACCTGCTGATGGTACGGCACCTCGACGAGCATGTGCGCCGGGCGCTGCGGGGTGGGGTGGACAAGTTCGATGTGCTGCGCTGCGCCTCGGTCAATCCCGTCGAACACTACCAATTGGACGTCGGGTTATTGCGCAAGGGCGATCCAGCGGACTTCATCGTGTTCGAGGGTTGGAATGCACTGAAAGTCAGCCGGACCTATTTGCGCGGCGAGCTGGTGGCGCGCAATGGCCGCAGCCTGCTGCCGCGGTTGCGCTCTCAAACACCCAATGCGTTCCGGGCGCGGCCGAGGCGAGTTGAGGATTTCCAGACTCCAGCTGCAAGTGGCCAGCTCAACGTCATCGAGGCGCTCAACGGCCAGTTGATCACCCGCCACTGGCGGGTGACGCCTCGCCTCGCGCGGGGCGAGGTTGTGTCAGACCTGAAGCGAGACATCCTGAAAATCGTCGTGGTCAATCGTTACGCGCCCAGGTCACTTGTGGCGGTCGCCTTTATCAAAGGGTTCGGGCTCAAGGCCGGCGCAATCGCTTCCTCGGTCGCACACGATTCACACAACGTCGTGGCGGTCGGCGTGGACGACAACTCGCTATGCGCCGCAGTCAACCTGATCATCAAGTCACGCGGCGGACTCAGCGTGGTGGGGCGGGGCAGGCGCGCCGTGCTGCCGCTGCCTATTGCGGGACTTATGTCTGACCGGGATGGTCGCACCGTGGCGCAGCATTATACGGCGCTTGATACGCTGGCCAAACGGCTGGGCTCGAAACTCGACGCACCGTTCATGACGCTGTCGTTCATGGCCCTGCTGGTGATTCCCGATTTGAAGCTGAGCGACCGGGGACTCTTCTCAGCCGCGCAGTGGGGTTTCGTCCCGCGGCAGGCCCCGGCGCGGAAGCCTTAGTCTTGGTGCGACGTACGGCGGCGCTCCTGCCAGCGCTCGCGTCCGGCGAACAGGGGCAGCGAGTCGCTGACGGGTTCATCCTTCACGAGGAGGAAGTAGCGCGAGAACAGATCATCAGCGGTGCTCCAGGCAAAGCCATAGGGTGGGCCATCGGCCAGCACGGGCCGTTTGTAGAAATAGTAGCCGATGAGCAGGCCGCGGTATTTGAGCAACTGCGCGAGCCGGTCGCGATAGGCCGGCCGGCGGTCGGGGGTGAGGGAGCAGACGAAAGCACGTTCGTAGATCAGGTCGAAGGCCTCACCCGGAAAATCATACTGGAAAAAATCGCCCAGCAGCACGCGACTAGCGAGCGCGGGGCCGACCATCCGTTTCGCCCGGTCCACGGCAAACGGAGCAAAATCAATGGCGGTAACATCATAGCCGGCTTCGGCAAAAGCCTTGATTTCGTGACCGGAGCCACAGCCGGGTATGAGGACTTTCGCGCCTTTGCCTTTTTTTTTCAGAAACGCCTTCAGGTCAGAGGGAAGACCGTCAAAATCCCACGGCGTATCATCCTTGAGGTAACGGGCATTCCAAAATTCGGGTTGGGTGGGTGAGGCCATGACTGCGTGCAATACAGGCTAACTCTTAGTAGCTGTAAATGCGATAGCTTGAACGAGATGAAGATTCAGTTTTTGACACAACACTTACCGAAAGGCCGGACGATTATGCAGATGCCTGTCGCCAGACTGGATTTAGCGTGAATCCGGTGGTTTTACCGCAGCTTCTGCAACCAGGCCGAGCTTGAGTAAATGCTCGATGCGGGCGGCATCATACACGCAGCCGGCCCAACTGCCGCCACTGGCGTTTTGCAAGGCTGACCAGAGACGAGTGTCGGCTGGCACATGAGGGTTCGGCTGGAGACCCGGATGCACCGGCCGGGCCGCGAGCTCGGCCGCAGTGACCGAGACG
>JAYUBB010000261.1:0-12209 GCA_043741015.1 Opitutaceae bacterium
CAGCAGCACGCGCGGAAAGGATTCCTCGAAGCTCGTGCAGACAAAAATATCGGCCACCTGGTAGAAATCGAATATCTCGCCGGTCTCCGGCACGAAGAGTGCCAGTTCGCCCAGGCCGAGGCGGGCGATTTCCTCCTTGAGCGTTTCGAGGTAAAGTCCGGGCCGGGCTCCGACCATGACGAACTGGATTTTCCGGCCGGGGTAGGTGAAGCCCAGTTCGCTTTTCAGGAGGTCGATGGCCTGGATGAAGACATGCTGCCCCTTGCGCTCGCAGACGGAGCCGATGTTGACGACGAGGACGGCGTCGGGATCGAGCCCGTGCTTGCGCCGGAGATCCGCGGACGGGTGCGCGGCGGCGAAGGTGTCGACGCGGGTCGCGTCCACCCAGCTCGGCAGCAACGCGAAGTTGCTGCGGTCGCCGAGATAATCGAAGACCCGCCGCGAGGAATCGGCGGTGAACACGACGCGGGTCGCGATCCGGAAGGCGTCCTCGACCAAGGAAAACAATTCCGGGGCGAGCAGTGGCTCGAAGAAGCGCCGGATGGCGGCGCTCTCGTGGACGTAAAGCAGGGAAGGCTTGCCGGCGTGTTTCGCCGCATGGACGGCCCAGAACGAGACCATGGTGTTGGCGATCACGAGGTCGGTGGTGCTCCACGGGAGCGCGGTCGTGGCGGTGGTCAGGGCTCGGTGAAAATCGCCGGGTGATTTGGTGCGCAGCGCCGGGCCGAGATCAATCACATCCACCGGCATGCCGGCCTTGACGAATACCTCGCGCATCGGGCCGTCCTGCGTGGCAACGACGCGCACAGTGGTGCCGGGTTGCGACGCGAGATGGCGGGCCAGTTCGAAGATAAACCACGGCGCGCCTTCGAAATTAAGATTGTGCGTGACGACGAGGATGCGCAGCGGACCCGACGGATCCTTCACCGGGGCAAGTTCCGGGGCGAGCCGGGCCCGGCCGGCCTTGGCCGGGGCCTCGGCAGCATAATTTGCCCAAGCGGTGGCGAGTGACGGTTTCAGTGTCGCCCAGTCGCCCAGCGGCAGGCCATGGCGCCGGGCTGAGCCGCGCAGAGCCCACACCGCGCGGGCAAACGTCAGGCGTGAAAGTGCCGGCAGCGCCGCATCGGCCCCGGCAATCACGCGCGGAGTGAAGCGCTGCGCGAATGCGAGGTGCTTCACCCCGTTGTCGAGTTCGGCAAAGACCTTGAGCATGGCCGGCACGGTGGTATCGGCCGGCAGGTCGACGTGGCCGACAAACGCGGAGGTCTCGCGACCGGGCAGATCGGCGAAGACGCCGTCCACATCGCTGCGTTTGATGCCGGGCAGGAGAGCGCCTTCCTGCAGCGGATCAACCATGGCGGTGATGCGGGTGATCTTGTGCTGGCGGTGCGCCAGCCAGCCGGTGATGGAGAGCCGGCCGAAGCGAATCCAACCCGATTCACGCGGTTCCTCCAACGCGCCATGAAAGGGCGGATTGGGTAGAGAATTAAGCGGCTCGGCGAGCGCGCCGGAGACCACCTCGTCGGCCAGGGCGGCGAGGGGCGCAACGGGGCGCTGCCGATGAAGCCGGAGCAGGGGACAGAGCAAGTGTGGCAGCAGGGCGGGAAAACTTTTCGGTGGCGGGCAGACGGGTGCGCCGTCGGCCACGGTGATGCCGGTGCGGAAGATTTCCGTCCACTGGTTCGTCTGGTCGCGGACCTCGAGCCGCAGCAGGCTCGCCCCGGCGTGCGGCTCGACGAGAATGGTGAAGCCCAGATACGGAGGACCGGCCCGGTGCAGAAACCGTTCATCGAGCCCCGGCTTGGGTAAACCCCAGATGGCGAGGAAGGGCCGGCCGTCGATCCAGCAGCGCAGGTCGGTCGTCAGCCGCTGCTGCGGCGACCACAGCCAGCCGGCGATCCACGATTTGCGGGCCGGGAATAGCCAGTTCACCGGCCGCACCTCGATATCGAACTGCCAGTGTGGAGTCTCAATCATGGGGCAGCAGCGATTGAAGCGGCCAGGGCGGCGTGGCGAGGCAGGAGAATTTCGGCGCTGAACTCCGCCACGACGCGGGCGCGGGCCCGGGCGGCCAGGGTGCGGCCAATTTCCGGCGCGAGGAGGAGTTTCGCCATGCCCTCGCAGAGGGCGACAGTGTCGCCGGGCGGGATAAGCGTGGCCTCGAGGTCGGCGCGGGCCTGCTCCGGGACGCCATGCACGCCGGAGCTGAGGATCGGCACGCCGCAGGCCATGGCTTCCAGGATGACCCGGGGCGAGGATTCCTCATAGGTCGAGCAGACGAAGAGGTCGGCCGCGGCGTAGTAGGGGAAGTAGTCGGCGGTGGCGGGATGCACGACGAGGTTGGGGCGGCCGAGGTGGGCGAGCAGGTCGGCCAGCACGCCGTCGAACGGCGTGTCTCCGCCACCGAGCATTACGAAGCGCGTGCGCGCGGCCAGTTCCGGGTAGCGTCGCCAGAGGAGGTCCACAGCGCGGGCGAAGATATGCTGGCCCTTGCGGTCGCACACGGTGCCGATGTTGGTCACGAGCAGTTCGCCGGGCCGGAGGTTGAATTTCGTCCGCAGTGGCTCGCGGGGATTTTGCGCCAGCCAACGATCGATGCGGGAGACGTCGATCCAACCGGGTGTGAGTCGGTGGTTGGCCGGCCGGCCGTAATCAAGGTGATAACTGCGGGTCGAGGCCGTGGTGAACGAAACGCCATCAGCCAGACTGAAGGCCTCGTCCACCAGCGCGACCACCTCCGGGTGCACCCGGCCGATGTAGAAACTGGCAGGCGTGGTACTCTCATGGACGTAGAGGAGCACACGGCGGCCGGCGGCCTTGGCGGCGTGGATGGCCCAGAAAGTCGTGAAGGTGTTGCAGACCACGAGATCGAACGGAGTGAAGTCGAATGACCGACCGAGGGCGCGGATTGACTCCTGCGCGTCCGGGGTGGAGCGCGCGGCGAAGACCGCCCCGACATCGATGATCTGGATATTGGAACCGAATTCCTCGAAGTTCTTCCGCAGCGGGCCGTCGTCGGGCGAGAGCACAGTGAGCTGGGCGCCGAGCGAGGCATAGTGTCGGGCCAGATCCACGAGGAAGAGCGGCGCGCCCTCGTGGTTGAGGTTGTGGGTGACGAGCAAAATGCGCTTGGGAAAACCCGCTGCGTTGAGCGGGGCAGGCTGCAGCGCGACAATGCCGGGGAGGGTCTTCGGTGCGCGCAAGTTGAAATCGGTCTCAATGCGCGCGAGCTCAGTGCGCATCTCGTCGTCCTCGACCACGGCGATGCTGCGCTGGTCCATCGCCGACTTGAGGGCGGCAAGCGTGGAGGCAAAGGCCGCCTTGTCCTGCGGGGGATAGGGCGCCTTCTCGTCCTCGTTGGTGAAGAGCCGGCTGCGTTGGACGGAGCAGAGATGCAGGTTGCCGTCGGTGAGCTCGGCGTAGAGTCGCAGGCAGACGGGATTGGGCAGCTGGGCCGGCACGTCGATGATGCCGAAGAGTCCGCACTTCTGCGCGTTCGCGAACTGCGGATAATAGGCGGCGGGCCCGGGCGAGGGCTGGCCGTGGTCGATGGTCTGCCACGCCTGCAGGTCAAAGGTGGCGAGCACGCGTTTGATCGGTTGCGTCTCGTGGAAGAGGTAGCCGAGCACGGCGGCGCGACCGAAGCCGCAGCGCGTGACGGCGGCGGGCTCGTCGAGATGGCCGCGGAAGGGCTGGTGAGGATGACGCAGGTCGCGCGGATAGGGGATCTGCGCGACGAGGTCGCGGGCGAGGGAGGCGACCGGCGTGGCGGGCGATCGGCGCTGCTCGCGGAGGAGAATCTGCAGCGCCCGGCCAAACTCGTGCCAGCGCAACGGCCCGGAGGGCATCGCGACATCCGCCGGAGGGCTCGCGGGTGCGACTTGATAGACGACAGTCTGGAAAGCCGACCAGCGACCCTCGATCTCGAGAGCCTCGAGCACGACTTCTGCGGAACCGGGGGCGAGTTCGACGACGACGTAGAACTCGGCCAGGGGGACGGGACGGCCGGTCTTGAAATGCGCGGCGAGATCCGCGCGCGGGATGCCGTGGATGCCGGGGAAGATCCGGTCGCCAACGCGGGCGCGGACGTCGACGAAGTGTCCGCCGGCCTTGGGCCACACCCAGCCGCGCAGCGTATGCCGCCCTTGCGGCAGCGCCGCACCCGGGGCGGGGGATTCGAGGTGGCTGAAGCTGATGGGGGTTTCGTGCATCCGGTGGCGGTCAGCCGAGCCAGGCTTCGCGGACCACCTGCAGGTGCCGGGGGAGGGCGCGGGCGTGGTGGTAGTGGCGGGCGGCGCGGGCGTGGGCCATCGAGATCATCTTTTGATTGCCGGCGAAGTGATCGGCGAGCGCCATTTTGAGGGCGGCGGCGAGCTTGAAGGGGTCGCCCGCGGGCACCAGGTGGGCCTCGTCGGTATTGGTCAGCATCTCGGTGATGCCGTTGACGTCGGTGCTGACGATGCGCGTCCCGAAGACCATCGCCTCGAGCAGCACGCGCGGGAAGGATTCCTCGAAGCTCGTGCAGACGAGGATGTCGGCCAGCCGGTAGAAGTCGTAGATGTCGGGCGTCTCCGGGAAAATCTTCACATCGTGCAGGCCCATGAGCTGGATGTCCTCGGTGAGCGACTCCATGTAGAGGCCCTCACGCGCGCCGACCATCACCCACTGGATCTTTTTGCCCGGGTGGAGCGCGGGCAGTTCCTTGCCGAGCAGGTCGATGCCGCGGATGTAGATGTGCTGGCCCTTGCGTTCGCAGACCGAGCCGATGTTGACGATGACCACGGCGTCGGGATCGAGCCCGTGCTTGCGGCGCAGCGCGGCCCTGTCGTGGGCGGCGGCGAACTGCTCGATGCGGGTGAAGTCCACCCAGCTGGCGAGCGTGCGGAAATTGTCGTTCACGTTGAGCTCCTCGTGGAGGTCGCGGGTGGCCTTCGCGGTGTAGACGACGCGTGTCGCGAGCCGGAAGGCCTCTTCGACGGTGTCGTGCATGAGCGGAGGCAGCAGCGGCTGGAAGAAGCGCTTCACGGCGTTGCTCTCGTGGATGTAGAGCGCGGAGGACTTGCCGAGGTGCGCGGCGAGATGCACGCCCCAGAAGGTCAGCATGGTGTTGCAGACGAAGAGATCGGTATCGTCCCAGTTCCGCGAGCCGGCGAACTGCTTCAGGGCGGTGGCGAAATCTGCCGGGGTCTTTGCGCCGAGCAGCGCGGCGGCGTTCCAGATTTCCACTTTGAGTCCTGCTTGTGCGAAGCGGGCGCGGAGCGGGCCGTCCTCGGGCGAGGCGACGGTGACCGACACATCCGGTTGCTCGGCGAGGTAGCGCGCCAGCTCGAAGATAAAGATGGGCGCGCCTTCGAACTTGAGGTTGTGGGTGAGCACGAGAACCCGAAACGGCCGGGCGGTCTGGGCGGAGCGCTGGTGATAGGGATTGAGCGGCAGGTTGCGGGGCGGGAAGTCGAGCACGTCGCTGTGGTAGGGATCGCGGGTGGTGCCGTGGCGGGCGATATACTCGATGTGTTCGCGCTCGGCATACGTGTTGCCCCGCGTAGCGCTGCCGACGTGGCGGAGGACAGCTTGCGGGGTGACGACCGAGCGCTGGCCCGCTGCTCCGGCGCGCAGGCAGAAGTCCACGTCGTTGTAGGCCACCGGGAGTTTTTGTTCGTCGAAGCCGTTGAGCTGCCGGTAGAGCGCGGTGCGCGTGAGCAGACAGGCGCCGGTGACGGCGGCGACATTGCGTGCCGCATGTGGCAAGAAGAGGGGACCGAGGTCCTCCGCCGGCTCGCGTTCGAAAAGCACGTGGGCGAGGCCGTCCTCGCGGCTGAGGGAGATGCCGGCGTGGTTGATCGTGCCGTCGGGATAGAGGAGCTTGGCGCCCACGATGCCCACGCCCGGCACACTGAGCCAGCCGGCCATGTCCTCCAGCCAGCCGGGGGCGAGCGCCTCGACGTCGTTGTTGAGGTGAAGCACGAGCGGAGTGTCGGCGCGCGCGGTGCCGAGGTTGACGAGGCGCGAGTAGTTGAAGCCATCAGGCGAGCCCGGGGCATGGATGACCTCGCAGTGCAGGTCGGCACGGGCGGGCAGCTCCTTGAGATAAGCGAGGGTCTCGGCGTCGTCGGAGTTGTCGTCCACGACGACAACCTTCACGGACTCGCGCGGCGTGGTGCGGGCAAGGGAGTCGAGGCAGGTGCGGAGGAGGTCGGCGCGGTTCTTCGTCGGGATGACGATTGTGACGGGATTGTCGCGCAGAATGGCCGGGTCCCACTTCAACTGGTGGAGGCACAGCGCGTAGTTCTTGGCGAACTCCGGCAGCATGGGCTCGGCGCGCAGGCCACGGCGTTGCACGGCCTCGGCGATGCCTTGGCGGGCGGCCTCGAAGAGATAACCCTTCTGGTCGCCGCGGGTGGCGGTGCTCTCGGCGTGCGCACGCCAATGGTAGCCGACAAACGGCACATGCACCACGTCCTGGATATCGATCAGCTCCCAGCAGCGGAGGAACAGATCGATGTCCTGCGCGCCGTTGAACTCGGGGCGAAGGCGTCCGGCCTGTTCCACGATGGTGCGGCGGATGACGGAGAGATGGTGCGTGTAGTTGTGCGTGAGCGCCATCTCCGGGCTCCAGCTGCCCTTGAATTGCGGGTCGAAGCGGCGGCCGTGGTCGTCGATCTTGTCCTCGTCGGTGTAGAGGTAGCCCGCGGTCGGGTGGCGGGCGATGGCCGAGGCGACATGCAGCAGGGCATCGTGTGGCAACAGGTCGTCGTGATCGAGCAGCGCGACGAATTCACCCGTGGCGACATCAAGCGCGGAGTTGGTGGCGCGGGCGATGTGGCCGTTCTCGGTGCGGAAAACCGGCTTGATGCGCGGGTCGGCCTTCGCGGCTTCCTCCAGGATACGGCGGACGTGCGGCTGGGGCGAGGCGTCGTCGGCGATGCAAAGCTCCCAGCGCGGGTAAAGCTGCTGCCGCAGGCAGTCGAGCAGCTCGCGAAGGTATTTCTCCGGCGTGTTGTAGGCGGGCACGACGACGCTGATGAGCGGGCCGCCGGCCTTGACCAGGGCGTCCGCGTCCTTTTGCAGCACGGCGCGCAGGCGCGGGGTGAGGCGGTTGTGCCAGCACCAGCGGGTGTAGGGATCCTGGTCTTTACGCCGGACGATGGCTTGCGGGATTTTCTTTGTTTCGCCGCGACCGAGCGTTGAGGCGAGGTGATCCTGCAGGCGCTTGATCTCCACATGTGCCTCCTTCCAACTGTCGAACTGGTAGCGCCCGAGCAGCCGGCCGCGCAGGAAGGCGGCGAGGACCTTGACGAAGAGCGTGGTCCGGTAGACCGGGATGGGGCCGGCGTGCTCGTCGCGCCGGTCGAGGTACATGCGGCGGGCGAAGGCGAGCGGGCGCGTGCCGTCGCCGGTCTCGGCAAAAATCTTCAGGTTGGCCGGGTTGGGCGTGTCCTTCCGGATGTCCACGAGGCCGTAGTAGCCGGACTTGAGGGCGTTGGCGTGGTCGGAGCGGTGGGTGGCGACGTCGGGCCGGTCCTTGGGATAGACCAGGCGGTTCTCGGTGAGGACGCCGGTGGTGGCGCTGAGCTGGGCGATGGTGCGGCCGACGCCGAAGATCCAGCCGGTGATGCGGAATTTGTCGTAGCCCGCGTTGATCCAGAAACCGGGATTCTCGATGTAGCCGAGGAAGCGTTCGCCGATCACGACATCGCTCGTGGGTGTGAGGACATCGCGCAGGACGGTGTCGGTTTCACGACAGAGCTCGCTCCAAGAGGAGCGGTGAAAGTGACGGTAGAGATAGTGGAGGGTCTGGTAGGTGACAGCGGCGCGGAGGAGGCGCGGGGGTTTGGTGGCGTCGGCGGGCAGGGCGGAGGTGTCAAGGGCGGTGCGGTAGAATTCCCGCCATTGGGTGCCGTCATGCCAGTCCAAGGCCAGTTCCTGTGCGCCGCGCCAGACCTGCACGCGCTGAATGAAGCCCGTGCGCCGGGCCGCGAGCGATCCGCCGAAGGCCTGCTGGGTGTCGGGCCGTTCGAGGCCGTAGATGCCGAGGTAAGCGCGCTTGTCCACCCGGGCGCGGATATCGACGCAGAGGCCGGTTTCGCCGGGGTAGAGCCATCCGACCACCTCGATGCCGGCACCCGTGGGCCGCCAGTGGGTGGGACTGTCGATATGATAGAGAGGCGAAGCCGGGGCGGTCATGCGAAGGGCTGGAAATTAAGCCTCGGTCGCGGTGGGGGAGTAAAGCCTGTTCCGGCCTGTGGACCCCCTATCACAGGACTCCGGGCCGGGGGGGGACTGCTTGTCCGGGCAGGACGCGCCAGCCACGAATGCTGCCACAAAGCTTGGGCAGTCGCATCCCTGCTGAGTTAGACTCGGATTCATTACGGATTACAGAGCGCGGCAGCGCGGAGATGGTCAGCCGCGAGGCTGGCCCCGAGCCCATCGGGCGAGTGGAGTGGATCACGCGGGCGCCCGTTGGGCAGCGTGGTTCACAAAGAGGCCGCGGGTTAACGGCTGTGCGAGACCATCACCTCCGCCAGTGAGGAGGACTGGCAACTCGTCCTCCGCTGCCTCGCCACAAACTACAAAACTGACCTTGGTTCCAGGCCATAGCCTGAAAGTGTAACCCATGGCCCAGGATCATACCGACAGTGCTGCGAAAGCGCCGATTATTTCTGACCGCCGCCCGCGGGGCGTGCGGCCATCCATTTTTCGATCTCATCCGCTTCGCGCGGCAGGCCGTCGGACAGGAACCTGGCCCCGGTCTCGGTGACGAGGACATCATCCTCGATGCGTACGCCCAGATGCTGGTCCGGAAGATAAATGCCCGGTTCGAGGGTGATCACCATGCCGGCGGTCAGCGGTTCCTGGTAGGCGCCGGCGTCATGGACATCGAGTCCGACGAAGTGCCCCAGTCCGTGGATGAAATAGTCGCCATAGCCGGCGTCCTCGATCACCTGGCGGGCGGTTGCATCGAGTTCTTCATAGTAAACACCGGGCCGCACCTTGGCCAAGGCCGCCTTTTGGGCCTGCAGGACGAGGTTGTAGATTTTGCGCTGTTCGGGCGTGAACCGGCCGTTGACGGGAAAGGTCCGGGTGATGTCAGCCGCGTAGTGCGCGTATTCCGCCGCCATGTCCATCAGGATCAGTTCGCCGTCCTGCATCGTGCGTTCGCTCTGGGGATAGTGCAGGATGGTGGAATTCGGCCCCGAGCCCACGATGCTCGCATACGCCGGTCGCCGGGCACCGAGCGATTTCCACACCTTCTCAGCGGCGGCCTCGACCGTGCCCTCAAATCCGCCCGGCCGGATCTCCAGCACGGCGGCGCGAAAGCCCGCCTCGCTGATGCGCACCGCCCTTTGCATGATGGCGAGTTCGCCGGCCGAGTGGCGCGAACGCATCCTGGCCAGGGTGTAGGGCAGCGGTCGTGTGGCTACGCCGGCGAGCTTCGACGAAATTTTGCCGTAAAGCTCAAGATCCGCCGGCCTTTTGTCCCCGCCGCCCGCGGGCGTGGAGAGCTGCCACAACACGGGTGAGCGGCGGGCGAGGTCGAGGACCAGCGAGTTCAGCCGGCCGGCGCGCTGAATCTTTTCGAACCCGTATTTCTGGCGCAGGGCCTTGCCGATGGGATCGCGTTCCCCCGTCCAGCGTTCGGCTTCCGGGTCGCGGCTCGGCAGCAGGAGAAACTCACGGTATACCCGTTCCTTCGGCGCCAGCACGAGCACGGCGCCCGGTTCGGTCACGCCGGTGAGATAAAAAAGGTCCGAGTCGGGGCGAAAGCCATCCCCGTCCTCTGCGCCTTCGCCGAAGACCACGGCCACGCCCTCGCCCATCTCCTGCATGACCGCTTCCCGTCGCGCGCGATAGACCGCAGGATCTTCAGTTTGCGCGGGCTCGGAAAGCTTGGGCAGGGCCGGATCCGTCGATGGGAAAATCTCGGACGTGGATGCGAAGGAAGAAACGAGGGCAGACGCGAGGAGCATCGTCGCCGACCTCCGCAGGGATGATAGGGTTTGGGAAGGCATGGTCAGCGGCCATAGCGGCACTATCGTTGTTAATGCGCCACCCGCCCGGGTCAAGCTGTGCCCTTCGGCGGCGCTTTCGACGGCAGTAATGAATGGGGACTGAAAATGGGGGTTTAAGTATTTCAGTGAGTTCATGAAAGGGCTTGGCGACCGGGCCGCCATGACGGCGGCAGGAGGGTGACCAGTTGGCTGCCAGCCACCGGTCTTCCCTTGTGCAATTGCCCGCTCAGCCATCGATGTTGCCACCCAGCTTCTTGAACACGCCGAGGAGGTTGCCGTCTTGCCTCGGCAAGTAAGAATTGCAGTTGGCCGGTGCCAGCAAGAGAAGGCCGCGCCGCCGCAATAATCGGGTTGGCAAGGGGTGGGGGTTGACTTTGCCTGACGCGATGGAATCCGCCGCCCCAACTCCGCAGCCATCACGGCTGGAAAGCCGGCTGGCCCTGGGCGCTTTTCTGCTTTGCCTGCTTTATAATCTCTGGGGCGTGCATGTGGGCTGGGAGAGCAAAAATCTGCCCGGGGGCGAGTTTCGCCAGGCGCAGACCGCGCTCTCGACCTACTGGATCAAGGCGGAGAATAATTTCGCGCTGGCGTATCCCACGCCGGTGCTGGGCAAGCCCTGGTCGATCCCGATGGAGTTTCCGCTGTATCAGTGGACGGTGGTGGAAGTCAGCAAGCTTACCAACTGGAGTCTGACCAAGGCCGGCCGGGCCGTGAGCATCGCGTGTTTCTATCTGTGCCTGCCGGCGATCTTCCTGCTCCTGGCCCGCTGGCGGGTGGCGCCCGGGCACCGCTGGCTGGTGCTGGCGGTGGTGGTGACGTGTCCGTTCTACATCTTTTATGCGCGGGGGTTTCTCATCGAGACGATGGCGCTGATGTTCAGCCTGTGGTTCTGGGTGGCGTTTGAACGGACGGTGGCGGAGCGCAGCAAGGCCTGGCTCGCCCTCGCGGTGCTGGCGGGAACCGGCGCCGGGTTGGTCAAGGTGACCACGTTCATGCTCTACCTGCTGCCGGCCGGATGGTGGGCGCTCGCCCGCTTGTGGGCCGCGCGAAAATCCGGGTGGAAAACCGAGTTTGCCTGGATGGCGGGCGCGGTGGCGTTGCCGTTTGCCGCCACGCTGGCGTGGTTGCATTTCGCGGATGCCACCAAGGCGTTGAACCCGCTGGGCGCATTCCTGACCTCGGCCAACCTCACGGATTTCAACTTCGGGAACAGCGCGACGCGTTTTTCCGCCGACCTGTGGGCGACCAAGGCCCGGATCGTGCGCGAGGAGTTGAGCTGGATGCCGGTCCTGCTGCTCTGCGGCCTGCTGGTGCCGCTGGCGGGCCGGGCCCGTTGGCGGGAAATCACGGCTTGCGCCGCGTGCTTCGGATCCGTGCTGGTGGTCTTTCCCATTCTCTACGCCTATCACGACTACTATTACATGGCGAACGCTCTGCTGCTGCTGCTGGCCATGGGCCTTGCGCTGGTGGCGCTGACGGAATCCGGAATGTCACGGTGGCTGGTGGGCGGTGCGGTCTGCCTCGTGTTGGGTGGCCAGATCTGGCGCTATGCCGACCACTATTATCCCGCCCAGAGCCCGATCAGCCTGGGCGGTGATGGACTGAGCCGTTCACTGCGGACCCTGACCAATCCGGACGATGTGATCGTGGTGCTGGGGCAGGACTGGAATTCCATGCTGCCCTATTTTGCACAACGGCGGGCCGTGATGTTCCGCGATGACGCCGCACGGGACAGCGCCAAGGTGGAGCGGGCCCTGGCGGCGCTCGATGATCATAAGATCGGGGCGCTGGTGATCGTGGGGCAGCCCAACGGTCGCGAGTGGCTGATCGACCGGGCGACAGTGCGTGGTCTCGCCCACGAGCCGCTCTATGTCTGGCGCGACGCCCAGGTCTATGTGCCACTGGCGCGCCGGACGGAACTGCTTCACTCCCTGCTCGAAAACGATTTTGACGAAGTCGCCTTGGCGCCCGGGGTGGTGCCGCCCAAGGAAAACGTGTCGGGCAAATGGTGCGAGCTGGCGGCCTTGCACCCGTGGCAGAGGAAACCGTTTCACGCGATGCAGCCGGCGCCGGTGCGGTTCTTCGCCAGCTTTGGCCCGAACCTGGATGAGTCGGGCGGGCAGACCAAGTATGGGGCGCATCCGGTCACGCGGCTGGTCTTTGCCCTGGCCGCCGGTCCGCACACGTTGCGCAGCAGCC
>JAYUBB010000262.1:0-3817 GCA_043741015.1 Opitutaceae bacterium
GCTTTTCGTGATGAAGTTGATGAAGCCGCCGGTCGAGGTCGCGGGAATGTCGGGGGTCACGGTCTTGAAAAGTTCGGTGGTCTCGACGTTGTTCATCGCAACCTGCTCAAACTCGAAGCGACGGGTGTCGTCCTGGGAGGAACTGCCGGCCATCGGTGTGCCGTCCACGGCGACGATCGTGAAGGCGGTGCTGAGGCCGCGCAGGGAGATGCCGCGGGCATCGTTGACGTTGTAGTCAACGCTGACTCCGGGGAGGAACTTGAGGTATTCACCGACGTTGCCCTCGCTGACTTCACCGAACTGGTCGGAGGCGGCGACGAGCTTCGACTGGATGGAAACCTTCTGCAGGGCCACAGCCTGGGCCATGCCCTCCTTGGCGCCGCGCACCACGAGACGATCCAATTGGAGGACTTCCTCGCCGAGCGTGAGACTCACCGAGGCCGTCTCACCGGCTTTCACCGCAACGGAAGCGCTCTTGGCGGCCATGCCAGGGTAGCTGGCGACTACGACCGAGTTGCCCGCCGGAACGCCGGTCAGGACGAAGGTACCGTCGCGTTCCGCCGTGGTGCGGATCACAGATCCCTCAATGGAGACCTCAGCACCTTCCAGGTATTGGCCGGAAGTGGCGGAAAGGATTCGTCCCGTCACAACCCCGGTGCCTTGGGCGGCGAGATTGCCGGCCAGGGCCAGGGTCAGCATCAGGCTGCAAACTATACGGGTGGTAATATTTCCGCCGGATTGGGCAACAAGCGTTGCCGTGGTGTGGGGGGCGCGCACAAGGCGCCGCCACAGGGTCAGGGTAGCTTCCATAAGAGGTCTTAGGTTGGGGGTGTTAAGGTTCGCAAACTCACTCAAACGATCAGGGGTACGAGTTTCACTAATGAACTTGCTATTCATATTTGAACTCCTCAGCCTCCTCCGCAACAAAAAAATCATTTTGCCCCGTTTCTCCTTCGCTCGCCCATCCCCATCCCCATGAAGCGCCTGACCTCCCCTGCTGAAGACGGTAATTCCTTGGAACGCTACGTTATTCCCAATCTGCGGAATGCGTGCTGGATCATGAAACTGCTGGCCCAGCACACCGATGGGCTCAAGGCCGCCGAGATTGCGCGCACCCTGAAGATTCCGGTGACCACCACCTTGCGGATCATGGCCACCTTGCAGCTCGAGGGCTACGCCCGCAAAATGGACGGTCGCTTCGAACTGGGTCCGGTGCTGATCCACCTGGGCAATGCCTCGCTCGCCGGAACGGAGATTCGCACGGCGGCCCTGCCTGTGCTGCAGGAACTGACCGCCCGCAGTGACGAGACCTCTCATCTGGCCGTACCATGTGACGATCACGCTTTGATCGTCGCCGTCCAGGACAGCCCCCACCCTCTGCGCGCGGCCTCCCGACCCGGCTCGCTCACCGAGCTGCACTGCTCCTCCACGGGCAAGACCTTCATCGCCTTCCTGTATCATCACCGCCTGGAGGAATTGTTCGGCAAGGGCCGTCTCACCAAGCGCACCGCCCACACCCAGGACACCCTGGCGGAGGTCCGCAAGGAGTCTGCCATCACCCGCAAGCGCGGCTACAGTCTGGACGACGAGGAATTCAACCTGGGCGTGCGCTGCCTCGCCGCCCCGATCCATTCCTCCGATGGCGTCGTGGTCGCGGCGATCGGCATCACCGCCGCCACCGTCCGATTCACCCGGGAGCGCATCCCGGAGATGGGGGCGATTGTCATGGAATCTGCCGCCAAACTTTCCCGCCTGATGGGCTACCAAGCCCGCTGACCCAGCCGGTCTAAAACGGCTTGGCGCGCTGGCAGAGCTGCACCGGCACACCCCAGGGATCGCGCATCATGATGAGCAGCGTGCCGTCGGGCAGGGTCTCTTCGACGACCAGCGTGGCCCCGGCCTCCTGGAGTCGCGTCCGCTCGGTCTTCGCCTCCGCCACGGCAAAGGCGAAATGCACCCGCAACGGATGCTGCGTCGGATACTCCGGAATGGGGTCCGTCGGATTGGTGTAGATTTCCAAGAACACTTTCCCGGTGCTGTCAGCGAGGAACTGGGTGTAGGGCGCATCAGGGCGCGCCCGCACCACCGTCAGACCGAGCTGTTCGACATACCAGGCGGCGGCGGCGCGGACGTCGGGCACGTTAAGGGCGAAATGTTCGAAGATCATGGCCGGAGCGTCAGGGGAAAATGACCGGAATTTACCGCAGGTTCATTAGTTAACCCATGGTTCATCCCTGAATTATTCTGAGCTTGCCGCAAGGAGAATATCCTCTGTCGATACCTGCTTGCTCGCGCCCGCCGGGTCGATGCTACAGCTCTTGTGGTGTCACTCCCCGGCTTTCTCCTGCCCCGACGACAGATTCTCCCGCTGCCCATGAACAAATCCGACATTCTTGCCCGCCTCAAGGCCCAGAAAGTCATCGCCCTCATCCGCGCCGACAACGCCGACAATCTCCTCGGCTGCGCCCGTGCCCTCCTGGCCGGCGGCCTCGGTGCCATCGAACTCACCATGACGACTCCCGGGGCCCTAGAGCTGTGTGCCAAGGTCGCGAAGGAACTGCCCGACGTCCTTCTCGGTCTCGGCACCGTGCTCGATGCGGACACCGCCCGTGCCGGCATCGCCGCAGGAGCAAAGTTCATCGTCACCCCGGCAGTGCGATTGGAAGTTATCAAAGCCTGCAATGCCGCCGGCGTGCCCGTTCTCTCCGGTGCGCTCACGCCCACCGAGGCCTGCCACGCCTGGGATGCCGGCGCGGACGTGATCAAGATTTTTCCCGCCGAGTTCTTCGGCCCCGCCTACATCAAGTCGCTCAAGGCGCCGTTCCCCCAGATGGAGTTTCTGCCCACCGGCGGGGTCACGCCCGAGACGGTCGGCGATTTCCTCAAGGCCGGGGCCTTCGCCACCGCCGCGGGCTCCGCCCTCGTCGCGCCCGCCGCCCTGAAGGCCGGCGACTGGGCCGCCATCACCGCCCGCGCCCGGCAGTTTGTCGCGGCGGCCAACGCGGCAAACGCGGCCAAGTAGCGAGCATCGAGTAGTGAGTATCGAGCATACCAAAGTCTATTTCCGCCTACTCTCTACCCGCTACTCACTACTCGCTACCGGCTTCAAGCACTCGCACCCTTCATCATCCTACCATGTCACTGAATATACGCTCCGCCAAAGAATGCGCCTTTGACCAAATTTCCCTCGGCGAGGTGATGCTCCGCCTCGATCCCGGCGAGGGCCGCATCCGCACCGCGCGCTCGTTCCAGGTCTGGGAGGGCGGCGGCGAATACAACACCTCCCGCGGCCTCCGCAAATGCTTCGGTCTGAAGACCGCCGTCGTCACCGCCTTCGTCGACAACGAGGTCGGCCATCTCGTTGAGGATTTCATCATGCAGGGCGGCGTCGCCACCGACTTCATCCAGTGGCGCGAGGACGACGGCATCGGCCGCACCGTCCGCAACGGCCTCAACTTCACTGAGCGCGGCTTCGGCATCCGCGGCGCCGTCGGCAATCCCGACCGCGGCAACACTGCCGCCTCGCAGCTCAAACCCGGCGACATCGATTGGGAGCATCTCTTCGGGAAGCTCGGCGTGCGGTGGTTTCACACCGGCGGCATCTTCGCCGCGCTTTCCGCCTCGACCGCAGAAGTCACCGTCGAGGCCGTCAAGGCCGCGAAGAAACACGGGACCATCGTCAGCTACGACCTCAACTACCGGCCCTCGCTCTGGAAGACCATCGGCGGCTTGAAGAAGGCGCAGGAGGTCAATCGCGAGATTGCGAAGTACGTGGACGTCATGATCGGCAACGAGGAGGACTTCACCGCCTCGCTCG
>JAYUBB010000263.1:0-3797 GCA_043741015.1 Opitutaceae bacterium
AGGATGGCCTGCCAGAGCTGGTAGGCGCCGTCGCCGCGGTTGGCCTCGATGTCCATGAACGAGGTGATGCGGCGCAGGCGCACGGGATTGTGGAGCACGAGAATGGCAAAGGCCAGCAGGGCGACGCCGATCGAGGGCAGCAGGAACTTCAACCGCGCTCCGGCGAGGAAGAGCAGGATCATGCCGATGGAACCGAGCAAAAACGCCGTGCCGAAATCCGGCTCGGCCAGCACGAGCACGGCGAACAGCCCGGTCCAGGCCGCGGGAATGACGAAGCCGCGCCAGAGGTCGTGCAGCTTGCTCTGGTTGAGCGCGAGGTAGTGCGCGAGAGAGAAGACCAGCGCGAGCTTGGCGAACTCCGACACCTGCAGGCGCACGCCGCCGAGGCCAAGCCAGCGGCGGCTGCCCTTTACGCTGATGCCGAGGTGCGGGATCAGCACCATGACAAGGAAAAGCAGCGCAACGGCAGAGGCGATCCAGGCGAATTTCCGCAACTGCTCGAGATCGGCGATGGCCACCGCCCAACCGGCACCGATGGCGAGCGCGAGGAAGATGAACTGCTTGTAGAGATAGGCGTACGGCCCGCCCTTGATGGGCGAGCTCGCGCTGAAGAGCACCACTAGGCCGATCGAGACCAGCGCCGCAACGCACACGACGATGACGCTCGCGGGGGTGATCGTGAGAGGTCGGCGGGGAAGAACAGCGCTCGTCGAGCTCACCATGGCGGTGATGGCTTAGTTCTTAGGCGACGTGGCGGGGGCGGCTTCCTCCACCTTGATGGTCGGAACCTCGGTCTCGGCGGCTTTCAGACCGGAGTCGAGATCCTGGCCGGGCGGGGGTGGGGTGAGATCAAATTTTGGCGCAGCGGGCTCGGCCGCGGCTGCGGCGGCGGCGGCCGCGGGTTTCGACGCGGTGGTCGTACCCTTGCCGGTCACGGCCTTGAAACCGGGTATGACGAGCTGCTGGCCGGCGCGGACCTTGGAGGGATCGGTGATATTGTTGGCCGCGGCCAGCTCGCCGACGGTCACCTGGTATTTGCGGGCGATGACCCCGAGGCTTTCGCCAACCTGCACGGTGTGTTTGACCGCCTCACCATTGGCGGGGCGAACCGGCATCGCGGTCTTCTCTGCGGGAAGTGACATGGCGGAGGGCGCGACACCGACGTGGTCTTTGGGTGCGGCTCCCACCTTGCCGGGGATGATGAGCTTGCGGCCGGGCTTGAGGGCCGTGCCGGTCGGGATACTGTTGAGCTTGGCCAGCTCGGCCACGGTCAGTCCGTTCTTCTTCGCAATGCTCCAAAGGCTGTCGCCGCGCCCGACCGTGTAGGTCGAGACCGGTGCAACATTTTCCACGGGCCTGGCAGGCGTGACCGCGACCGCCGCGGCCGAACCCGGGCGCGTCGGCTCGGCGTGGCCCGAAGGCGAGGCCGCGGTGTGGGCGACCGCCGGGGTGCCGAGGTCAACCGGCTGCGGGTTGGCGACATTGTAGGAAACTGGCGCTTCCGCCGACGAGGTGGGCACGGTGGCATCGGGGGTCGGCATCGTGCGCGGACCGGACTGGCAACCGGGGCTGGCAAAAATGAAGATAAACGCGAGCAGATGAACAGCGACGACTGCTCCGAAGATCTGGAGGATTTTCATGACGGTATATGAGGGCTGAGGTTGGAGATTTGCTATCTAAAAAACGGGGTTGTTCACAGGTTTCCCACAAGGGCCTCGAACTGCCGGCCACGGTCGTCGTAGCCGCAAAACATGTCGAAACTGGCGAACCCTGGGCTGAGCACGATGTGGTCGCCAGCGGCGGCCAAGCCAAACGCACTGCCAACCGCCTCGGCCAGACTGGCGCAGGCAGTGGCCGGCACCCTGACCTCGCGACAAAGGCCGGAAAGCGCCGATTGGGTCTCGCCGATGAGAAAGGCGTGGCGGATGTGCCGCGCGATGCGATGCACGAAGCCGGCAAGGTCGCCGCCCTTGGCCTTGCCGCCACCGATCCAAAGCACCGGGCCGGCAAAGGTCGCCAGCGCGGCCTCGACAGCGTGGAAATTGGTGGCCTTCGAGTCATTCCAAAAGGTCACGCCCCGCTTCTCCCCCACCCGGCCCAGCCGGTGCGAGCCGAGTTGGAAGGACTGCGCCGCTGCGTAGAGCGAGAATTCCGGCAGACCGGCGTGGCGCCACCAGGCGGCCGCGAGGAGGAAGTTTTCCCGCTGGGGATAGCCGGCGAAAACCGTGCCGGTCAACCGTGCGTCGCTCGGCTGGCCCTCGGTAGCGAGGCCGGCGGACGGCGGCAGGGCGTGACCTGAACTGAGGGCGTGGCTTTGCACGGACGATCCCACCATGACAGCATCCGGCGGTGTGCGTTCGAGCAAACGCCACTTCGCCGAGAAATACGCCGCCATCCCGGGATGCCTTTCCAGGTGGTCCTCGGCAAAATTGGTCCAAAGTGTCGCGGTCGGGCGGAGATGCTGCAGTGTCTCGGCCTGAAACGAGCTGACTTCGCACACGGCAATATCCGTGCGACCGGTCTGTTCGACCACAAAGCGGCTGAGGGGATAGCCGACATTGCCGGTGGCCCGCGCCCGCCGGCCGGCCGCGGTAAGAGCATGGGCGAGGAACTCAGTGAGCGTGGTCTTGCCATTGGTGCCGGTGATGGCAACCAGATCGCCGCGCCAGAAGAGAGACGCAAAATCAAGTTCGCCCAGACAGGTGCAGCCCGCCGCGTGGGCGGCCGCCAGCCACGGATGATCCGGCGAAAAACCCGGGCTGAAAACCACGAGGCTGTGTCCGGCCGCTTCCTGCGCGGTGAATTTCCGCACTGCCTTTCCGGCGTTCTCGTCGTAGAGCACGCCGCGGCCGCCGATCACCGACAACAGCTCAAGCACGCCCTGCCCGCTCACTCCGGCGCCGAGGACGGCGACCGGGCGCGCCAGCAACGCAGTGATAGTGGCGGAGGGCGGAGGAATCATTTTTCGAGCAAGGGCAGCTTCAGGGAAGTGGGCGCGGGTGGTAGTCGTTTTAAAAGTAAGAGCAGGTGTCCGCTGACAGTAATAGTGGAAGGTTCCGATTGATGGATGGTATAAAGAACCTGTCAGCGAACTCCTGCGAAAGTCCTGGCGCTGCGCACGACCGGGCCCTCGGGCACGGACTGTCCCTGGCGGAGACGGCGCAGCTTGGCCAGGGACCGCACCACCGGCTGCTGCAACAGCACGAGGCTGGTGCGGGTGAGGTCGCGAAAGTTGGGCGTGTGCTCGAAATTATAGTCGATGGGCATGGGATTTTTTGGCGTTAGCGCAATTTGAGGGTGGCGAGACCGGCGAGGGCGAAACCAAGGGAGAGAACCCAGAAACGCAGCACAACCTTGGTCTCGGGCCAGCCCCGTTTCTGGAAATGGTGGTGGATTGGCGCCATGAGGAAGAGCCGCCGGCCCGTGCCGGTGCGATGTTTGGTGAACTTGAACCAGCCGACTTGAAAAATAACGGAGAGCGCCTCCATGACGAAAACGCCGCCGACGATCACCAGGGTGAACGGCTGGTGGATCATGAACGCCATGACCCCAATGAGGCCGCCGAGGGCCAGCGAGCCGGTGTCGCCCATGAAGACTTCGGCCGGACTGCAGTTGAACCACAGGAAGCCCAGGCAGGCACCGACCATCGCCGCGCAGAAGATCGCCACATCCTGCCCGCCGGGGACGTAGAATACCTTCAGGTATTCAGCACTGTCGACCCGTCCGACGAGGTAGGCGATGACCCCGAAGGCCAACGCCGAGATGACCATCGTGCCGCTGGCCAGGCCATCCATGCC
>JAYUBB010000264.1:0-3790 GCA_043741015.1 Opitutaceae bacterium
CGCCTTTGGTCTGACGGCGCCGCTGGCCGGTTGGTGCTCGGCGCTCCGGCCCGCGTCACCCGACACGAAGGCCGGCGGCAAACTCCACAGCGAACAGGCGCCTGGCCTGGCGTTCCTCACCGAGCGCAAGCTGGGCCAGGGTGCGGTGGTCGTGCTGGGGGCGCTGCCCGTCGGCGACGCCGGCCAGGCCATGCTGACGAAAATCGTGGCGCATTACACGGTGCAGGCCGGGGTGACGCTCCGCTTCGCCGTCACCCCTGGCACGCTGGTGTGTCCGCGCGTGCACCAAGGCGGTAAACCGCTCTGGGTCGTGGTAAATATGGACGGGAAGGGCGGGGAAGTGCACCTGCCCGCCGCCACCACCGACGCCCTCTCTGGAAAAAAGCTTCCCGCTGGTCCGCTGTCCGTCGCCCGCTACGCATGGCGCGTACTGCGATTCTGAGGCCGGTTTGGATCGGGGTATTTTATATGATTGACTCCGATCATATAAAATGAGCCGCTCCTCGCCCGCCCCATGCGAGTCCCCCGCCATATTGTTGAGAGCCGCCACGAGCAGTTGCGCGGCCTGATCCGCACCGACGGCTTTCTGCCGGTGGGGGAGATCTGCCGGCGGCTGGGGGTCTCCGAGGCGACGGCGCGCCGGGACCTCTCCGTGGTGGCGGCCAACGGCCATATCACCCGCACGCATGGCGGGGCCCTCGCGGACTACAACGCCTCCTTTGCCTCGCTGGGCGAACGCTTGGGCCGCGCCCGCACCGCCAAGGGCCGCATCGCCACCACGGCCCTGGCCCGGTTCCCCCGCCGCGGCACTGTCTTCCTCGACGCCGGCACCACCGTGCAGGCCCTCGCGCGCCTCCTGCTCCGCCGCAGCGAATTCGGCGGTCTGACCGTCGTCACCAACAGCCTGCCTGTCGCCACCATGCTCGGCGGCGCGCGCGGCCTGGAGCTGCACGTCCTCGGCGGCACGTTTCTCCATCGTCAGGCCGTGTTGCTCGGCTCCGACGCCGTGCGCTCCCTCGCGGGCTGGCGTTTCACGACCGCGTTTCTGAGCGGAGAGGGGATGGATGCCGAGGGCATCACCAATTCGCATGTGGACATCGCCGCGTTCCAGCAGGCCGTCCTGCGGCACACCACCACGCCTTATTTCTGCCTTGATGCGACCAAGCTCGGTCGCGTGACCCCGCACCGTGTCGCCGGCTGGGGCAAGCTCGGCACACTCATTACCGATGCGACCGCCACGCAGCTCGCCGCCGCCGGCCTCACCCTGAAGCCCGACCGATTGATTACTTCCAAATAACCCCCTTTCCTCATGAGCTCCTACAAATACGTCAATTTCGGCTGGGACGACACCAAGGCCGCGTCACTCGATCCCGTCGGCCGCCTGATCTACCGCTCGAACCTGCTCGGCGGCGACCAGCGCATCACCAACACCGGCGGCGGCAACACGTCGTCGAAGATCACCGAAAAGGACCCGCTCAACGGCACGCCCACCGCGGTGCTCTGGGTCAAGGGCTCCGGCGGCGACCTCCGCACGAGCACGCGCGAGAACTTCTCTTCGCTCTACCAGCAGAAGCTGCTCGACCTCCAGGAGCTCTACGCCGCGCGCGCCGACAAGGGCCTGAAGTCCGCCGCCGAGGACGACATGGTTGGCATGTACACGCACACCACGTTCAACCTGAACCCCCGCGCCTCGTCGATCGACACGCCCCTGCACAGCTTCATTCCGGGCAAGCACATCGACCACATGCACCCCAACGCGATCATCGCCATCGCGGCCTCGGCCAACTGCGAGAAACTCACGAAGGAAATCTTCGCCGGTGAAATGGACTACGTGCCGTGGATGCGTCCGGGTTTCGAGCTCGGGCTCGCCATGCAGGAGATCGTGAGGAAAAACCCGAAGGTGAAGTCCATCATGATGGGCCAGCACGGGTTCATCTCCTGGGACGACAACGAGAAGGCCTGTTACACCTACACCCTCGATTGCATCGAGCGGGCTTCCGCCTACATCGAAGCGAAATACGCCGCGAAGGGTGGCGACGCCACGGCCTTCGGCGGCCAGAAATACCCGACCCTCGACGAGGCGAAGCGCCGCGCGACGTTCTCCGCCATCTTGCCCTGGCTCCGCGGCCAGGTCTCCAAGGAGAAGCGTTTCATCGGCACGGTCCAGGATGACGCCAAGATCCTGCGTTTCGTGAATTCCAAGGACGCTGCCCGCCTCGCCGAGCTCGGCACGTCCTGCCCCGACCACTTCCTCCGGACAAAAATCAAACCGCTATACGTCCCATGGGCCCCATCCGTCTCATCCGTGGCGGACCTGAAGAAACTCCTCGCGGACGGCATCGCCCAATACCGGGAAGACTACCGCGCTTATTATGAGCGCTGCAAACACGCCAACTCGCCCGCGATGCGCGACCCCAACCCGACCGTCGTGCTCATCCCCGGACTCGGCCTGATCGCGTGGGGCAAGGACAAGTCCGAGAGCCGCGTCACCGCCGAGTTCTACAACTGCGCCGTCGAGGTCATGCGCGGCGCCGAGGCCATCGACCAGTATATCGCCCTCCCGCAGCAGGAGGCCTTCGACATCGAGTACTGGCTCCTCGAGGAGGCGAAGCTCAAGCGCATGCCCGCTGAGAAGGAACTCGCGCGCCAGGTCATCGTCGTCATCGGCGCCGGCTCGGGCATCGGCAAGGAGACCGCCCACCGGCTCGTCAAGGAGGGCGCGCACCTCGTCTGCGTGGACCTCAACGAGGCCACCGCGTCGGCCACCGCCAAGGAAATCACCGACAAATACGGCATTGGCATCGGCGTCGCCGGCACCGGGCTCTCGAATTGCGGCCCGGCCACGGGCCTCGCCGCCAATATCACCGACCGCGCCAGCATCCGGAAGATGCTCGACGAGGTCGCGCTGGCCTACGGCGGCTTCGACTCCATCTGTGTCACCGCCGGCATCTTCGTGCCCAGCGACACCTCCGGCCACATCCCCGACGACAAGTGGGCCGTCACCTTCGCGATCAACGTCACCGGCAGCTATCTCGTCGGCGACGAGGCGCACAAGACCTGGAAGGAACAGGGCCTCAAGGGCTCGCTCGTCCTCACGACCTCGGCCAACGCCGCCGTCGCGAAGAAGGGCTCGGTCGCCTACGACGTTTCGAAGGCCGCCGGCAACCACCTCGTCCGCGAGCTCGCCATCGAGCTCTCGCCGCTGGTGCGCGTCAACGGCGTCGCCCCTGCCACCGTCGTGCAGGGCTCCGCGATGTTCCCCCGCGACCGGGTCATCGGTTCGCTCGCCAAATACAATATTCCCTATAAGGATGACGAGGCGACCGATTCCCTCGTGAAGAAACTGGCCCAGTTCTACGCCGACCGCACCCTGACCAAGGCACCGATCACCCCCGCCGACCAGGCCGAGGCGTACTTCCTCCTCGTGTCGCAGCGCCTCAGCAAGACCACCGGCCAGGTCATCACCGTTGACGGCGGCCTGCACGAGGCCTTCCTCCGCTGAGGTTTGACCACGGATTACACTGATTAACACGGATACCCAATCCCCCGGAATTTATGGCCACAAAAAGGCACAAGAATCCGACGGCGAATGGTGCTCTCAAGGCGCCTATAGGCGCGCGGGCTATGTCCAGCTGCAGGACAAACGATCTTTGTGCCTTTTCGTGGCTAAACCTGCCTTGGTTTGATCAGTGCCAATCCGTGCAATCCGTGGCTAAAAAACAGGATGTCTTCGTCTAAAACAATCCATTGCGCCGCCGTCGCGAAGAAGGGTTCCGTCGCCTACGACGTC
>JAYUBB010000265.1:0-3766 GCA_043741015.1 Opitutaceae bacterium
AAGATATTCCACCCCGGGAATCTCCCAGAGGAGTTTTTCCATCGGTCTGGTGACGCGATTCTCGATCTCCGTTGCACTGGCCCCGGGCATGGCAACCATAACATCGATCATCGGCACCTTGATCTGCGGTTCTTCCTCGCGCGGCAGCATAAACACCGCGAAAAGGCCGAGCAACAGGGACGCCACCACGATCATCGGCGTCAGCTTCGAATCGATGAACATCGCGGCCAGACGGCCCGCGAAGCCATATTTCTTCTGATCAGGGAATACGGAATATGAGGGGGCGCTCACGGCAGGATCTCGAGGGGCTGGCCGTCACGGAGACCGGCGGGCGGGTTGACGACGACACGCTCGCCGGCATCGAGGCCGGAGAGGATCTCGATGCGGTCACCCTGGACCGACCCGGATTTTACGAGGCGGAGGACCGCCTGCGAGCCGGCGCCGGCGACAAAGATACGCTCCATCTGGCCGAGGGCGGAAAGGGCGGTGGTGGGGACCAAGAGGGTGGGGATGGCGGCGCCTGGCACCCGCACCCGGGCGAACTCGCCCGACCGGACCGCGGTGCCGGCCGGCACGGAAATTTTCACAAGCACGGAGCGGGCCTGAGGGTCAGCCGCCGAGGACAGCTCGGCGAGGATCCCGGTGAAGGTCAATTTGGCGGCGGGCAGCTCGACCATGAGCGGAGCCCCGCGGACGAGCCCGGCGGCGAGGGAGTCGGGCACGGCGGCCTCGACTTGGAAATCGGCGGTGCCCTCGATCTCGAGGAGTACCATGCCCGGGGCGGCCAGGTCGCCGGGATGGGCGGACTTGCGGGCGACGACACCGTCGAACGGCGCCCGGATCTCGGCGTAACCCAGCATGACCTCGGCCTCGCGCACCATCGCCTGCGTTATGGTGAGACGATCCTCGAGTCCGCGCACCATGTCGGCGGTGCTGGCGCCCTTGGGCAGGAGATCGCGCTCCCGCTCAAGATCACGGCGGGCGACATTGAGCTGCGCTTGGGCCTGGGCGAGGCGGGCGGTGATTTCACCGGCGGAAATCTTCACCAGCAGGTCACCGACGCGCACCGGCTGGCCGAGGGTGACCGACATCTCCTCGATGGCGCCCATCAGCTTCGCGGCGAGCAGGGCGCGCTGCACCGGACGGATGGTGCCGGTGACCTCGGTGAGGCCGGCGACGTTTTCCACGCTGACGGGTGCGGTCTGGACCTTGACCGGGGGCAGATTGACCCCGGCCACAACATCCGAGGCGGCGTGTTTGGTGCAGCCCGCGACCAGCGCGAGGGCAGGGAGGAGATAAAGCACGGATTTCATTTTGGGCAAAGGATCAGGATTGGGGGAGGGGATCGAGACCGAGGGCGCGCCGGAGTTCGACCAGCGCGAGGCGCTCGTCGGCCGCGGCAATGGTGCGGCGGAGGCGCGCCTCAAGAAGGCGGCTCTCGACGCCGATCAAGTCGGCAATAAGGAGGGCTTCCTTTTCAAAACGGGCCCGGCTCAGCCGGGCGCTTTCCTCCGCCTGCTCGACCGCGCGGGCGCTGACGGCGAGGCGTTCGGCAGCATCGGCGTGCGCGAGGCGGGCCTGCTCGACCTCGAGGGCGACGCCCAGCGTGGCCTTGCGGAGCATCTCCTTCACCTGGGTGAGCTCGGCATTGCCCTGGCGGATCTTGCCGGTGGTCTGGCCGCCATCAAAGAGGTTCACGTCGACGGACAGGCCGGCGAGCCAGCTGTCGCCGTGGCGGTCGGTCTTCCAACCTTGGTCATATTGGTAGCTGGCAAAGGCGTTAACACTCGGGTGGCGGGCGCCGCGGGCGGCCTCGACCATCGCCCCGGTGGCACGGACCCGGGATTGCAGGCCCAGCAGCTCGGGACGCAGCGAAAAGTCGCGGGTGTCGGGCGGGGCGAGCCGGCCCAAGGCCGGATCGTCATCCACGAGTTCCACGGGGGTGCCCGCGGGCTCGAGACCGAGCACAAATTGAAAGGCGAGCCCGGCGAGCGCGGCGCCGTGACGGGCGGCACTGAAGCTCTCGCGGGTTTGCGCGAGCTGGACCTCGAGACTGAGGAGGTCGGCCTTGAGGAGCTGACCGGCCGCGAAGCGGGCCTGCGCGGCGGTGACGGCAGCCTCGTAGGCCTGCACCCCGCCGGCGACGGCAGTGACGGCCTCGCGGGCCTTGCGGAGATTGAGCACGGCCTTGACCACCTCGGTGGCCAATTGCTGTTGCGCGGTGCGCAGGTCGTGGCCGGCGGCCTCGGCGCCAGCGCGGGCGGCGGTGCGGGCGGCGGTGGCGCGCCCGCCGCTGTAGAGGTTGTAGGCCACCGTGCCGGTGGCGTTCAGGTTGTCGATCCGGCCGGGGTGGTTGAAATTGAGGCCGAAGTTGAAGGCGCGCTGGTTGAGGATGGAACCAAAGGCCATCATCGGGCTGTTGGTGCTCGTGTAGCGGCCGGACAGCGAGACCTGCGGCAGCCAGGCGCCGCCGGCTTGGTCTACGAACGCCTGTGCCCCCTCGACCCGGGCCCGAGCGACCCGGGCGTCGGGACTGTTTTCCAGCGCGGTCGCGATGGCGCGGTCGAGCGTCCAAGGCTCGGCGGGCAGCGCACCGGGGCTGAGGCAGGCGACCAGCAGGAGGAGCAGAAGTTTGCAGTAAAGGGACATGGCAGAATCAGGCGGAACGACCGTTGAAGGCGACGATCAGGCCGAGGACACCCCCGTAGAGCGCACCGCGCCACCAAGTGGAGGTAAGCGGACAAGTACCGGAGGTGCACTGGCCAAAGTAGCCCATGGCGGCGCCGAGAGCGGCGCCAGCGAGGACGGTGAGGCTAAATTTTAGCATGGGATTGGTTGGGAAAATGACTCAGTGGCGGCCGCCCCAGTGGATGACATCCTGATCGTCCACCCAGCCGAGCTTGCGGAGGATCAGCGTGGGCGGACAAAAGCCGGTGAAAACCGACTGGACGAGGTTGAGCCCGACGAAGGCGGGCAGGAGCAGCCAGGCGGGATGAACCCAATAGGTGAGGGCGACCCCGAGCAGAGTGACGGAGCCGGCAAGCAGGCGGACGAGGTTGTAGGTGGTCATGAGGGAAATGAAGTTGACTTTATATGAGCATATACACATATAGTTGCAATGAAGTCAAGAGGTTGTTCTCTCGCCCGCATGCCCAAACACCGCCCACTCACCGAGGACGCGCTGCAGCTCGTCGCCCAGCGCTTTGCCGTGCTGGCCGAGCCGATGCGCCTGCGTCTCATCCAGGCGCTGTTCGACGGGGAGAGGAATGTCACGGAGCTGGTGACGGCCACCGGCGGCACGCAGGCAAACATATCGCGGCATCTGCAGACCCTGACGGTGGCCCATATCCTTGGCCGGCACAAGGCGGGGCTGCAGGTGTTCTACCACATTTCCGACCCGACGATCCCCAGACTGTGCGAGCTGGTGTGCGTCAGACTGGAAAAGACCCTCACCCGCCAGGCCGCACACTTCGAGCCGGCCGGCTGACCCCCGTCCCATGACCTACAAGAAAATCAAGATGGCGAACCGCAAGCGCCTCGCGCTCGTGGCCCACAACGGCCAGAAGCAGAACATTGTGGACTGGGCCCGGTATAATCGCGCCATCCTCGGCGAGCACGAGATCTGGGCCACAGGCACTACCGGTGGGCTGATCGAAAAAGTGCTCGGCATCACCGTCCACAAGCTCCAGAGCGGCCCACTCGGCGGCGACCAGCAGATCGGCGCCATGATCGTCGAGGGGAAAATTGATTTCCTGATATTCTTTTG
>JAYUBB010000266.1:0-3755 GCA_043741015.1 Opitutaceae bacterium
TATGGTCTGGCGGCCTACGCTTCGTCACTCGATCAAATCGGCACCATGGCCCGCACGGTGGAGGATGCCGCGCTGGTGCTCGGCGTTATCGCCGGGCATGACCCGCGCGACTCGACTTCTTTTAAGGCCGAGGTGCCCGACTACCGCGCCGAGTTGGGCCGGCGCAAGGGGCCGTGGTGCCTCGGTGTGCCGAAAGAGTTTTTCGGCGCCGGCCTCGATCCCGAGGTGGGTGCGGCGGTGCGGGCGGCCATCGGGCACTATCGGAAGGCCGGTTGCGAAATCAGGGAAGTCTCGCTGCCGCTCGCGGCTGAATATGCCGTGGCGGTTTATTACCTCATCGCGACCGCGGAGGCCTCTTCAAATCTCGCCCGCTACGACGGCGTCCGCTACGGCCACCGCTCGCCGCAGGCCAAGGATGCGGTCGATCTCTATTTCCAGTCCCGCGCCGAGGGCTTCGGCGACGAGGTCAAGCGCCGCATCATTCTCGGCACGCACGTTCTGAGTAGCGGCTACTACGACGCCTACTACCTGCGTGCCCAGAAAGTCCGCACCCTTATCCGCAACGAGTTTACCAGCGTGCTGCGCGAGTGCAATGCGCTGCTCTCGCCGACTTCACCCACCGCGGCGTTCAAACTGGGGGAGAAATCCTCCGACCCGCTCGCGATGTATCTGACCGATATCTACACCATCAGTGTGAATCTCGCTGGCCTGCCGGGAATCTCCGTGCCGTGTGGCTTTACCGGCGGCGGTCTGCCCATCGGATTGCAGATCATCGGCCGGCCCTTTGACGAGGCCGGCCTGCTGGCCATCGCCCGGCACTACGAGCAGGCGCACACCTGGCACACCCGGCATCCGAACCTATGAAACTAGTAGCGAGTAGTGAGCAGCGAGTAGCGAGTATGGCTGAACGGATCTGCCGTTCGGGTTTCGGTGCTCGTTGTTCCGGACTACTCACTACCCGCTACCCGTTACTTGCTCCTTTCGCATGAACTACGAGGCAGTCATCGGTCTGGAAGTCCACGTGCAGCTGCGCACGGCGTCGAAGATGTTCACGCGCGTCGCGGCCGGTTACGGCGAGCCGGAGAACACCCTGGTCGATCCCGTCGTGCTCGCGCTGCCGGGGGCTTTGCCGGTGATGAACAAGGAGGCCCTGGACAAGATCATCAAGGCCGGCCTCATCCTCGGCTGCGAGATCGCTCCTGTCTGCAAGTGGGACCGGAAAAACTATTTCTATCCCGACTCGCCCAAGAACTACCAGATTTCCCAATACGACCAGCCCATCTGCGTCGGCGGCTTGGTGGAAATCGAGCTGCCCGGCGTGGCGCGCAATGTCATGGGCGAGCACAAGAAGATCCCGCTCACCCGCATCCACCTCGAGGAGGATGTCGGCAAGCTCACCCACGGGGCCAGCGACTCGCTCGTGGACTACAACCGCGCCGGCACGCCGCTCATGGAGATCGTGACCGACCCCGCGCTGGACAGCGCCGAGGAAGCCTACGCCTTGCTGACCTCCCTGCGCATCGCCCTCGTGCAGGGGGGCATCTCCGATTGCGACATGGAGAAGGGCCAGATGCGCTGCGACGCCAACATCTCCATTCGCCCGGTGGGCGAGACGAAGCTTGGCACCAAGGTCGAGCTGAAGAACCTCAACTCCATCTCGTTTGTCCGCGACGGCATCGCCCACGAGATCCGCCGGCAGATCGCCGTTAAGGAAAGTGGCGGCACCATCGTGCAAGAAACGCGCGACTTTGACGGCCAGACCGGCACCTCCCAGTCGCTCCGGTCCAAAGAAATGGCGCACGACTATCGCTACTTCCCCGATCCCGATCTCATGCCCGTGAAAGTGAACGAGGCCTGGAAGGCCGGGCTTCGCGCCACCATCCCCGAGCACCACTTCGAGCGGCAGCGGAGGTTCATGGCGGACTACTCGTTGCCCTACACGATCACCTCGGTGCTCGTGCCTGAGAGAGAACTGGCCGACTACTTCGAAGCGGCGGCCAAGCTCGGCGCGCAGCCGCAGGCCGCCGGCAACTGGATCGCCAACGACCTGCTGCGCGAGCTGGCGACGGCGAAACTCCCGGTGGCCGAATCCAAGATCCAGCCGGCGCACATCGCCAGCTTGGTGAAACTCGTGGGGTCAGGCGTGATTTCCAACTCCATCGCCAAGGAAGTCTTCGTCACGATGTTTCAGACCGGTGAAATGCCCGGCGTTATTGTCGAGCGGCAGGGCCTGAAGCAGTCCACCGACACCGGCGAGCTGGAGCAGTGGGTGGCTGCCGCCATCGCGGCCAATCCCAAGGCCGCGGTCGAATTCAAGGCCGGCAACGAGAAGGCGCTCAACGCCATCAAGGGTGCCGTGATGAAAGCCTCCGCGGGCAAGGCCAACCCCAAGTTGGTGGACGAGATTGTCCGCAAATTGCTCGGATAAAGTTGATCAACAGCCTGTTTCGGCTTCACAGTGTTATCGGACTTAAACAAAGCGATTTTTGATGACGCGACCTTGATAGAGGTGGTTCATGGATGTGGGGAGTGCTCAGGGTTTTTTCAGGGTGGTGTGGAAACCCATTTCCTTGCGGGGTGGCTCGGGTGGCGGCGCGAGCAGCGGGCGGAGCTTTTTGACCACTTCGCGCAGCACGACGTCATGCTCCATGAGCTTGCGATCCATCTGGGCTAGCCGTTTGAGGATGACGGCGTTGGCCAGCAAGGCATCCTTCATCTGCACAAACGCCCGGACCACATAGACGCTCATCGCCACGGCACGTGGGCTGGGGAGCAGGGTGGCGGCCATGATCGCGCCGTGCTCGGTGAAGACCCAAGGGAGTTTTCGAACCCCACCGTGCCCGCCTGTCTTTAAGGTCACAATTTGTGACCCTGAAGAATCTGAAGCCCCGCCACTTGAAGTCACAATTTGTGACTTCAAGTTTGCAAGCTCTTCGCGGGTAATCTGAAACGCGAAATCGTCGGGGAACCGGTCAGCGTTTCTTTGAATCGTCTGGTTAAACACTTTCGTCGTCACGCCGTAGAGCCGGGCCAGATCGCTATCGAGCACGACGCGTTGGTGGCGGAGCTTGTGGATGGGCGGGAGATCTGGAGATTTTGGCATGAAATATCTGTCCCGATCCTCTCCGCGGAGCCGGGGTTTCGCTGGCGGGCCCGCACCATCCCAGCGCGAGGCGGGCTTGGCGGTCAACCGCGCATATCGTCTCCGCCGCTCACCCGGCGAATTTCCGGAGAAATTCGCGCACGCTGTCGGGGATCGTGCTGGCCAGATTTGGCACGACCCAGCGGAAGAGCTGGTGGATCTCGTCATGCAGCCCGCCCGAGGTTTCGAAGACCGGGCGGCTCAGCTTGGCTCCGGCCGGATCAATGGATTCCAGGGCGTAAGCTTCGGGCCCTCCGTTCTTCATGGTACCCTGGCAGTAGTTGTCGTTCATCCGGAAATCGAAACTCTGCAGAGGCATGCCCGGGGTCGTTTTCGCCCTCACGGTGAGGAGGGAATCCGGTTCACCGAGGTAGACCTGTTTGAGGAACTGGGGCTCGTCTTGCGTGATGCGGTCCGGGGCCATCGGTTTGAGCGACTGTCCGATGATGACCGGTTGCAGGAGCTGCAGGTAGGTTTTCTGCAACTCGAATTCGCCAAATTTCAGTCCAAGTCCGAGGTAAATGCCGTTTTCCCGGGGCTGCTGGTGGATGAGTCGCGCATCGATTTCCAGCCGGTGCTGATCGAGCATGAGATCCACGCGGAGAAACTGGCC
>JAYUBB010000267.1:0-3706 GCA_043741015.1 Opitutaceae bacterium
GCGGCGACATAGGTGCTCGGGTTGTAGAGCAGGGCGCGGATCTCTTGCGAGAGGATGGTGAAGTAGTGGCGCATGGGGATCAGACCTTGGGCAACGGGGCGCGGCTGTCGCCGTGGAGTTCTTTCTTGTCGGGCATACGGGCGTCCCAACTGCGGCGGGTGGCGGCAAGGAATACATCCTCCAGCGAGGGCTGGGTGCGACCGAGCGAGCGCACGCGATAGCCGGCGGCGGGCAGAACCTGCAGAAGTTTTTCCCCCAGGTCTTCCTGGGTGTCGGTCATGAGGGTGACGGTGCGGAAACCGTCGGGGGTGCTGTCGCCCTGGGCCACGACCTTGAGCGTGGCGTCGATGCCCGGGAGCAGGGCGGCGAGGCCGGCGGGGTCGCCCGACAGTTCGAGGCGATAGGTGGTGTGGCCGAAAATCTCGTGGCGGAGGTCGGCGGGCGAGCCCTGGGCCACAATGCGGCCGCCGTTGATGATGAGGACGCGGTCGCAGGTCTCCTCGATCTCGGGGAGGATGTGGCTGGAGATGATGACACTCATGCGGCCACGGAGGCTGGCGATGAGGTTGCGGACGATGATGATCTGGTGCGGGTCGAGGCCGATGGTGGGCTCGTCCATGATGATGACGGCGGGCTCGGCGAGGATGGCCTCGGCGATGCCGACGCGCTGCTTGTTGCCCTTGGAAAGCCGGCCGAGGATGCGGTGGCGGTTGCGCTTGAGGTCGCAAAGCTCGAGGACCTCGTCGATGCGGGCGCGGAGTTTCGCCCGGGGCATCTCCTTGAGCCGGCCGCGGAACCAGAGGTATTCGGAGACGCGCATGTCCTCGGGCAACGGGTTGTTCTCGGGCATGTAGCCGACGTGGCGCTTGGTGGCCTCGGGGTGGCTGGCGACGGGCAGGCCGCAGATGTGCACGGAGCCCGAGTTGGCCGGCAGGTAGCCGGTGAGGATGCGCATGGTGGTGCTCTTGCCCGCGCCGTTGGGGCCGAGCAGACCGACGATCTCACCGCGCTTCACGGTGAAACTCAGGTTGTTGACCGCAGTCAGCGAACCGTAGGTTTTGACCAGATTGGTGACCTCAATGGTGATGTCGGGGATTTCAGCCATGCCGCGTATGCGTGAAGGAGTTAGACGGGGATAAAGAGCTGCGGGCAAGCCTGCGTATCAGGCGGCCGGGGTGGCTTCCCGACCAAGCGTGACCTCGCCGGCGCGGAAGCGTTCCGTGCGACCCGGCCCGGTCCGCACGATGAGCGAGCCCTCGTCGTCGATCCCCTTGGCGGTGCCGGTGACGGTGCGGTCGCCCTGGGTGACGGTGACCGGCTGGCCGCGCAGCACATCGAAGCGCTGCCAGAGCTCGGCGAACTTGTCGCGGTAGTCGCCGTCGACGAACTGGCCGTAGGCGGCGAGCACGCGGGTGATCAGGGCCGCGGCGAATCGGTTGACCTCGACCGGGGCGCCCGCGGCCTCGGCCAGCGAGGTGGCGGTGCGTTGGAGTTCGCCGGGCAGGTCGGCGGACCGGGCGTTCAGGTTGAGGCCGAGCCCGAAGACGAGATCGCGGACCTGGTCGGAATCGATGCGCGCCTCGGTCAGCATGCCGCCGGCCTTGCGGCCGTTGACCAGGAGATCATTGGGCCACTTGAGGCCTGGCTCGATCTTGCAGAAGTTGGCGGTGAGTTCGCAGATGTTGAGGCCCATCCAGAGCGTGAAGTCCTGGAGGCGGGCGGGCTCGAGCTTGGGGCGGAAAACAAAGGTGCCGTAGAGATTCCCGGCCGGCGGGCTGTGCCAGATGCGGCCCCGCCGGCCGCGACCCTGGGTTTGCTCCCGCGCCAGGATCACGAGCGGGGTGCGGCTGCCGGCGGCGAGGTGTCGCTCGGCCTCGGTGTTGGTGCTGTCGACCTTGTCGAGGGTGATGAGATTGGGTTGCCGGAGGCGACCGGCCAGATGCGCCTGGATCAGCTCGTGGTGGAGCTGCGGCGGAGTCTGCAGCAAGCGGTAGCCGCGGCTGCGCGCGGCCTCGAACACGAAGCCCTGGCGGGTGAGCTTCTGCAATTGCATCCAGATCGCCACGCGGGACAGGCCGAGGAGCTTGGCCAGGCGCGTGCCGGAGACATGGCCGGAGTCACGGGCGAGCAGTTCGCGGAGGATGGTGACTTCGGTGGCCGGCATGAAATTTGCGTCGCGGAGGGAAGAGGGAGTCCTTACGAAAACAGAGAACGATGGGTGCGCAAATGTCATTTGAAGGATTCCAGGAATCGGTCGCGGCGGCGACGCCGCCGGCGGGAGCGAGCCGGGCGCTGCTGGCCTTGTGGCACGACGCCCGGGGCGAGTGGGAGACAGCGCACGAGCTGGCGCAGTCTGCGGGTGGACGGGAGGGCGGCTGGATCCACGCCTATCTGCACCGCAAGAAGGGTGACGCGACGAACGCGGGCTACTGGTATGCCCGGGCGGGCCGGGTGGCCGCAACGGGAGACCTGCGAGTCGAGTGGGAGACGATCGCGCGGGAACTGCTCAGGGCTTAGCCGCGGCGTCTTTCAATGCCTTGGCCTCGGCCGGGTCGGTTGTCTCCAGGGCTTTCGAGATGGTGAGCACGTCTGAAGCGAGCTGTTCCTTCTTCTCGCGTTGATGTTCCTCGAGGGCCCGCTCGGCGAGGGAGGTGCCGAAGAGAGGGAGGGTGAATTTATTGAGGGCTTGGTCGAGGGCGCTGAACTTCTCCTTGGCGAGTTGCTCACCGAAGGCTTTTTTGGTGACCATGATCTCCGGGGTAAGGCGCGGGCGGGGCTTTTGCTTGATGACCATCTTGGGCAGCTCGAGCACATCGGGGTTGGGCGCTTGGGCGGGCTGGGCCTCGGCGGGCGGCGAGTACGGCGGCAGCCCGGGGATGAGAAAGGGGGCGGGCGTTGTGGCGGCGGAAGCTGGAGCGGCAGCGGGGGTGGCGGCCTTTGCGGCGGGCTGGGCCGGGGTGTCGTCCGCGCGGGCGGTGGCGGAAAGGGCGACGAGCAGCAGGCCGAGGAGTTGTGCCGTGGGTTTCATAAGATGAAGGATAGGCAGAGTGAGAAATCTATCGAGAGGAAATTCTGGTAGGGTGATGACCTACCGGTGCAACTCGCCGGCGGGCCGGGTGGTCCAGGTGTTATCCATCTCCTGTTTGAATTTTTTGTCGGCCTCGGGATCGAGGGCCTTGCTGACGTCGACCACGTGCTCCAGTCGCTCCATTTCCTTGGCGCGATAGATCATCCGGCCGCGCGCGGCCTTGGAAGGACTGAGGATGGGAATGGTGAAGCTGTTGAGGAGGACGATGAGCAGGCCGCCCTCGGCCACCGTGTCGAGATAGAGGTTCTCCATCTTGCGGTTGAACTCGCGCTTGCTCATCAGGTGGTCGGCGGCGTCACTGGGGAGACGCTGCTCCTTCACGATCATCTTGGGCAGGACGAGAACGTTGGGGTCTGTTGCGGGGGAGGGGGCAGTCGTTTCGCCTTCCTTTTTGGGCGGAGGTGGTTGATAGGTAGCCAAGCCTTCCCGGATGTGGGTTTTGGTCTCACGGGTGACGAGCCCACTACTGGTCTCACTGGCGGTGGCGATTGCCACCCAGCCGGCAGGAATGAACAGAAGGAGTCCGGCCGGTTTCATCGGTGGGGGTAGGAGTTGGAACGGACATCAGCCGCGATGTTCCCGCAAAAAAGCCGGCAGCAGGGGTGCCGGCGAGATTAT
>JAYUBB010000268.1:0-3693 GCA_043741015.1 Opitutaceae bacterium
AGTCCTGCTCCACCTTCAACTCATTTTCCCCGGGCTGGGCGCTGAGGTCGTCGAGCGCGGCGGCGATCAACTCGCTCAGGCTGACCGCCGTGAATTTCAACCTGAGCTGGCCGGCATCCATGCGGGAGAGCAGCAGCAAATCCTCGATCACACTCGAGATCCGGTAGGTCTGATGGATCAGCGTCTCGACCTCATGAGTGTCGGCCTCACCCAGCGTGCCCTTCGCCTGCAGCATCTCGAGGCCCGCCCGCATCACGGCCACCGGGGTCTTGAGCTGGTGTGAGGCATTGGCGGAGAACCGCGCCGCGCGGTCTAGTTCGGCGCTCGTCGTTTCCAGGGCGGCTTCCGCCTGGGCGCGCCGCACGCGCTGCACCTGCGAGTCATGCGCCAGCTGCTCCACCGGCGCCGAGAGCCGGAAGGACAGAAAATAACTCAGCCCCAGTCCGAGCAGCATCACGGCGGCCCCGGCACCGATGATCTGCCAGCTCAGGGCCTGCTGGCGCTCCAGCATTTCCCGAAGCGGGAAGGCGCAGACTTCATACGCCGGGGAATAAACGCCGCCGGCATCCAGCCGTTGGGCGAAAACCAGCCAGTCCTCGTTGTCCGCCTTGAAACGAAACCGGCCCTCCGCTTTCCCACCCGCCGCCAGCTCAGCATTCAATTTGTGTCCAAATTCCGCCGAGGAGCCCGGTCCGTTCGCTGCCATCTGGGCCCGGCCGTCCAGCCAGATGCCGTTGGCCAGGGACGCTCCGCCCGGGACGCCCTCCAGCCGCAGGGGCTCAAACCCCAGCACCAGCGCCGCCAGTATCCGGCCGCTCTCGTTGGAGAAAATCGGAATCACGATCATTTCCAGGAGTTCCTCTCCGCGCTCCGGATGGCGCACGACGAGATAACCGACCTGGGGCTGGTCGGGCAGCGCCGCCAGCGAAAGCCTGTTTTCCTCCGCCGGCGCCAGTGCTCCCGCCGCCACCCCCGGCTGGGGCGCGAGCGGCCGGCCTTTTGCGTCCAAAAAACGATAGAACCGGGCCGTGCGCCGGGGTGACTGCCCTTGCCTTGCGGTTTCCGGCGGACTCGCCAGCAGGTCGCGCAGCTCATCCTTCGCGCTCAGGTAGAGGAGATCCTCCGCGTTATCCTCCAGCGCCGCCTGGATGCGTGACTTGGTGGCCATGGACCGGCACCGTTCCACCAGTGTCGCCTGCCGGTTGGTCTGGACGCTGCGCAACAGCGCCAGGCTCACCTGAAATTCCGTTTCGCGCCGGTGCTCCTCCTCCTGCGCAATATTGTGCCTGGTCAGCAGCAGCACGGCCGAGGCGGTGGCCAGCACCACCAGGGCCAGCACGACCAGCAGGCGCCATTGGAATCGGGCGGCCTCCGCCGTGAGTCTGGTTGCGAAGGGCAGTCTCACGGCAGGTCCAGCCGCAGGAGGGTGTTTTCCCCGAGTTCCACGGTCCGTTCATGGATCGTCCGGCTGTCGAGCCAGGTTTTCAACCGGTAGGTTCCGGCCGGCAGTCCCTCCAGGCGATAGTTTCCTTCCGTGTCCGAGATGGCAAAATACGGCGTGGCCAGCACCAGAATGACTCCCCGCATGTGTTCGTGGATTTCACAGCGCAGGACCACCACCCCCGGGGTGTCAAACATCACGGCCGGCACCGGCTTCTCGTCCGTCCGATACCGGCCCAGATCAAACCGCTTTGCCGGCGAATATGAAAAGATATTGTGGAAAGTGTCATCGAGGTTCGGAAACTCCACCCTCGTGCCGGCCTGTACCACCAGCAGCTGCGGGATGAACATAAGAGCCTTCTGCTCAACCCGCACCGCCGGCGTGGCTTTGGCCGGCGGGAAGTCTCCCTCGAGATACACCACCGCCACGGGCGGATTGGTGGAAACCACTCCCCCGCTGGAAACGATTTCGTAGCGTTTGTTCACCACGGTCGTGGTGCTGGCTTTCGGCAGGGCCACCCGCCCTTCAATCGTCGCGGCCTGCCCGCCCGCGCTCGTCGCCATCAAACCCGCCGCGGCCAGCAGCAAAAGGTAACCGGAGTTTTTCATGGGGCATCAGGTCGGAGGGCGGATGCTGTAGCCGACCGACCGCACGGTGTGCAATAAGGGCGTTCGTGTTCCGGAATCAATCTTCTTGCGCAGCCTCCCGATGAAAATCTCCACCGTGCGGGTGTCATACTCGTAATCCCGCTGCCAGACCCGCTCGCACAATTCCGTGCGCGAAAAGACCCGCCCCGGCTCCTGCATCATCACCTGGAGCAGTTCGAATTCCCGGGGGGAAAGCGCGATCTCCCGGCCGGCCCGTTTGGCCTTCCGCCGGTGCACATCCATCTGCAGATCATCCACCGTCAGCAAGTCCGCCGCCGTCGGGCCCAGGCCGCGCCGGCCGAGCGCCTCCACCCGGGCGACAAACTCCTCCATCGAGAACGGCTTGGTCAGGTAGTCATCCGCTCCCGCCTTCAGGCCCTTCACCCGGTCTTCCACATCACCGCGGGCGGTCAGCACCAGCACGCGCGAAGTGCTGCCTTTGGCGTGCAGGCGGGCCAGCACCTCCCAGCCACTCATCCCCGGCAGGCCAATATCCAGCACCACCAGATCGGGGTGCGTCTGGAGCGCCTCCTGCAGTCCGGCCACGCCATCGGTCTGCGCGCTCACCAGATGATTGTTGCGCGTCAGCACGCCGGTCAGATGCCGGGCGAGCTGACTCTCATCCTCTATCACGAGTATGCGCATGCCGCCTCCTATGAAGACACCCCGGAATTTTTAGCAAGAGTGCATGGGCCCCTGGACGCCTCAACCTCCCCTGCGCGTGGCACTGCGGCGGCGGAGATAATCCAGCAGCACGGCGGCGATGATGATGCCGCCCGTCACGATCTCCTGCACCCAGTTCGAGAGGCCGAGCTTGGTGCAACCATTGGCCACGACGCTCATGATGAGCGCGCCGACGAGCGTGCCAGTGATCGTCCCCTGCCCGCCGGCCAGGCTCGCGCCGCCGATGACGACCGCCGCGATGATGTTCAACTCGAGGCCGGCCGCAGTGGTGGGATCGCCGCCCGTGAGGTAGGCGAACTGGAGCACCGCGCCGACGCCGGCAAAGGCGCCGCCGAGAATATAGACCAGCAGCTTCACCCGCTCGACGGGCACGCCGCACAGGCGCGCGGTGAGCTCGTTGGAACCGACGGCAAACACGTGGCGGCCAAATCGCGTGCAGCGCAGCGCGAGGGCAACGATGATTGCGAGCCCGAGCATCAGCCACACGCCGGAAGGCAGCCCGCCGTGACGACCGAGCTGCATCAGACCGTTGAGCCAGCTCTCATCGGGATAGACCGGCTGTTCGTTGGCCAGGCCCTTGGCCGCGCCGCGCAGCGCGCCCATCATGCCAAGCGTGACGACGAAGGGCAGCAGCCGCAGCCGCGTGATCAGCAGGCCGGAGAACGCTCCGCAAAGCGCCGAGGCGCCGACACCACCGAGCGCGGCCAGCAGGGGCGAAACCCCCTTTTGAAGCAGGAGCGCGACCACCACTGTGCCCAGCGCGATGATCGAGCCGACCGAAAGATCGATGCCGCCGGCGATGATGACGAGCGTCATGCCCAGGGCCGCGATGCCGATGACGGCGGTTTGCTGGAGAATGATGGCAAGGTTGTCGCGCGTGACAAAGGTGTCGAACCGCAGCACGGCAAACAGCCCGCACAC
>JAYUBB010000269.1:0-3663 GCA_043741015.1 Opitutaceae bacterium
CGGCGAGGTCTACTTCGAGGCCGAAAATCCGAAGGGCGTGCTCGGATTCTACATCGTGAGCAAGGGCGGCGGTGTGCCGTGGCGCATGAAGATCCGCAGCCCCTCGTTCTGCAACCTCTCCATCCTCCCCAAGCTCTGCGTCGGCAACATGGTGTCCGACGTCGTCTCGATCCTGGGCTCGCTCGACTTCGTGATGGGCGAGTGCGACCGCTGATTTTCCGTCGATGAACCTCAAACCCGAAACCCTGAAGAAGATCGACGAGGTCATCACCCATTACCCGGTGAAGCGCAGCGCCACGCTGCCGCTGCTGCACCTGGTCCAGGAGGACACAGGCTGGATCCCGCCCGAGGCCATCGAGTGGGTCGCCGCCAAGCTTGAGCTGCCGCCGATCAACGTCTACGAGGTCGTCACCTTTTATCCGATGTTCCGGCAGAAGCCGATCGGTCGCCGCCACATCAAGGTCTGCCGCACGCTTTCCTGCGCGCTGGTGGGCGGCTACAAGGTCTGCGAGAAGTTCGAGCAGGAGTTCGGCTGCCACCGCGGCGAGGTCTCGGCCGACGGCGAGGTGACCATTGATTTCGTCGAGTGCCTCGCCAGTTGCGGCACCGGCCCGGTCGTCATGATTGATGACGACCTCCATGAAAGGGTCGATGCCGCCAAGGCCCAGACCCTCAGCCAACAGATCAAGCACGCGGCCAAAGTCCGCCCCGCGTCATGAAAAAATTTCGCATTCTCCAGGTTCCCCCCGTCCGTTTCGGGCTCGTGCTCGGGCTGATCAACGGCTTCGTTGGTATGATCGTTGCGCCAGTCCTCTTGCTCACGCTCGGGGCCGCCGCCACCGCCGCCGACCTCGCCATCGCTCCGCGTCTGCTCGGCATCCCATGGCTGTTCGCCGGCGCTGGTGCCCTGTTCATGCCGTTCATCCACGCCGTCGGAGGTTTCGTCTTTGGCGTTCTGCTTGCCATGGTCTACAACTTCGCCGCCCGTTGGACCGGCGGCATTGAGATCGTCCTCGACGACAAGCCCTGATTATTCCGCCCATGCCCGCTCCCGCCCAACGCCGCCTGATCTTCGCCCACGTCGACGAGCCCGGCTACACCAACGACCTCCCGTGCTACCTGAAGCACGGCGGCTACGAGGTGATGAAGAAAGCGTTTGCGCGCAAGCCCGAGGAGCTCATCGACGAGGTCAAGAAATCCGGCCTGCGCGGCCGGGGCGGTGCCGGTTTCCCCTGCGGTGTCAAGTGGACGCTCGTGGACCGGAAGAGCGGCAAGCCCATCTACCTCATCGTCAACGCCGACGAGTCCGAGCCCGGCACGTTCAAGGATCGTTACATCATGCACCAGGATCCGCACCAGCTGATCGAGGGCACGATGATCTCCTGTTTCGCGAACAACGTGAAGCAGGCCTACATTTATATCCGTGGCGAGATGCCCCACGGCGCCCGCATCCTCGAGCAGGCCATCCAGGAAGCGCGCGACGCTAACCTCGTCGGCAAAAACATTCTCGGGTCGACTTACTCGTGTGACATTTTCGTGCACCGCGGCGCCGGCGCCTACATCTGCGGAGAGGAGACCGGCCTGATCGAGTCACTCGAGGGCAAGCGCGCCAATCCGCGCATCAAGCCGCCCTATTTTCCCGCCGTCCTCGGCCTCTACCAGTGCCCGACGATCGTCAACAACGTCGAGACCCTCTGTCACGTGAAGCACATCGTGGACATGGGTGGCGAAGCCTACACTAGGATCGGTACGCCCAACAACACCGGCACCCGCATCTTCTGCGTCTCGGGCCACGTGCAGCGGCCCGGTTACTACGAGTTCGAGGCCGGCAAGATCACCATGGGCCAGCTCCTCAACGACGTCTGCGGCGGACCGCTGCCCGGTCGTACCTTCAAGGCGGTCATCCCCGGCGGCTCGTCGGCCAAGATCCTCCGCTTCGGCGAGCGCTTCAAGGGCAAGCGCAAGGTCGGCGCGGAGATGGTGGACTACGACTGGGGCGTCGAGGACGTTCCGATGGATTTCGATTCGCTCGGCATGATCGGCACGATGGGCGGCTCCGGCGGCGTCATCGTGATGGACGACACGGTCAACATGGTGGAGGCGCTGGCCAACATCAACGCGTTCTACTCGCACGAAAGCTGCGGCCAGTGCACGCCCTGCCGCGAGGGTTCGCTCTGGATGAAGAAGATCACCACGCGCATGGTCCATGGCGAGGCGCGCGAACAGGACGCCGCTTTGCTCAAGGGCGTGGCCGATCAGATTCCCGGCCGCACCATCTGCGCCTTCGGCGAGGCCTGCTCGTGGCCGACCCAGAGCTTCCTCGCCAAGTTCGGCGACGAGTTCAAGGGCTACGCCGAAACCAAGAAAACGAAGCCCGAACCCGCGGCCCCGCTCATCTGATTTTCGCAATGTCCATCGCTCCCGTCAAACCTGCCGACCTCGTGACCGTCAACATTGACGGCAAGGACATCACCGTGCCTAAGGGCACGAACGTGATCGAGGCCGCCAAGCTCGCCGGGGTTGAGATTCCGCATTACTGCTACCACCCGAAGCTGACCATCGTGGGCAACTGCCGGATGTGTCTCATCGAAATGGGCATGCCGGCCGTCGATCCCGCCACGAAAGCGCCGGTGATGGACGCGGCCACCGGCAAGCAGAAGATCAACTGGATCCCGCGCCCACAGATCGGTTGCGGCACCAACGCCTCGCCCGGTCTCCACATCCGCACGAATTCCCCGATGGTGAAGGACTGCCGCGAGGGCGTGACGGAGATGCTGCTCATCAACCACCCGCTCGACTGCCCGATCTGCGACCAGGCTGGCGAGTGCAAGCTGCAGGAACACTCCACCGCCTACGGCCGCGGCTACTCGCGTTTCGTCGAGCAGAAGAACGTGAAGCCCAAGCGCACCGAGCTCGGCCCGCGCGTCACCCTCGACGACGAGCGTTGCATCCTCTGCTCCCGCTGCATCCGTTTCTCCAAGGAGATCGCGAAGGACGACGTCCTCGGCTTCATCGACCGCGGCAGCTACAGCACGCTGACGTGCTACCCGGGCAAGAAGCTCGAGAACAATTACTCGCTCAACACCGTCGACATCTGCCCCGTCGGTGCGCTCACCTCGACGGACTTCCGCTTCAAGATGCGCGTCTGGTTCCTCAAGCAGACGCCCGGCCTCGACCCCGAGTCCTCCGTCGGCGCCAACACCGAGGTCTGGAGCCGCGAGGGCGTGATCTACCGCATCACCCCGCGCCAGAACGACGCCGTGAACGACACATGGATGTCCGATTCCGGCCGCCTGCTCTACAAGCAGATCAAGGCCGCCGACCGCCTGTTCGCCCCCCTGATCGACGGCCACGCCACGGCGGCGGAGATGGCCCTCAAGGCCGCGACTGACCTGCTCAAGCACGGCGCCGTGGCCATCGTCGGTTCCGGCCGCAGCAGCGTCGAGGAGCAGTTTCTCACGCGGAAGCTCGCCGACGCGCTCAAGGTTTCCGTCTCGCTGGTCAGCCGGGTGGGGCAGGGCGACCGCCTCCTCATTTCCTCCGACCGCAACCCGAATGTCCGCGGCGCGCTGGTCACCGGCCTCATCTCCGCGTTGCCGGCGCAGCAGCTTACGTCGCTCGCGGCCGACATCGACGCGGGCAAGGTGAAGACCGTCTTCTCCG
>JAYUBB010000270.1:0-3635 GCA_043741015.1 Opitutaceae bacterium
TTCAGTTCCAGTCCGAGATCGTCCACGAGGAAGCGGACGTCGCGGTAGGTCATCGAGAGTTTGAACTGCTCGGAGAGCTTCTTCTGGATAACGGAGAGATTGTCGCCGGCGGCGACCCAGGCGGTGACGGCCTGTTTTTGTTCGGGGGAGAGAGTCATCAGGGAAAAGGTTTAGCCACGGATTACACCGATGGTCACGGATAAGTAGTCAATCAGGCTGAAACGACAAGCCTGTGATAGTAGGGGGTTATCGCGAAATCCCGTAGCGGCGGTCTATGACCGCCGGGAGAACCCACCGGCGCTCATAGAGCGCCGCTACAGCGAACCAAGCCTCACTTGGACAGCTGCGTCTTAAGGAAATCGACGCTGCCGCGGACCGAGTCGTCCTGTTCCATCATGTTCTCGACGGTCTTGACGGCGTGAATGACGGTGCCGTGGTCGCGGCCGCCGAAGGCCTCGCCAATCTCCTGGAGGGAGTGGCGGGTGAGCTGGCGGCAGAGATACATGGCGATCTGGCGGGGGAAGGCGATGGCGTTGGGCCGGCGCTTGCTCGTCATGTCCGAGTGGCGGATCTGGAAGTGGTCGGCGACGCGTTTCTGGATGCCCTCGATGTTGAGGCGGTTCTGCGCCTCCTCCATGAGCACGTCCTTGAGGAGATGCTCGGCGATGGAGAGGTCGATGGGCTTGCCGGTGAGGGCGGCGTAGCTGGAAATCTTGATCAGGGCGCCCTCGAGGCGGCGGATGTTTTTCGAGATGTGCTGCGCCATGAACTCGATCACGGGCATGGGCAGGTCGATCCTCAGGGTGGCGGCCTTGGTGCGGAGGATGGCGACGCGGGTCTCGAAGTCGGGCGACGAGATGTCGGCGGACAGGCCCCACTGGAAACGCGAGACGAGCCGGGCCTCGAGCGTGGCGATCTCGGTGACGGGGCGGTCGCTGGAGATGACAATCTGCTTCTGGGACTCGAAGAGGTCGTTGAAGGTGTGGAAAAACTCCTCCTGGATGCGCTCCTTGCCGGCGAGGAACTGCACGTCGTCGACCAGCAGCACGTCCACGTTGCGGTAGCGCTGGCGGAACTTGGTGAGCGCGTTCTCCTGGATGGCGTGGATGTATTCGTTCGTGAACTTCTCGGTGGAGAGGTAGGCGATCTTGGCCTCGGGGTTGCGCTGGAGGATGCTGTGCCCGATGGCGTGCATCAGGTGGGTCTTGCCGAGGCCGGTCGAGCCGTGGATGAAGAGGGGGTTGTAGGCCTGCGCCGGGGCCTGCGAGACGGCGAGGGCGGCGGCATGCGACAACTGGTTGTTGGGGCCGACGACGAAATTCTCGAAGGTGTTGCGCGGGTTCAGCGTGCCGGCGGCGGCCGAGCGCTCGTCGTAACGCAGCGGGCGCTTGACGGCGGGGCGGGCCTTGGGGTCGACAGCGGCGGGGCGGGTGACGGGGCCGTTGCCCTGGTCGATCTTGCGGAGGGTAACCTGCACGAGGCGTCCTGCGGTCAGCCGGAGACGCTGGGAGATGAGATCGAGGTAGTTGTCGTGGATCCAGATCGCGGCGAAATCGTTTTGCACGCCCAGGGTCACGGCATCCTCGGAGGTCTCGAGGCAGAGCATCGGCTCAAACCACATCTGGAACACGTCGTCAGGGAACAGGCCCTTGAGGTCGCATTTGACGGTTTCCCAGAGACTGGTCTGGAGGGGTGGAAGGGGCATGCTGGGCGGAAGGTGACGGTTTGATCGCGCCCTAAAACTGTCCTGCCGTAACATCCGCTTCGCCGGGGGCCGTTGCACTCAAGGGAAAAGGAGTCTGGGGCCACGACCTGGCCGGCAGAGGGAGCTGCGGGGCGAAGGGCTTTATGGCCGGCGTATGGGGAGAACCTTGAATGGACCGGGCACCGGGTGCGCTGCGGAGTTGGCAATGAACAACTGAAGGGAGAACGGTTAAAAGATACTTTGCGAGTAACGTGAATCAAAAAATGCGTTTCAAGGGCAACTTTCCGACATTTTGTTCACACCTGAATGGAGCATAACTTTTGGCATTTTGGTGTTGCGAAAAACCGGCCGGGCCCGGGGCGCGTTTTTCCCTCTGAGAACCTTCCCCGGCGGGGTCGCCGTGGCTCCAGAATCAGGATACCGCATGGTTGGGGCGCGGGCGACCCCGCCTGCAAAAAAATTCAGGCATTCGCCAGTTGGTGCGGCTCGGGGTCGGCCCATTTCCCATGCTCCCGGATGAGGGCGATCAGGCGGGCGTCGGCCTCGGCCTGCGGGATGTTGTATTGCACGCAGTTTTTGCCGACGTAGAGGTTGATCTTGCCCGGGGCGCCACCGACATACCCGAAATCCGCATCGGCCATCTCGCCCGGGCCGTTCACGATGCAGCCCATGATGGCGAGCTTCACGCCCTTGAGATGGCCGGTCTGTGCCCGGATGCGCTGGGTCGTGGTCTGGAGGTCAAACAGGGTGCGGCCGCAGCTGGGGCAGGCGACGAACTCGGTCTTGGAGATGCGCGCACCGGCACCCTGGAGGACATTGTAGGCCAGCTTGGTGGCGCGAGTGGGGTCGGTCTCGGTCTCAATGCTCACGAGGTCGCCGATGCCATCGCACAGCAGGCTGCCCGTCAGAAAACTCGCCTCGAGCAGTTTGGAAAGGAAGCTGTTGTCGCCCTGCACCGCCGTGCCGGCGGTATTGCGGATCCAGATCGGGGCGCAGGAGCCGGCGGACTTGAGTCTCTCCACCAATTGGCGGTAAGCACCGATGACATGGCCGGCGTTGGCGTCAGCAGTCGAGAGCGTGAACACCAGCCCGGCGTCGCCGGTCTGGCGCAGAACAGGCTCATAGGCGGGAAAATCCCCGGGAGCGATCTCAGCGGCGAGAAATTGCCCGTGATGGCGCACCAAGCCGGTGAAGGCCGCGAAAGCTTCAGTTTCTCCCAAGGCGAACCTTCGCACGAGCAGCAGGCGGCCTTTGCACAGGGCCAGCAGAGGCTGAAGCGCGTCAGGCGTGAGGGTTGAGCCGAGATCAAGGGCAAGAAATTCGACGGGCAAGGTGGTCTTCGCGGCCGTCTCGCAGAGCATTGCCAAGTCGCCCGGGGTGCTAACCGGCACCAGCAGGCCTTCAGCGGGGGTGTCCTTGAGTTTGGGGGCGGCGAGAACCTGCGCGGCTTCGGCCAATTGGGCGATGGAGCCAATGCGCACGATCACCCGGGGTGGCTGCTCGGGCCCGACGATACAGCGCTCGGATAACCTGAGGGTGGCTGGTTCGCGCCGGGTGAAATGATAGGGGTCGATGGAGTCCGAGCTGGGATCGTCCCGCCTCCATTTGTTTTCACTCCACAAACGCATCGCCTTGGCCGCGATCGCTTGGGCGACGGGAATCTCGTAGACGGAATCCTCGGTGAGCGACACGCGAATGGTGTCGCCGAGGCCATCGAGGAGCAGCGAGCCGATGCCGATGGCGCTCTTGATCCGGCCGTCCTCGCCGTCGCCGGCCTCGGTGACGCCGAGGTGCAGCGGGTAGTGCATGTCCTCCCGCGCCATGCGCTCGACGAGCAGCCGGTAGGCCTGGATCATGACCTTGGGGTTGCTCGACTTCATCGAGAGCATGATGGCGTGGTAGTCGTGCGACCGGGCGATGCGGAGAAACT
>JAYUBB010000271.1:0-11617 GCA_043741015.1 Opitutaceae bacterium
GCAACGGTCAGGGTGGTGGCCACTTCGCCCGCCCGGCGCTTCTGCTCCTCGCTGTCACGTTCAAGCTGGGCGATTTGCTCGGTCCAGGTCTCGATCTCAATCGCGCGCTGATCGTGCAGATCGGCGAGCTGGACCCGGCGGCGCTCCATCTCGGTCAGACCGCGGTCAAGCACCTCCACTTTCTGACGGCGATCGGCGAGCTCCAGCCGGGCTTGGGCCAAGGATTCCTTCTTCTGGTCGCGATTGACCCGTTTCTCACTGATTGACGACTCGACGGCCGAAATTTTTTGCTTCTGCCCTTCCATCGCGGCATGGGCCTCGGCCAGCTGGGCCTGGGCCTTGGCCAGGCGGGCCAGCGCTTCATCGTGATCGCGCTTGAGATTGGTCAGCTCGTTTTCCATCCGCTGGAGCCGGTTCCGGGCGTCGTCGTGCGAACGCTGGGCATTCTTCTCCTCGGTGTGCAGGGCGGCCGCGTGCTGCGAGGAGGAAAGCACTTCCTTGCGGCGCTGCTCCAAGGCCTGCTCGGCCTCGGTGAGCACTGTGTTAAGCTGGTCGATAAGGGCGCGCTGCCCGTCGTGCGCCTTCTGCTCGGAGACAACGGCCTTGCCCGTCTCGCGCAGGTCAACCTCGCGCTGGACGATGCTAGTGGCGGGCTTCTTGTGATGGCCGCCGAAAATCAGGCCGCGCCGGTCCACCAAGTCGCCCTTCGGCGTAGCCACCATGAGGAAGCTGAACGCAGGATTTGCCTTCCAGTAATCCAGGAACACCCCGAGATCATCCGCGATATAGCATGCCGCGAGGATGGAGACCGCGGGATGCGACGGCTCCAGATTGGCGACCGCCTCCGTGGCCGGCTTCATGCCCGCGGGCAAACCGCTGACCGCTGACTGCCGATCGCTGACCGCTGAGACCTGCAAACACACGCTGCCGACCTGATCAGCCTCAAGCTGAGTGAGAATCTTCTGCGCTGTGCCGAGATCGGCGACCGCGATGGCCTCCACCGAGGCACCGAGCAATGCCTCGAGCGCCTTGGCGTATTCCGCGCGGACTTCCAGGCCCTGGGTGATCGGGATGAATTTCTGCTCGCCGAAAAGATTGGAGAGCCGGCCCTGCAAAAGCGCCTTTGCCCCTTCGCCGAAGCCTTCCCACTTCTCCTGCAGTTGCTGGAGCAGTTTCAGCCGGGCGGTCTTCTGGGCGAGGCTGCGGTCAATCTCCTGCAGCCGGCGCTGGGCGTCGCGGAATTTCTGGGTGGCCTCCTGCAGCGCGGTCTGGGCGGCCTGCGCGTCGTTGTTGGCGCGGCTCTGGGCGGTGCGGGCCTCCTGTACTTTCTGGCTCGCCTCGGCGAGGGCCGAGGCGGCGGTCTCGACGGCGGTGCGGAGCTCGGCCAGTTCGGTCGAGAGCTGGTCGAACTTGTGCTGGCTGGTGCGGGCATCAACCTCGAGGCCCGAACTTTCGGTGCGGAGCCGGGCAACGGTGCTCTCCACCTGAAGGAGATGAAATTTTTCCTGGCTGAGCTGCTGCTCGGCCCTGGTAAGCTCGCCTTCGATGACGGCCAGCTCTCGGTTACGGTCCTGGAATACTGCATCGGAACTGCCGAGCAGGCTGAGCTGCATCTGTTTGTCCTGCGAGCCGGTGTCCACCTGGGAGGTCAGCTCCTTGAGCTGCATTTCCAGTTCGCCCAGGTCATCCTTCCCGGCCTCAAGCCGCTCGATCAAGCCGGTGCGCTTGACCAAGGCCAGGCCGGACTGGTTCTCAGCCGCTTCTTTCTGGGAACGCAGGTCAAAGACCGCCTGCTGGGCATCCTGCACCCGCTGGTTGAGCGAGCTGCGCCTGGCCTTATGGGCGTCGAGGGCGCGGGATTTCTCCTCCAGCGTGGCCCGGCGGGTCTCGGCGTCGCCGCGCAAGCCGTTCACCCGGCCATCCAACTCTGCCAGTGTGGTGCTGAGCCCGCGCCACTGGTAGTTGCCCTGGGCGAGAGCGAGCTGGCGCAGACGGAAGCTGAGGCGCTTGTAGCGCATGGCCTTCGCCGCCTGCCTTTTCAACGAGCCGATCTGGCGGGCGACCTCGTTGATCACGTCGGACACGCGCGCCAGGTTCTGCTCGGTCAACGAAAGCTTGTTCATCGCCTCGCGGCGCTGGCTCTTGTACTTGGTGATGCCGGCGGCCTCCTCGAACACCACGCGGCGTTCCTCGGGCTTCGACGAGAGGATCTGGTCAATCTGGCCCTGCGCCATGATCGAGTAGCTCGTCCGGCCGACGCCGGTGTCCATGAAAAGCTTGTGGATGTCCTTCAGGCGGCAGGGCTGGCCGTTGAAGTAATACTCACCCTGGCCGTCGCGGGCGACGCGCCGCATGATCTCGATCTCATGAAAGTCGCTGCCGAGCTGCTTCTCGCACTCCGTCAGCAACAGGGCCACCTCGGAGAATTGCGCGGCCTTGCGGGTGTCGGCGCCCTCGAAGATCACGTCCTGCATCTTGCCACCGCGGAGCGCCTTGGCGCTTTGTTCGCCCAATACCCAGCGGATGGCGTCCGCGATGTTGCTCTTGCCGCAGCCATTGGGACCGACGATAGCCGTCACACCGGGCTGAAACGTGAGGGTGGTGTTGTCCGCAAAACTTTTGAAACCGTGGAGCTTGAGCGCCTTGAGATGCATTATGGGCTTAAGGCGAAGAATTGAGGGAACGGGGTTGGTCGGCGCAATGGAAAAAAGGACTTTTTGCCCTCTGAAAAGTTGCTCCCAAGGGCGATTTTGGGCTGGTCAAGACGCAGCTGGCGCGCTGGCCGGAACGACCAGGCTTGCCATCTCACGGCCAGGGGCGACTAAAGCGGTGGAGCGCGGCCTCTGGACGCGCTCTGAACCCGTCCGGAGGTCGGGTCCCACCAGTACCTTTAGCCCGATGTCTCTACCGTTCCCTCCCCGCCACCTGTCATTCTGAGCGCAGCGAAGAATCCAGCCGTGGATCCTTCGTTCCGTTGGAAATCAGGATGACGCACCGACAAACGGCGCGTCACTTGTGATCCCACGGCAGTTTGAGCTGCAGTTTGGGGAATTTCCAGATGCGGACTTCCTGGAACATCTTGCCGGGATTGAGGATTCCACGCGGGTCGAGGGCCTTCTTCACCGCCTGCATGGCCCGGATCTGCGCGGGGTTGTGCTGGAGCCGCAGGAAGGGCGTCTTGGCCAGGCCAATGCCGTGCTCGCCCGAGATGGCGCCGCCCAGGCTGACGACCGTCTCCATCAGGTTCTGTACCGCCGCCTCGGCCGCACGGGTCTCCGCCGGATCCGCCCGGTGATACATGATGTTCACGTGCAGATTCCCATCGGCCAGATGACCGAAGGTCGGGATCGGCAGGCCGGACTTTTTCTTCAACCGGGTGATGTAGCGGGCGAACTTCTCGTAGTGGTGCATCGGTACCACGATGTCCTCGTTGAGCTTGGCGTCGCCCAGCTCGAACATCGCGCCGGAGCATTTGCGGCGCACGGCCCACAGTTCCTCCGCCTCAGCCCGACTGTGTGCCTCCTTGAAGGCGATCGCGTGCGACTGCGCCCAGGCCAGCACGTCCATTTTTATGTCGTCCACCTCCGCCAGCGAGCCTGCCAGCTCCAGCAGAATCACGGGCCGGCCCGCCTGGCCGGGAAACACCGTCTTGCCGGTGGCCCGTTCGGCGCAGAGCACGCTCTCCCGGTCAAGAAACTCGCAAATCGCCGGCTGCACCCGCGCCCGGAAGAGAATTTTGGCCGACTTGAGCGCGGCGACCTCATCCGCAAAAGAGGTCAGCAGAGTCCAGCGCGCAGCGGGCTGCGGCACGAGCTTGAGCACGGCCCCGGTCACGACGCCGAGCATGCCCTCGCTGCCGATCCAAAGGTCACGCAGGTTGAAGCCGGCGGCAAATTTCTTGGTCGCGGTCCCCCACTGCACCAGCTCGCCGGTCGGCAGGAAGCCGCGCAGGGCTAGAACGAAATCGCGGGTAACACCGTATTTGCCGCCGTGCATGCCACCGGCGTTGCAGGCGACATTGCCCCCGATGGTGCAATACTCCTTGGACGATGGATCGGGGGGGTAAAACCAGCCCTTGGCCTCGGCGGCGCGCTGCACCGCAGCGGTGGTCGCACCGGCTTCGACATGTGCCATGCCGGCATCCGCATCGATCCGCACTTTCTTCAGCCGCAGCATGTCGATCACCCAGCCACCTCTCACCGGGGCGGCTGAACCCATGAGCGTCGTGCCCCGCCCGCGCACCGTGACCGGCACGCGATGCATATTGGCCAGCTCAAGCACCACCCCGATTTCCGCCTCCTTGCGCGGGGTGATCACGGCGTCGGGCAGGAAGGAAATCTTGCTGCTGTCAAACGAGGCCGCCCAACGACCTTTGTCGGTCGTGTCGACACACACTCCCAGCCGGCGCTTAAGGGTGGCAGTGACTTGCGCAGGTGTTTTCATTAGCGAAACAGTTAACAAACGGGCTCCGAGTCCAAGGGCAACGCGGATGTTTGGCCCCTCCAGCAGGCAGTGCCGGTGCTTGCGCCGGACCTCGGGTCAGTCAGACAGTGTATTGTCCTGTTGCGGCCTGCTGGCCGCCCGGGATTTGTCCTGAGTTCTCGCCAGGCGAAACTCAGGCAAACATGACAGGATATCGGCAAGTTTCTCTTTGAAAGCCGGGACCCGGGCCGTTTGATTCCACCTTTCCATGACCCGCATCCTTCTCACCACCACTTCGTTTCAGGACACCCCGGGTGGCCACCACCAGCTGCTCGCCGATACCGGTTGGGAAATCATCCGCGCACGCGGCCCGCTCAACGAAGCTGACACGCTCGCCCTTGTCGGCGACATCGACGGCTACATCTGTGGCGACGACCTCATCACCCGCCAGGTCCTGGAGAAAGCCCGACCGCGCCTGAAGGTCATCAGCAAATATGGCATCGGCGTGGACAAAATTGATGTGAAGTCCTGCACGGAGTTCGGCCTGCCCCTGCTCTTCACCCCGGGCGTCAACCACACCACGGTGGCCGAACATACTTTCCTCCTGCTGCTCGCCCTGGAGAAAAACCTGCTTTCCCATACCGATTCCACCCGCAGCGGCGGCTGGAAACGCAAGACCGGCCATGAACTCTTCGAAAAGACCATCGGGATCATCGGCTTGGGCCGCATCGGCAAGGAAGTCGCCCTCCGCGCCCGGGCTTTCGGCATGAACGTGATTGGCTTTGACGTTTATTGGGACGAGAAATTTGCCGTCGCCCACAGCGTCAAGCGCGCCTCGACCCTCGACGAGGTTTACGCCGCCGCCGACTACCTCTCGCTCCACACCAATCTTACGCCCGAGACGCGCGACATGATCAGCGCTAAATCCTTCCCTAAAATGAAAAAGGGCGTGCTCATCCTCAACTGCGCCCGCGGCGAGATTGTCCACACGGGCGACATGATCGAGGCGCTGAAATCCGGCCAGATCGGCGGCTACGGCACGGATGTGCTCGACGAGGAACCGCCCCGCGCCGATCACCCGCTGCTCAAGCTGCCCAATGTCGTCTGCACCCCGCACGTTGGCTCGCGCACCTACGAAAGCGTTGTCCGCCAGGCCACTGCCGCCGTGAAAAATCTCGTTCTCGCGATGCACGGCGAGAAGCCCCTCGCGCAGGTCAACCCCGAGGTGCCGGTCCGCAAGGTTGTCTAACTTTGCAGTAGCGAGCATCGAGTAGTGAGTAGCGGGCATACCTAACCTCAAAGCTCACACTCATTCCCGCTCCACTCGCCAGTTTGTAACTGCTCTACTCACTACTCGCTACTCGCTACTTTCCTCATGGAAACCTTCCACATCGTCCCCGAATCCCAGCACAACGCCCTCCTGGAGGCCGCTTATCGCCACCGCGGTTTCCACGCCGACGAAGCTGCCGAGGGCGCCCGGCTGTGCGCCGAGGCCTCGCGCCATGGCATCCGCACGCACAACGGCATCAAGGCCCTGCACCTCGACCACCTCTTCGGCTCCGGCGCCAAGGGCTGCGTTCCGGGCGCCCGCATTGAAGAGAAATCCTCGCGCTTCGCTGCAGCCAAAATCTGGAACGCCAACCGCAAGCTCGGCCAGTCCACCGCCTACCGCGCCATGGCCGAGGCCATCCGCCTCGCCGATCAATACGGTGTCGGCACCGTCTCCGTGGACAACGCCTTCCACTACCTCTGGGGTGGCGGCTATGTGATGGACGCCGCAAAAAAAGGTTACATCGCCTACACCAACTGCACCGCTTCACTCGCGGAGGTCGTTCCTTTCGGCGGCAAATTTCCCACCCTCGGCACCAACCCGCACTCCTGGGGCTTCCCCACCACCGACGCCATCGGCTATCCGATCGTGATCGACTGGGCCACCTCGGTCGTTGCGATGGGTCGCGTCCAGCAGCTCAAGCGCGAGGGCAAGCCGCTGCCCCCGCTCGCCGCGGTGGACAAGGACGGCACCCCCACCACCGATCCCAACCGGGCCGTCTCCCTCCTGCCCTTCGGCGCGCACAAAGGCTACGGTCTCTCGCTTATCAACGAGATTGTCGGCGGCTTTATCGGTGGGTCGCTCCCCACCATCCGCAGCCGCTGGGACCAGACCGAGGGCGACAAGGGCACCTGTTGCTTCTTCTTCCAAGTCATCCATCCCGACGCGCTCAACGGCGGGGCCTTCGCGAAGGGCCGCAACCAGCAGCAAAACGTCAAGGCCGTCATCGCTGACATCATCGGCCACGGCAATGAGGCGTGCATGCTCCCCGGCCAGCTCGAAGCCGGCTGGGCGAAGCACACGGCCGCGGCGGGCGGCTTGCTCTTCAGCTCCGCCGAACTCACCGCCTTCAACGAGCTCGCCACCGAAGCCAGCCAGCCGTTGTGGAACTTCACCACGTTACAGACGGTGGTCATTTGACCGGCGATACTCGAATGCAACAATTCCTCGTGCCCTGGCGGCGGCTGACCGGGCACCCCGAGTTCCTGATCATGGTGCTGGGCAACCTCGTGCTCGGCATGGCCTACTCCTTTGTCGCGCCCTTCTACTCGATGTTTGGCACCATTGAGGTCGGCATGTCCAACTGGGTGTTCGGGGTGTTCATGACCATCACCTCGTTGAGCGGCATCGCTATCACCACCATACTGGCCCGTTGGTCGGACACGCGGTTCAACCGGCGTTCGATTTTGCTGCTGAGCTGCCTCTGTGGCGCGGCGGGGTATGCCGGTTACGCCTTCGTGCGCGATGTCGTATGGCTCACCGTCATCGGCTCAACCGTCCTCGGGGTCTCGTCCATCACCTTTGCGCAACTGTTCGCTTATGAGCGCGAAGCCCTGCCCCGCCTGGGCGTCCCGGCAGCCGAAGCTCCGCTCTACATGAACATCTTCCGGCTGACCTTCTCCCTGGCGTGGACCATCGGGCCCGCCATCGCCGCCTGGGTGATGATCCATTATTCCTATCAGGGCATCTTCCTGGTCTGTGCCATGCTTTTTTTAATCCTGCTGCTGATCGTCTGGCGCTATATCCCCGCCCGTCCGCCATCGTCTGCCTCGACCGCTGCCCGGACCCCGTTACGCCAGATTCTGCGCCGTGGGGACCTGCTCTGTTACTTCACCGCCTTCGTGCTGGTCTTCATCTGCATCACCATGGGCATGATGAATCTGCCCCTCATGGTCCTGCGCACCCTCGGCGGCACGGAACAGCAGGTGGGGATCATCTTCAGTGTCGCGCCGGTGTTTGAGCTGCCGTTCATGTTCTATTTCGGTGTGCTGGCCTCCCGGGGCAGTCCCGGACGCCTGATCCGGATCGGCCTGGTCATCGCCATCGCCTATTATGCGCTCCTTTCGCAGGTGCAGGCCCCGTGGCACATCTATCCGGTCCAGATTCTCAGCGCGGCCATGATCGCCGTGGTGTCAGGCATCGCGATCACCTTTTTCCAAAGCTACATTCCCGACCAGCCCGGCACCGCAACCAATCTCTACACCACGGCCAACCGCATCGGCTCGACCATCGGTTATCTGTCGTTCGGCACCTTGGTGGGAAGCATCGGCTACCGGGCGATCTTCCTCGTTTGCGCCGTGGTGTGCTCGGCCGCCTTTTTGCTGTTATGGCTGGCCCGGGAGAAACACGAGCAGGCCGCAGCCACTCCCGCCTGAACCATCACTCTGCGCCCAGCACAGCGACCTTCTCCAATGCGAGGTTGCGGCAGCCCTTTAAGTCGGTCTTGCCCGTGCCGAGGACCGGGATCGCCTCAACCTTCACGATTATCTTGGGCACCCAGAGATTGGGAAACCCGGCGTCGAGCAGTTTGGCGCGGACGTCGGCGGCAGCGACATCCTTGGTGGTCAACAGCACCAGCGCCTCACCCTTGGATGAATCAGGAATGCCGGTGACCACTGCCACCGGCCCGTCGTTCTCCTCCCAGCCGAAGGCCGAGATGATGCGCTGCTCAACCGTCCCATGCGGCACCATCTCGCCACCGATCTTGGAGAAACGCGAGAGCCGGCCTTCGATGAAAATGAACCCGTCCTCGTCAATCCGGCCGATGTCGCCAGTGACAAACCACCGGTCCTTGAGTGCCGCGGCTGTTTTCTCGTCGTCCTTCAAGTAGCCAGGGAAAACGTGCGGACCTTTCAGCCAGAGCATGCCGGTGGAGGTCATCGGCAGTTCCACCCCGGTATCGGGGTCCACGATGCGTGCCGTCGAGCCGGGCAACAGCCGGCCCACGGCACCGGTGCGTTTGCCCTCCTGGTGCTCCGCCGTGGTGGTCGTGATGGGCGGGTGATACTGGTTGATGCAGGCGGCCGGCGTCGTCTCGGTGAGCCCGTAGCCCTGGAGAATCTCGATGCCGAACTGCTCCAAAAACGCGTCGTAGAGATCCATCGGCAGCTTCTCCGCTCCGGTGACGACGAGGTTGAGCGTCTTGAGCTCCTCCTTGGTCGCCTTCTTGAGAAACGGCCGGATGAAGGTCGGAGCACCGACCATCACGGTCGCTTTTTCCTGCTGGATGGCTTCGACGATCTTCCGCGTGTCGAGCGGGCTGGGGACGGTGACCACCTTGCAACCGCGCAAGATCGGATACCAGAGCGTCACGGTGAAACCGAAGGAGTGGAAGATCGGCAGGCACCCGAGCATCGTCGCCGTCTCGGGCAGAATCGAGAGCGACGAGATCTGGGCGCAGTTCGCCAGGATGTTGCGGTGCGTGAGGATCACGCCCTTCGGCTCGCCCGAGCTGCCGCTGGTGAAGAGCAGTGCCGCCTCGTCGTGGTCACCCATCCGCGGCAGGCCGAGCAAGTCGGCCACCCACTGGTTGGGCAGCACATGGGCGGCGATCAGCCAGGGGAGAATCGCCTTCTTGCCGCCGGTGGCCTCGATTTCCCTTTTTAGGTCAAGTGTCCGCTCGGGAAATGGGAAATTTGGCATCTTCGCCTTCATCGCATCGGCCGTGATCACGGTGTTGATCTCGCCGAGCCGGAGCGATGACTCGATGGCGGCCCGGCCGGCCGTGAAGTTCAGGTTGACCGGCACCTTGCCCGCGCAGGCAATGGCAAGGTTGGCGATGTTAGCCCCCACGCCCGGCGGCAGCACGATGCCCACGCGACGGTCCGACACGGTGGCGCGGATCCGCCGGGACAAGGCCGCAGCCATCGCCAGCAGCTGGCCGGCGCTGACCTCCCGCCGCTCCGCCGTGCGATCCACCACCGCGATGCGGCGCGGATGCTTCGCCAGGGCGCGGACGGCCTCGCGGCCAAGGTGCCGCTTCAAGGCCGGGCGTTCTTGGAAGGCTTGTTCGCCCAAGTCGAGCAGGGCCTGGCGGGCGGAGCCGAGGTTCACCTCGGCCGGCGGGATCGGTTTGCCAAATACGATGCAGACGGGCGTCGGCATGAGCCGCGGCGACTTCCAAAGGTATTTATTGCCGGCGAACGAGTAGATCGAGCCCCACAAGCCGTCGATGACTGCCGGAACGACCGGCGCCTTCGCCGCCTCGGCGATCAGGCCGAAGCCCCGCTTAAGGATCATCAACTGGCCGGTACGAGAGATGGCGCCCTCCGGGAAGACGCAAACGAGTTCACCCTTCTCGATGGCCTCCACCGCCAGCCGTATGCCCTTCATCGGCTTGTTCGCCGTGACCGGGATCACGCCCGCCGCCCGGAAGATGAAGCGCATAACGGGACTCTTCACAAATCCGGCAAAGGCGATGAACCGGATCGGTCGAGGCGAGGCGATCTGCAGGACGACTGCGTCCACATAGGAGAGGTGGTTGCAGATCACGAGCGCGCCGCCCGGCGGTATGTTCTCCCAGCCGATTGAGCGCACCCGGTAGAAAAGTGGTCCGATCAACCGCATTACCGTGCAAACCGTGTGGTGCGGAATGTGCCAGAGACCATAGGCGACCATCACCACCGTCAGTCCCGCCAAGGCGTAAAGTTGAGTCGCCGGACTCCAGTCCAGCATGCTGCTACCGGCCAGGACGAGAAACAATCCGTTGGCGCCCAGGCCGGCGATGCTGTCGAGCAACCCGACCGCCGCCAGCACCCGGCCCCGCCGATGCGCCCCAGACGTTTCCTGAATGAACGCATAGAGCGGCACCAAAAACATCCCCGACGCAAACCCGCCGACCACCAGCCACGCATGAAACGCCCTGGTCGCTTCCCCGATTGAGCCCTGCACGAACAGCACCACCGCGAGAAGTATTCCGCCGAGCGGCGCCAGTCCCAGCTCGACGCCCCGACGGGAAAGCAGCCCCGCCACGAGATTGCCCATCAAAGTGCCCACGCCCAACAACAGGGCCATGTAGCTCGCCGCGGTCGCCGAACCCAGTCCACCACCCTCGTGCAGGTCAGCCCCCATCTGGATCAGCAGCACCAGCAGGTAGCCGCCGACCCCATAGAAAAACATGATGCCAAAGGTCGCCCGGCGCAACGGACGGTCGCGCCACAGCTCGGCAATCTGCGACCCGTGTCGCCAGAACAAGCCGGGCGCAAATCGTTCGCTCGATTGCGCGGGCGTGAACTGCACCAGTTGGAACGCCAGCCACGAAAGCAACGAAAGTCCGGTGAGAATGATCGCGGTCAGGAGGGCACCGTGCGCCGCCGCATGACCTTCCACGAATCCTTGCGCGAGCGCCCGGCCGGTCAATTTGTCGAAGAGCCACCCGCCGGCAAAGATCCCCGCGAGAATGAAACTGACGGACAACATCTCCATCAGGCCGACCGCGCGCGACAGCCCCCTGGCATCCACGAGCTCGCGCAGAATGCCGCGCTTGGCCGGGGCAAAGATCGTCGCTTGCAACGCCAGCAGGAAAAAGCATGTCACCGCGCCCCAGACCGATTCGATCCACAGCGCCCCGGTCAGCAACATCATGACGCCCGCCTGCGCCGCCAGCGAATAGTTGAGCACTTTGCTTTTCGAAAAACGATCCACCACCCAGCCCGCCAATGGCGAGAAAGCGATGAATGGCACCACGAGCAGAGCACTCAGTAGCGCGCGAATGACGTTGGGATCGGTGTCGCGCAGCACCCCGGGATACTGCGCCAGCGCGATGAGCATGAACTTGGCGGCATTGTCGTTAAAGGTGACCTGGGCCTGCGCGCCCATCAACGCAGCCAGGGAAATGCGGGGTGACTTCATGCGGGATTAACGCCC
>JAYUBB010000272.1:0-11590 GCA_043741015.1 Opitutaceae bacterium
TTCTTCAGCACCTCCTTGAGCACCTCATGTGATTGCATGCGAGGGCATCGTGCCGGGAGCGGACGGAAAGGCAATCCCGCCCTGCGGTGTACGAACAACAGGTTGACTGTAGCGGCGCTCTATGAGCGCCGGGCCGCCTCATCGGCGGTCATAGACCGCCGCTACAGATCGCTCCGCCCCTGCCGCGAACGCTCCGGCTTCTTTTTTGTGTCAATTGCCCGGGCTTTGTGGCTAACAATTCAGTCTCTTTTCCATGAATATCCACGAGTATCAGGCCAAGGCTTTGTTCGAGAAATACGGTGTCACCGTTCCCAAGGGCGTCGCGGCCCGTTCCGCCACTGAATTCGAGTCCGCGCTGGCGCAACTGCCCGATGCCCCGGTGGTCGTGAAATCCCAGATCCACGCCGGCGGCCGCGGCAAGGGCACCTTCACCGACGGCTTCAAGGGCGGCGTCAAGTTCGCCAAGACCAAGGCCGACGCCCTCGCCTATGCCAAGAGCATGTTCAACAACACGCTCGTGACGGCGCAGACCGGCCCCGCCGGCCGCAAGGTGCAGACGATCTACTTCACGCAGGCCAGCGAAATCACCAAGGAATACTATCTCGCGATCCTGCTCGACCGCGCCACCTCGCGTCCGGTCATCGTCGCCTCCACCGAGGGCGGCGTGGAGATCGAGACCGTCGCCCACCATTCGCCCGAGAAGCTTTTCAAGGTTCACGTTGATCCCGCCGTCGGCCTCATGGGCTACCAGACGCGCGAACTGGCCTTCAAGCTCGGCCTCACCGGCGATTATTTCAAGAACGCCGTGAAGCTGATCACTTCGCTCTACACCATGTTCTGGGAGACCGATGCCGCCATGGTCGAGGTCAACCCGCTCATCACCACGCCCGATGGCAAGGTGCTCGCGCTGGATGCCAAGGTCTCCTTCGACGACAACGCCCTCTTCCGCCATCCCGACCTCGTCGCCCTGCGCGACCTGAACGAGGAGGACCCCAAGGAAATCGAGGCCGCGAAGTTCTCCCTCTCCTACATCGCGCTCGACGGCAACATCGCCTGCCTCGTCAACGGCGCCGGCCTCGCCATGAGCACGATGGACATCATCAAGCACTACGGTGGCAGCCCGGCCAACTTCCTCGACGTCGGCGGCGGCGCCTCCAAGGACCAGGTGCAGGCCGCCTTCAAGATCATCCTCACCAACCCCAAAGTGAAGGGCATCATGGTGAACATTTTTGGCGGCATCATGGACTGCAATACCATCGCCACCGGCGTGGTCGCCGCCACCCGCGAGCTCGGCCTCAAGATCCCGCTTGTCGTCCGCCTCGAGGGCAACAACGTCGCCGCCGGCAAAAAGACCCTGGCCGAGTCCGGCCTCAAGATTGACTCTGCCGACACGATGGCGGACGCCGCACAGAAAATCGTGAAGCTGGTGGCGTGACCGCCACAGTAGCGGGCATCGAGTAGCGAGCAGTGAGCATGACAATCCCACAAAACCACTAGCCGCCTTCCTCAGCTCGCTGATTCTAAACTCTACTCGCTACCCGCTACTCACTCCTTCCTTCCCCCCATGGCAATCATTGTAACTCCCTCCACCAAGGTACTCGTCCAGGGCATCACCGGCGAGTTCGGCGCCCGCCACACCAAGCTCTCCCTCGACTACGGCACGTCGATTGTCGCCGGCGTCACGCCCGGCAAGGGCGGCCAGTTCTTCGAGCACGGCACCCACCGGGTGCCCATCTTCAACACCGTCCGCGACGCCGTCGCCGCCACCGGCGCCACCGCTTCGGCCGTGTTCGTTCCCCCGCCCTTCGCGGCCGACGCCATTCTCGAAAGTGTCGATGCCGGCCTCGGCCTCTGTGTCGCCATCACCGAGGGCATCCCGGTCCGCGACATGATCGAGGTCAAGCGCGCCATGCTCGGTCGCAAGACCCGCCTCATCGGCCCCAACTGCCCCGGCATCGTCACGCCCGGCACGGGCAAGGACTCCCATGGCGGCTGCCGCATCGGTATCGCCCCCGGCTACATCCACAAGAAGGGCCACGTTGGCGTCGTCTCGCGCTCCGGCACCCTCACCTACGAAGCCGTCTTCCAGCTCACGTCGAAGGGTATCGGCCAGACCACCTGCGTCGGCATTGGCGGCGATCCCGTCAATGGCACGTCGCACCTCGACGTCATCAAGATGTTCAACGACGACCCCGAGACCTGGGGCATCATCATGATCGGCGAGATTGGCGGCAGCGCCGAGGGCGAAGCCGCCCGCTGGATCAAGGCCAACTGCAAGAAACCTGTCGCCGGCTTCATCGCCGGGGCCACGGCCCCCGCCGGACGCCGCATGGGCCACGCCGGCGCCGTCGTCGGCGGAGCCGAGGACACCGCCGCCGCCAAGATCGCTGTATTCAAGGAATGTGGCATCGAGTGCGCCGTGACGCCGTCCGATATGGCCGACGCCCTCGTTCGTGCCGCGCAGATGCGCAGCGCCAAGCTCGTTTGAGCGTCTACATCAACATACGCAACTTACCCTAGCCTTTCTTTAAATGTGGAGAATCCAGCACCAAGGCGATCAAGCAGAGCAGAGGTCGGGCCAAGTTTTTTCGTGCACTCTTCTCATACTTAGTACGGCTACATTCTCATGGTGCGTGGAATAACTGACTTTGTTTCAGGCGATGACATCAATGCCATGCTGACGAAGTAGCTCCAAGAGCGCTTGCCCTGTTCAGCTTCCCGGAGAATGCGCATGCTCTTCGTGTGATGCTTCTTCATGGTTCTTGTGGTGTTTTAACCAGACGATGCTATGTAATCAACTAATTCTAGAGTGGGGCTTCTTGTCTGAAAAAGGCGTTTCAACACTGCGGTGAGTTCCGGCTCGGTGAAAGGCTTGTCGAGGAATTCCTGCACGCCTAAAGCCTTGAATTGATTCTTGTCCTTTAGTTCCAGGTGCCCGCTGGTAACCACAATCGGGATGTCCGGCAGCAGCCTGCGGACCGAGTGGACGAATGCCAGCCCACCCATGTTGGGCATATGGACGTCAGTAATAATCGCGCACAGGCTGGTCTTATAGTGGGCCGCCTGAATGAGTCCTTCGGCACCATCGCGGGCCGTCACCAGTTTGATGTTCAACCGCTGGAAAACGGCGAGTGCCACCTCGCGCACCGAAAGCTCGTCCTCCACCAGGAGAATGGTTTCACCCTGCCCGTGGAATTCAGAAGCTGCTTTGAGGGCAACCGGAACAACGCCTCCCGTGCGGTCGACGGGTAGATAGGCGGTGAAAGTTGAGCCCTGTCCTGGGTGAGAATATATCTGAACGAATCCATGGTGGCCTCTGACGATACCCATGACGGTGGACAGCCCCAAGCCGGTGCCTTGGTCCGGACCTTTCGTCGTGAAAAAGGGGTCGAAAATATGTTCGATAATTTCCGGTGACATGCCAACGCCGCTATCTATCACCCGCAGCAGGACGTATTTTCCCGGCTGGGCATCCGGCGTGGTGGCGGCAAACGTGGCGTCCACCTCGATCGGTCGAGCTTCGAGAACGAGCGTGCCGCCATCAGGCATGGCATCGCGCGCGTTGACGCAGAGGTTCATGAGGATCTGGCTGATTTGGGTCGCGTCCCCGAAACCGGTTGGGAGGTCCGAGTCCCACTTGGTAATCAAATGGATGTTCTTGGGGAAAGTTCCGTTGATGATATTCGCCATGTCCCGTAGCAAATGATGCAGCTGGATCGAGACATGCTTGCCCTCCGCCCCCTTGGCAAAAGTCAGGAGTTGTTTGACCATGGCCGCACTGCGAATGGCACTGGATTGGCACAGGTCAATGACACCTGAGGATTTGGGATACTGCGCTTTCATTACCTCTATGGCCAATAGAATTGGGGTTAGGGTGTTGTTGAGATCATGCGCGATCCCGCCAGCCAACGTGCCGAGTGACTCCAAGCGTTGGGCCCGTTGCGCCACGCGGGTGTTCTTCGTGCGCTCGGTGATGTCACGGGCGATCGTGATGAAGCGCGGGCGCTCACCGGCCGGCGTAATATATTGAAGATTGATCTCCACCGGGATTTCGTGGCCGTTCTTATGGCGATGAACGGTGATGAATTGCCGCGCGGGGGTCTTCCCCTCCACCATCGGCGCGAAGTTCTGGCGAAACTGCGCCTCGTCGAAACTGGGTTCGATGTGCAAGGGCGTCAGCGTGAGGAGCTCTTCGCGGGTGTAACCCAACTGACGCACAGCGCCTTGGTTCACATAGCTGAATCGAAGCGTTTCCGGATCGAAGATGAACGCCGCATCCTCGGTTGCGTCGAGGGTGGTCAAGGCCTGCCGCACTTCCGTCGCGCGTTCCATGACCCGCTGTTCCAATTGCTCATTGAGCAAGCGCAATTCGTCCTCCGTCTTGCGCTGTTGGGTCACATCGCGGGCCGTAGCGTAAATAGTTCCGCCCGGCTGTAACACGGCCTTCCACGACAAGACCCGCCATGAGCCATCCTTACAAAGATAGCGGTTTTCGAAATGACTGATACTCGTGTCGGCAGCAAGATTCTCTACCACTCGAGCAGTGGTCGCACGGTCGTCGGGATGGACAAACTCGATAAACGGTCGGGCCAGTAACTCTTCCAGGCTCCAGCCCAGCGTTTCGCTGAAGGCAGGGTTGAGCCGTTTGAAATAGCCCTTCGTGCTGGCGATGCACAGCATATCAAGTGACAGGGTAAAGAAGCGGTCGCGCTCTTCCGCCGCCCGCTTCGACTCGCTGCTTATCTCGCGCACCCGGTGTTCGGCGAGGCGGCGACGGGACACTGCCATCCAGAGTAACGCAGAGAGTAATAGTAAACCAGCAGTGAGCGCGATCTGGCGATACGGCGGGATCGCCGCAAATTTGAAGTCGTCGGCGCCTCGCGGAATGATTCGATAGTCCAAGTCCTGAACCGGAAGCTCTTTGGACTGGCCGGCAATCCCGACGAGTTGGACCCGGCCGCCCAGTTGGAAGCGTTCAAAAAAATCTGATTTTGAAAAAAAGCGATTGGTCACAAGGACGGAGATTTGTCCGGAGGAATCATCCAACACCACGGGCGCCTGCTTGCTCAAGAAATCAGGCCCGACCTTCAGGGTGCCAGAGAGGCGCACGAGTTCGCCCGCGTAACGCCGACTCAATAGATCGACCACCCTGACATCCCGCGGCTTTGGCAATACTCCCACTCCCACTTTCCGGAGGACTTTGAGCACGAGCTCACGATTGCCCTTATACAACGTCACCTCACCGGAAGCCAAAACCAAGTCTCCCCGGCGCACTTTCCCCAAGAGCATCTCCGGTTGGCGGGTAAATAATATCACGCCGCCGGAACTGTCCTGCAGATTCACCAAGGAAGGCCCATTTAGGGCGATCGGATCCGAGATGAGCACGCCACGAACCGTAACGGTTTCGCCAAGATGATCCGGAAGGCCGTCCGCGTTGGCGTCCCTAAAGACCTCGCTGACAAGACTGATCTTGTCCTCCTGTGCAAACGCACCGCCCAGCCAGCCCAAAAGCAACACGAGCACCCACCTGAGTCGCGGCCACCCAAACCTAAACTCGGGCAGTGAGCCGGAGGAGGGCCAAGCTGGGACAGACGTCGTGAATTGAAATCCAGCCTGAGCGGAATCCGCCCTGATCAAGCTGTCAGTCTCATCGATTTCTCTCACAGAAAAGAACAAAGCTTTATTGCAAAGAAATGTCCATACGCAAAAATAGAAGAGAACGTATCAATGGTCGCCTACGATCTGAGCCAACTACTGCTTGTCGACGAACAAAGTCGGGCTTTAATGTCACGTAGTTGCCTGCGGCCGGTTTTTTAACTTTGCGCCACCCGCGGCACGCTTCTTGATTGAGTCATGCCCCTACTCCCGAGGGTGATTTGCGCCTGTCTGGCCTTACTTGCGCCCCTCATCACCGTCCATGCCGAGCCATTGCGCGTAGGCATCGATGTCAACGGCGACCCCATGACCCTGGTTGACACGAAGGGTGTACCCACGGGTTTTGCCGTCGAACTGTTGAACGCCATTGCCGAGGAGATGCACTTCAAGGTGGTTTACTCGGCCAAACCCTGGGAAGACATGTATGAGGACTTCCGAGCGGGTCGCCTCGACGTTCTGGCCAACATCACTTATACGTCGCCGCGTGCCGAAATCTTTGATTTCGCCGTCCCCCACATGGTGATGAAGGGCGCTCTTTTCGTACGCAAAGGCACCTCGCGGCTTAAGAGTCCCGCTGATCTGCGCGATCTCCGGGTCGCCATCAAGCTGGGTGGCTCGGCGCACGTCTACCTCAAGGAGCATAACTGGCTGGGGCAGATCGTGCCGGCGGCCACGTTGCGCGAGGCTCTGCGGGCCGTGGCCGAGGGCCGGGCCGACGCCACGATGGATGCGCAAATCATCGGGCTGAAGAACATCCGGGATGACAAGTTCACCAACCTCGAGGCCTCCGACATCGACGTGCCCGAATTCGCCCAACGGCTCCACATTGGCCTCCAGCGGGGCGATACCGCGCGGCTCGCCTTGATTAACGAAGGCCTCGCCCGCCTTCATACCAATGGCACCTACGACCGCCTCTACGAGAAATGGATCGGGCCGTTGGAATCTCACCGCGTCCGATTGCGCGACCTGCAGCCCTTTCTCCTGCCCGCCTTGCTGGTGCTGGCCTCAATTTTGGGCGCCTTACTATGGCAGCGCCAGTTGCTCCTCCGGCTCAAACGCCAGGCCGACGCACTCCACCAGAGCGAAGAGCGGCTCACCCTGGTCCTCGAAGGCAGCGAGGACGGATTTTGGGACTGGGATTTGGCCACCGGCTGCGTTGAACGCAGCGAGCGCTGGGCCGCGATGCTGGGTTACACGCTGGCGGAGATTGAACCCACCTTCGAGGGCGGGATGAAACTGGTCCATCCCGACGACCAGCGCCCCCGCAAGGCATTCGAGACCCCGATCAGCCTCGGCAAGGCGAGCCGTTTCGACATCGAGTGCCGCATGAAGGCGAAATCGGGCGAATGGCGCTGGATCCTGAACCGCTGCAAGGTGGTCGCCCGCGCGTCCGACGGCACGCCGCTGCGAATCGCCGGCACCCACACTGACATCACCAGCCTTAAACAGGCCGAGGAAGAGCGCGAAAAACTGCGGCTGAAAATGCTCGATGCACAAAAGCTCGAAAGCCTCGGCGTGCTCGCTGGCGGCATCGCCCACGATTTCAACAACCTCCTCACCGTCATCCTCGCCAACGCCACCCTCGCCCGCGTCGAGGTTGAGTCTCCGAACACACCGCGTGACAAGCGCCTCGCCGATATCGAAACCGCCGCCCGCCGCGCCGCTGACCTGTGCCGTCAGATGCTCGCCTACGCCGGCCGGGGCAGTTTTGTGGTCGAGCGCATCAGCATTGGAAAACTGGTCCACGATACGACCCAGCTTCTGCAGGTTTCCATCAACAAAAAGGCCCGGTTGGTGCTCAACCTCGCTCCCGATCTGCCACCTGTGGAGACCGATGCCTCCCAGCTGCAACAGGTTATTATGAACCTGGTGATAAATGCATCTGAAGCGCTGGGCGAGGCTCCCGGCGAGATCAGCCTGACCACCCGTCTCGGACGGCCCAAGATTGCGGCAGATGTTGTGCTTCACTCCTTCGACCTGCCCGACGGTGCCTGCGTCTGCCTGGAAGTCAGTGACACCGGCCAAGGCATGACCCCCGCCACCCTCGCCCGGGTATTCGACCCATTCTTCACCACCAAATTTGCCGGCCGCGGTCTGGGTCTCGCTGCGGTCCTCGGCATCGTGCGCGCCCACAATGGAGCCCTTACGGTGGAAAGCAGGCCCGGGTTTGGCTCAAGTTTCAGTCTTTTTCTGCCGGTGATGAAGTTCACTTCGGCACCCGCCACACCGCTCCCGGCCATGCCCCTGCCGGCACGTCCGGTTGAGGGGACCATCCTGGTCGCGGATGATGAACCGGTGGTGCTCTCCACCGCCGACCAACTCTTGCGCCGCGCTGGTTACCGCACGGTGCTGGCGGCCGACGGCAATGTAGCCGTGAGTCTTTTCTGCGCCAATCCCCAGGGTTTTGCCGCCGTGCTGCTCGATCTCACCATGCCCGGCCTCGACGGAGCCGAGGCCCTGCGCAAGATCCGCGCCATCAATCCGGATGTGCGCGCGCTGCTGATGAGCGGATATAGTGAGCAGGATGTGCTGGCCCGGGTGCGTGACCAAGGGCCCGTCCCCGTATTGCGCAAGCCGTTTACGCACGAGATGCTGCTGTCCCGGATCGCAGAAGTCATCGCGAGTTAAAGCTCATCGCCCGGACCGACCGGAAGATAAATTACTTTGGCACCCATTCCCTGTGACAGGAGGCGACTTAAAAACTTTCCTTCACCTCAGCGTCGTGAAGAGCAGGCTCACGGCAAAGGCAAGGAAGACGATCCCGAGAGCGCGGTCGATCCAGTGGCCGTGACGGAGGAAGCCGCGGCGTACTTGCTCCTTGGTGAACACCACGGACACGAAGCTGAACCACGCCATCGTCGTCAGCGTCATCCACACACCGTAACCGGCTTGAATCCACTTGGGTGTGCTGACACTCACCGCGAGGGGAAACAGGGCGATGAAGAAGAGTGCGGCCTTGGGATTGAGTACATTCACCAGGAATCCGGTCGTCCACGCGGCCTGGCTGGTCGGGGCGCTGGAACCCGTCGCGAGATCAAGGTCGTCAAGTCTGGGCTTGGCGCGCAGGGCCTGCACCCCGACCCAGGCGAGATAGGCCGCGCCGAGCCATTTGACGGTGGCGAGCGCGACGGCGGAGTTCTTCAGGACCAGCCCGAGGCCGAGGATGCAATAGGTGATGTGGACCAACAGGCCGCAGCCGATGCCGACACTGGTCCACACGGCGGTGCGTCGGCCGTGCCGGAGGCTCTGCCGGAGCACGATGGCAAAGTCCGGCCCGGGACTGGCGACGGCAAGCGCGTGAGCGACGACGATGGTGAGGAACTCGGGCCAGTAATTCATTTTCCGCGAATTACGCACATGAACGCGGATAAAGGCAAAGTCGCATTGTCATCGCAAGGTGCGCGCAGCGCGCCGTGGCGATCCACCTGGATTGCTTCGTCGTCCCGCGGAGCAGGACTCCTCGCAATGACAAATCCGGGGGGATAAATTCAGCCCCAGCCGAGTAAATCCGTGTTGTCCCGGAGAATCGAGCCCTTCAGCGCACCCCGGCGCCCTCGCGCAGTTCCATGTCCTGCGAAATGGTGCTGATGGCTTCGGCCATGCTGCTGAGGCCGTCCTTGACCTTGTTCATGCTGTCCTGATGAAGGGTCTTCATGCCGCCCTTCATGGCGATGCGCTTCAGTTCGGCCGTCTCAGCCTCCTTGTTGATCGCCTCGATCAGCTCTTCGTTGGTCACCATCAGTTCGTGAATGCCGATGCGGCCCTTGTAGCCGGTGCTGTTGCACTTGGCGCACCCTTTGGCGTTGGCCTTGTAAATCTGACCCGACCAGCCGATGGCCCGCTGGAGCATGTCCTTCTCCCGGCCCTCGGGCTCGTAGGCGACCCGGCAGACCTTGCAGACGCGGCGCATGAGGCGCTGGGCGCACACGCAGACGAGGGAGGAGGAAATCATGAAGGGCTCGATGCCCATGTCGGTGAGACGGGCAACGGTGCTGGGCGCGTCGTTGGTGTGGAGCGTGGAAATGAGCATGTGGCCGGTGAGGGCGGCCTCGACGGCGATGTTGGCCGTCTCCTTGTCGCGGATTTCTCCCACGAGGATGATGTCGGGATCCTGGCGCAGGAAGGCGCGGAGCGCGGCGGCGAACGTGAGCCCGATCTGCCGGTGCATCTGCATCTGATTGATACCGGGCAGCGTGTATTCGATGGGATCCTCGGCGGTGCGGATGACAACATCGGGCGTGTTCACCTCGTTGAGGGCCGAGTAGAGGGTCATGGATTTGCCGGAACCGGTGGGTCCGCAGTGCAAAATCATGCCGTAGGGCTGGCGGATGCACTCCCGGTATTTGGTGAGGTTGGCCTCGGTGAAGCCGAGCGCGGGCAGCGGCAGCGTGGACTTCTGTTTGTCCAGGATGCGCATGACCACGCCTTCCCCGTGGTTGAGCGGCGCGGTGGAGACGCGCAGGTCGATGTCGATGTTTTTTTTGTTATACTGCTTGAAGACGATGCGGCCGTCCTGGGGCAGGCGACGCTCTGCGATGTCCAGGTTGCACATGATCTTGAGGCGCGCGACGAGCGCACCGGCGACCTTGGCGGGCAGACGTAGTTTTTCCTGAGTGAGGCCGTCGATGCGGTAGCGCACCACGATCTCCTTCTCCCAAGGCTCGACGTGAATGTCGGAGGTGCCGGCGAAGTAGGCGTCCTCGATGATGCGGTTGGCGAGCTGGATGATGGGCGCGGAGTCCTCATTCTCCAGATCCTCGTCCTTGATCTCGGTCTCATCTTCGCTGAACTGGGCGCCGAGCTGGTCCACCACGTCGGAGAACTGCACCTCGTCGTGGACCTGGTCCTTCTTGAGCTTTTCACGGATGTCGGCCTCGCGGCCGAGGAGGCGCACCACGCGCTGGCCGGTCTTGTCCTGGATCTTGGACGCAACGGTCGTATCGAAGGGATTGGCAAAGGCCACCAGCAGGAAATCGCCCACCTGCCCGACGGGCAAAATCATGTTCTTCTGGCAGAACTCGAGATCGATCTTCTCGAAAGTGGCGGAGTGGACGCGGTAACGGGCGACGTTGTAGGGGGCGAGGCCCAGCGCGCGGCACTTGGCCAGCAGCAACTGGAACATCGTGATGTGATGATCCGCCTGCAGGATCTGGTCGAGCTGGTCGCCAGTCGGCTCGTCGGGGCGGGCGAGCACCACCGCCTTCTGCTCGGCGGTAAGTTTTCCCATCTCCTCGAGCTTGTCGATGATCTGGGTCTGGGTGCGTCCGAGTGGCATGGCCTAGTGGGTGGTCGCGGGCTTGTTGGTGCTGGACACGGGGAAAAGGATGGGGACGCCACTGGATGGAGCGGGATTCGCACTGCCACCGGGTACGGGTGCAGGTACGGTCGGCCGGCTGCCACTGGCGGTTGGAAACGGCGACCGGGTGCCGCCTTTGCTCTTATTTCCATCGTTCCGCTCCGCCGTGAGGCGGTCGAGGAAGTCGGCGATGATGTCCATGGTCGTGGCCTGCCAGATGATCTGGCCACCCAGTTTCTTCTCCCAATGGGTGCGCACCGCCGGGCTCAGGTAGTAGGCGGTCGCGACAAAATGAAAATCCTCCTCGCGGTCAAAGGGCACGCTCCACGTCGCCCAGCAAGCATCGAGGTCGATCTCCTTTTTGACCTCTTCGGGCACGTCGTAACCGCGCAGATCCACCACCCCCACTCCGTGGTCGTCCACGACATGGTGCAGCAGATCCTCCTCCCGCAACACCTTTTTTTCATAGACCAAAATGCTGAGCACCGAGCTCTGGCGCACCTGGCCTGAGGCCGCCACCTCGAGCAGCCGCTCGTTGGCTGCCTCCAAGTCCTCGAATTTCACGAGGTTGTGCTCGATGAGCGCCGAACCGAGCAGACGGTTGGCTCTCATCAACAAGGGGCGGTATTCCGTGGGGGC
>JAYUBB010000273.1:0-11575 GCA_043741015.1 Opitutaceae bacterium
CATCTGCCCCTACATGTATCTGGCGCACTACGACCTCGTCACCACGCCCGCCGGCCTGGCCGAGCTCGCCGCCAGCCAGCTCGACCCCGACCTCCTCCGGCTGTGCGTCGGCATCGAGCCGGTGGCGGAGATTATTTCTGCGCTGGGCGAAGCATTGGGTTGAGCCATGGCGGCACTACCGTGCAAAAACCATGAAGCACGCCCAAGATCACTTCTCGTCTATCGCGCCTCAATATGTCGCGGGCCGCATTAGCTACCCGGAGAATCTATATCGTTTCTTGGCAACCCAATGCCGTGGTCACGATCTTGCTTGGGACTGCGCGACAGGATCGGGTCAAGCGGCACTGGATCTGGCCCAAACGTATTCGCGAGTGATCGCTACCGACATCAGTAAAGAGCTCCTTGCTCTGGCACAGCCGAACCCACGCATTTCCTATCGCTTCGCACCAGCGGAGGAATCTGGTATAGAGTCAGGCACGGTTGATTTGATCACTGTGGCTCAAGCGCTGCATTGGTTTGATCTCCCGCGTTTTTGGACAGAAGCAAAGCGGGTTCTGAAGCAAGATGGCGTCTTGGCTTTCTGGGGCTATAATTGGCCGAGGGTTCAGCCCGCCGTTGACCGCGTACTTGAGGATTTTAAAGCCGCGATCTCTTCATCGTGGCCCGAACGGAGCACCATCCTTCACGGGAGATACGATTCCATACGTCCGCCGTTTCCCGAGATTTCACCTCCAGCCTTTGAAGCATCAGCGCAGTGGGAGTTAGACGACTATATGGCACACCTGCGCTCATGGTCGGGGACTCGTTACTATCGAGAACGCACCGGCAAAGATGCCGCCGAACAGTTTAGGCCGGTTTTCGTTGAAGCATGGCAAGAGGGTAGGTTGTCCGTAAGCTGGCCACTTATTCTGCGAGTATTACGAAAGAATGAAGAAGCCCAACCAGCAGTGATGTGAAAGCCGCCCTCGGCGAAGCTCTGGGTTAACGCCAGACGCCGAGGATAGCGCCCTGCAGGGTGAACAGCGCGACCTCGTGACCGACATTGATGGTGAGGAGCCGAAACGAGCGGTTTTCCCAGACGCTGCTGTTCAGCATCCGCGCGCCGACCACGACCAGCCCGACAAACCCTCCCAACTCCGCGCCGGGCAGCCAGCCGACCGAGCCGTGGGCGTTGATCAGCACCGCTAGGCCGAGCGTGCCCAGCAAGGTGAACAGGAATCCCTTGATGAAATGCTTCGCCATGCCCTGTTTCATCGCCTCCTTCATGTGCTCTTCGGTGAACTTCATTTCGGCCATCCACGGTTTGACGAACAGGACCGGGGAATACCACAGCCAGCCGAGCAGAAAGCCGGCCACGGTGACCGCGAGCACGGCCACATAATTGAGTGATTGGATCGAATGCATCATGGGGTGAGGGGGTTGGCCGCATTTTGCACCTGACCCCGGGTCGATCAATCCCCCAGTCTGTAATCATGTCCGCCCGCCCTGAGCCCCCCGAACGGACCTGCACCCTTGAGCTGAAGGTCATCCCCAACGCCCCGCACAACGAGATCGTCGGCTGGCTCGGCACGACGTTGAAAATCAAGATCCGCGCTCCGGCCCTCGAAGGCCGCGCCAACGACGAGTTGCTCACCTTCCTCGCGGCCAGACTCGGCGTCTCCCGCCGGGCCGTCACCCTCCTGCGCGGCGACAAATCCCGCCGGAAGATCGTCCGCCTCAGCGGCCTCGACCTGACCAAGGTGAAATCCTGCCTCGGTGGCTAGGGTGTTGGTGCGGTTTTGCTCACAAAGCGCCACCCCAGCAGTATGGCCGCGCTCGCGAGGCCCGCGGACAGCCCCGTCCAAATGCCCACCGGACCGAGCGAGGTCCGGAACGCCAGCAGGTACGCGACCGGCAACGACACCACCCAGTAGGCGATGAAAGTGATGACCGTCGGCACCTTCACGTCGGTGAGCCCGCGCAATGCCCCCGATGCCACCACCTGGCCGCCGTCGAACAGCTGGAATATCGCCGCCACCAGCAGCAACTGCGTCGCCAATGCAATCACTGCCGGGTCGGCCGTGAATCCCCGCGCCAGCACTCCGCCCGCCCCGGCAAAAATCAGCGCGAAGGTCAGCATGACCAGGCTCGAGAACCCCAGCGCGCCAAAACCGATCGACCGCAGCACGTCGCGCCGGCCCTCGCCCAGCGCCTTGCTGATGCGGATGCTCGCCGCCATCGACAGCCCGAGCGGAAACATGAAGGTGAGCGCGGCGCAGCTCAGCGCGATCTGGTGCGCCGCCAAGGCGGTCGCCCCCAGCCAGCCCATCATCAGCGCCGCCGCGGCAAACGCGCCGGACTCGAACAGCAGGCTGCCCGCCGCCGGCACGCCCATTTGCAGCATCGCGCGGAATTTTCCCCAGGCCAAGGCCCCCACCCCCGTCTTCTCCCGGCGCAGCCAGACGGCAATGCCCGAGACCGCCAGGGTGCGCGCGATCAGCGTCGCCACGCCCGAGCCCGTCAGACCGAGCGCCGGAGCGCCCCCATGACCCCAGATAAACATCCAGTTGAGCAGTGCATTCAGCGCCACGTCGAGGAGCATGATCGTCGTGCCCACCCAGGGCCGGCCAAGCGCATCAAGATACTGCCGCTGCACTTGAAAATAGAACACGGGGATGAGCGACAACGCGTTCAGCAGGAAAAAAGGCCGCACGATGGCCGCCACCTCCGACGGCTGGCCGAAACGGTGGAGTTGCGTTGAAAGGGCGGCCAGCAACCCAAACGCCCCGCACCCCGCAACGAGCGCCAAGGCCCGCCCGTGCTTCAGCCACCCGTGGCAATCAACCTCATCACCGGCCCCGTGGTCGCGCGCCGTGAACACTCCCACCGGCAGCAGCAGCCCGATGCCGACAATGTAGAACATGCCGAAAATGCCGTGCGTGAACGCCGCCGCCGCCAGCTCCACCGTGCCCACCCGGCCGATGAGCGCGGAGTCGGTGATGCCGATCAGCATTTGGCTCACCTGCCCCACGATCATGGGCAGGGCCAGCGCCAGCGTCAGGCGGAGCTCGCGGGAGATATCGATCAGTTTAACCACGGAGCCCAGAGGTCACAGAGAATGGTTTTGGTTTGAAGCTAATTCCTCCACCGTGTCCTCTGTGCCTCTGTGGTTAAGCAGGCTCTGTCATGACTCCCCTCGCCCTCGGCCTGGTCCTTATTGCCGCGTTCACCCACGCGACGTGGAATTACGCCGCAAAGCGCGCGGGCGGTGGCCTCCCCTTTGTCTGGGTCTCGAGCACCATCGCCCTCAGTCTCTACGCTGTGGCTGGCACCGCTTATTGGTGGTGGTGGCAACCGGTGCTGCCGGCGGGGGTTGGGTGGATCATCGCCGGCAGCGGTTTGTTGAAAACTGCCTACTCGCTCCTGCTCCAACGCGCCTACCGGCACGGCGAATTTTCGCTGGTTTATCCGCTGACGCGCGGCACCGCGCCCTTGCTCGCCACGATCGCCGCCATGGCCCTGTTCGGCGAGCGCCCCACCCCGCTCGCCCTGGCCGGCAGCGGCGTCATCGTGGCCTGCATCTTCTATCTCACGGGCGGCACGGCGTTGCTGCACACGGACCGCGCCCATCTCCGCAAGGGGGTCTGGCACGGCCTGGCCTGCGGTGCCTGTGTGGCCGCCTACACGGTGTGGGACCAGCGCGCCGTGTCGCACCTGCATCTGCCGCCCGTGCTCTATGACGGTGGCACACAACTGGTCCTCTTCTGTGTGCTGACCCCGTTCGCCTGGGCGCGGCGCGCCGAGGTCACGCAGGCCTGGCGCGAACACCGGGGCAAGGCCGCCATCGTGGGTCTGCTCAGCCCGTTTGCCTATGTGCTCATCCTCACGGCGATGACATTCACGCCGGTCAGCTACATCGCTCCGGCGCGTGAGATCAGCATCGTCATCGGGGCGTTCTTCGGGGCCAAGCTGCTCAAGGAAGCCGACGCCCCGCGCCGCCTGCTCGCCGCTGGCGGCATGGTGGCCGGCATCATCGCCCTCGCCTTGGGTTGAAAAACGGCTTCGGGAGGCGGTCACCTCAAGTAAACCGTCCTCCTGCTGGTCGGACATGAATCGGCGGACGGGGGTGCTTTTCTGCCAAGCCCCGTTCACATTTTTTTAAAATTTGGCGCACAACAATCGCGAGAAAAAGTTCCGCGCCGGCCGCGACTAAATTTCACGAACAAGGCGAACCCGCTTTTCCGCCCCCGGTCTGACGGGACGAACCCTTACCCATAAGGTAAAGGTCGAAACCTCAACCATAGGAGAAACATCGCCATGAAAAATTCCATGCGTAATGTTATGTTAGTCTCAGCCATTGTGGCCCTGCCCTCACTGGGTCTGGCCCAGGTGGCCAATGCCGCCGGCACTGTCACCGGTGCTGCGCACATGAATAGTCTGCCCCCGCCGCCCCCGCCCCCGCCGCCTCCGGCTGTTCAAGCGGGCGCTGCAGCCCAAAGCGCGACTGCCGCTGGCGCAGCTGTCCGTCCACCCGTGGTCAGCCCGGCCGCCGCGTCATCGACCGCCGGCACCCAAGCCGCCGCCGGCGCTTCCCCTGCCAGCAGCGTGAACGTCAATGCCACCACGCACGCGTCCGCCACCGGCCAGGCCAAGGGCCTGTCCATCGCGACGACCGTTGGCCACAACCTGGACGTCACGGTCAACACCGCCAGCACGGTCAGCGAGATCCAACACGCCGCGTTCAGCGCCCACAAGGAGCTCGCCGCCGACATCGAGGCCCGGGTCGACGCCTCAACCAAAGTCATGACGGACCTGCGCGAAAAAGCCGAAGCCGCCGGCGACAAGTCACGCCAGGAATTCGCCAAGGCCCTCGTCGAGGTCCGCGCCCGGGAAAAGGCGCTGCGGACCAGCCTGAAGGCGACGACCAAGGCCGCGGGTGAATCCACCTGGGGCGAGGTGCAGTCCGCGCTCGCGAAGGATTACGGCGCCTACGCCGAGGCGGTCGCCAAGGCCGAAGCGGCCGCGCAAGGCTCCGCTTCCGTGGAAGCGCCCAAGTCCTGAAGCCAGCCAAAGCCGCGAGCCTTCATCACCGCTGGATTCCGCGCCCCGGCGTGAAGCCGGGGCGCGTTGCGGCGGCCTAATTTAAAACCCTTACACTTCTTCCCATGAAAACCACCCGCTTCCTTTTTTCGCTCGGCGCCCTGGCCGCGGTCAGCACCGCCCTGCTCGCCCAATCCAACCCCGCGCCCACCCCGCCCGCCATCACCACCGTCGCCACCGGGCTCGACTACAGCCGCGGCACCTACGGTTTCGCCACTGAGACCGAGGTTCTCTCCGTCCCGCTCGATCTCGGTTACGAAAGCGGCCCGTGGGTCTGGCGCGCCAACCTCTCCTACCTGACCATCAAGGGTCCGGCGGCCATCGTCGGTGACGGCGCCGCGGCGCGCCCCACGGCCAGCTCCCAATCCGGCGTGGGCGACATCTACATCGGCGCCACCTATCGCTCGGGACCGGTCCTCGGGCAGATCCACCTCGACCCGACCGTGCGCGTGAAACTGCCCACCGCCAGTGAAAGCCGCGGCCTCGGCACCGGCCAGACCGACGTCTACGGCCAGTTGGATGCCTACCGCACCTTCGGCGCGGTGACGCCCTTCGCGACCGTGGGCTACCGCGTGCTCGGCGACAGCAGCTCCTACCAGCTTAAGGATGGCATATATGCTTCGGGCGGCGCCCACTTTCGCACCAGCCCAGCCACCGTCGTCACCACCTCGCTCAGTTGGGGCCAGCGGCTCCTCGCCAGTGGCAGCAACACCTCTGATGCGATGGTCGCGGTCACCCACGACATCGATTCGCGCTGGCGCGTGATGGGTTACGCGCTCAAAGGCTTCACGAACGCCAGCCCGGATTTGGGTGTCGGTGCCCGGCTCACCTACCGGTTCTGAGCGAAAGCGCCTTCTCCTCCCAGCGCCCGCCTTTGGCGGGCGTTTTCTTTTTGCCGGGCTTGCCCGGCATCCGGGACCGGCCAGGCTGTGATCGTGCGTCATTCCAAGGAAATCGTCCTCCTCATCGCGCTGTTCCTCGGCATGGTTGCATTCGTGCTGTGGTATGTGATCGACCGCCGGGCGAAGAACCGCGCCGCCCCGCCTGTCGCCACCCGGACCCTGGCTCCCGAGCCGCCTTCCGCGAGGCCCTGACCTACTTCGCCTGCGGCACCGTCTCCGCCATGAGCGAAGGCAGGCGACCGCGCCGGAACGACAGCGAGTGCATGAAGCGGTCCATGTAGATGTAGATGACCGGCGTGATGTAGAGGGTCAGCAGTTGCGAGACCATCAAGCCCCCCACCACCGCGAGACCGAGCGGCCGGCGCGAATCGGCGCCGGCGCCGAGACCGAGCGCGATGGGCAGCGCGCCGGCGAGCGCGGCGAAGGTCGTCATCATGATGGGGCGGAAGCGCACGAGGCAGGCCTCGACGATGGCTTTCTCGGGGTCAAAGGCCTGGCCCTGCTCGCGCTCCCGCGCGAGGGCAAAGTCGATCATCATGATGGCGTTCTTCTTCACGATGCCGATGAGCAGGATGACGCCCACGTAGCCCATGATGTTCAATTCCTCGTGAAACGCCCAGAGCGTGACCAGTGCGCCGAAACTCGCCGCGGGCAGGCCGGAGAGGATGGTGAGCGGGTGGATGAAGTCCTCGTAGAGGACACCGAGCACAATGTAGATGACCAGCACGGCCGTGATGATCAGCAGCCCCATGCCCTGCAGCGACGAGGCGAAGGCCTGCGCCGAACCGACAAAGTTGTAGCTGATCGTCGCCGGCAGGGCGCCCTGCACCGCCTGCTGGATCGCGGCCGTCGCGTCGCCCAGCGAAACGCCGGGCTTGAGGTTGAACGACAGGGTGACCGCCGGCAGCTGGCCGAGATGCGTGACCGTGAGCGGACCGACGCTGCGGCGGAGAGTGGCGACCGTGTCGAGCGGGACGAGCTTGCCGCTCCGGCTCCGCACGTGGATGAGGGAGATCGCGGAAACATCACGCTGGAACTCGGGGGCCACCTCCATGATCACGTAGTATTGGTTGGTCGGCGTATAGATGGTGGAGACCTGCCGCGTGCCGAAGGCGCTGTAGAGCGCCTCCTCGATCTGCTGCGGCGTGATGCCCAGCGTGGCCGCCCGGTCGCGCTGGATGTCGACCTGCAACTGCGGACTGGTGATCTGCAGGTCGCTGTTCACATCGGTCAGATCGGGAATCGCCCGGAATTTCTGCTCAAGCTTGCCGGCGGCGGCGTAAAGTTCCGGCAGGTCGCTGCCCGTGAGGGTGAACTGGTAGAGCGCCTTCGTCAGCTGGCCGCCGATGCGGATGGCCGGCGGCACCTGCGGGTAGGCGCGCACCCCGGGGATGACCGAGAGTTTCTGCCGCAGGTCGGCCATGATCCGGTCGATCGACGGGCGCTCGCTGCGCGGTTTGAGCCGCATGAAAATGCGGCCTTGGTTGGACGTGGCGTTGACCGCGCCGCTGCCGCCCATGGCCGACATGAAGGCGTCCACATAGGGCTGCTGCGCCACGATCGCCGCGGCCGCCTGCTGGTGACGCACCATCTCCTCGAACGAGATGTCCTGCGCCGCCTCGGTGAAGACCAGCACGATGCCCGTATCGTCGGTGGGAATGAAACCTTGGGGCAGCACCTTCACCAGCACCCCGGTCAGCACGGCCATCGCCGCCGCCACGCCGAGCACGAGGCTGCGGTGCCGCAGGCTGGCGTGGAGGGTGCGCTCGTAGAATGAGTGCATGCCCTCGAACATCCCCTCGCTCAGCCGGTAGAGCCGGCCGTGCGGCATGTCGTGCGCGTGGGCGCTGCCGACATGCGGCTTGAGAAAGCGGCTGCACAGCATCGGGGTGAGCGTGAGTGACACCACCCCCGACACCAAAATCGAGGCCGTGATCGTGACCGCAAACTCGTGCAGCAGGCGCCCGAGGATGCCGCTCATGAACATCAGCGGAATAAAGACCGCCACCAGCGAGAGGGTCATCGACAGGATGGTGAAGCCGATTTCGCGCGAGCCCCGCAACGCGGCCTCGCGCACGCTCATGCCGCGCTCAATGTGCCGCACGATGTTCTCCAGCATGACGATGGCGTCGTCCACCACGAAGCCGACCGAGAGCGTGAGCGCCAGCAGCGAGAGATTGTCGAGCGAGTAGCCGCAGAAATACATCACCACAAACGTGCCGAGCAGGGCCATCGGGATGGCCACGCTCGGGATGATCGTCGCCCACACCGAGCGGAGGAAAACAAAGATCACCAGCACCACCAGCGAGATGGAGAGCATGAGGGTTTTCTGCACGTCGTGCACCGAGGCGCGCACCGCCTCGGAATTGTCGCGCAGGATGCTCAGGTGGATGGACTCGGGCAGCTGCTTGGTGAACAACGGCAGCAGCGCACGCACGCGGCCGGCCACCTCCACCGTGTTGACCCCGGGCTGCTTTTGCACGGCCAGCACGATGGAGCGGGCGGGGATGAGCTGGCCGTCGTTGCGCTCGCCAAACCAGTTGGCGACGCGTGAATCCTGCACGCTGTCGATCACCTCCGCCAGCTCGCCCAGGCGCACGGGCGCGCCGTTGCGGTAGGCCACCACGACGTTGGTGAACTCCGCGGCGTTGGCCAGCTGGCCGCTGGCCTGGATCTGCACCGACTGACGGTAGCCGTCGAGCAGGCCGGTGGGCTGGTTGATATTGTGCGCACTTAGCGCGGACCGCACCTCGTCGAGCGTGATGCCGCGGCTGGCGAGCAGGCGCGGGTCGAGCCGAACCCGCAGGGCGTATTTCTGGGCGCCAAAGATCTGCACCTGCGACACGCCGTCGACGGTCGAGATGCGCTGCGCCATCATCGTGTCGGCGAATTCGTTGATCACCGGCAGCGGCAGCGTGGGCGAGGAAAGCGCGATGAAGAGGATGGGCTGGTCCGCCGGGTTGGTCTTCCGGTAGGAAGGCGGTGCCGGCATGTCCTGCGGCAGGCGGCGCTGCACGGCGGAGATGGCCGCCTGCACGTCCTGCGCGGCGGCGTCGATGTTGCGTTCCAGGGTGAACTGCAGCGTGATCTGCGTGCCACCGGTGCCGCTCGTCGAGGTCATCGAGTCGATGCCGGCGATGGTGGAGAACTGCGCCTCCAACACCTTGGCGACGGCGCTGGCCATCGTCTCGGGCGTGGCGCCGGGCAGCGAGGCGTTGACCACGATGGTGGGAAAATCGACGGTGGGCAGGTCGCTCACCGGCAGGAGCCGGTAGGCCATGACGCCGAAGAGACACAACGCCGCGGTCATCAGCGTCGTCATCACCGGCCGGCGAATGCAGAGTTCGGGCAGGTTCATGGCGTCACCTCAGGTTTTGCTGGGCTGACCGGCCACCGCGCCTTCGGCGAGAGGCGCGCCGGATGGCGCCCGCGGCTCGGCTTTCGCGCCGGGCAACAGTCGCAGCTGTCCGTCCGTGACTACGGTCTCACCGGCCTTCACCCCGGTCGTGAGCAGAGTGGTGTCATGGTCGGTGCGGGCGACCTGCACCGTGCGCAACTCGACGGTTGAATCGGACTTCAGCACATACACAGTGGCGCCCGTCTGGCTGTTCTGCACGGCGGTGGTGGGCACGACAATCGCGCCGGCGTCGATGCCGGTTTGCGTCACAACATAGACAAAGCGACCCGGCCAGAGCGCCTGGTCCTCGTTGGGGAAGGTGGCCTTGAGGGTGATCATGCCGGTGGTGGGATCCACCGTGTTGTCGATGAACTCGAGCCGGCCGTTCTCGCGTTTGATGCCCGAGCTGCGGTCCGTGACGCTCACCGTGACCTGGCCGGCGACGGCGGCGGCGCGAATCTCGTCGAGCGAGCGCTCGGGCACGGCATAGGCCACGGCGATGGGTGCAAGCTGGTTGATGGAAACGAGGCCGAAGTTGTTGTCGTTGGCCTTCACGAGCGCGCCTTCGTGCAGGAGGCGCTGACCGGTGCGGCCGGAGATCGGAGCCCTGATCTCGGTGTAACTCAGCTGGAGTTCGGCGTTGGCGACGGCAGCCTCGCGAGATTGGACCTCCGCCTGCGTGGTTTCGGCCTTGGTGAGGTATTGGGCGTAGGCCTCCTTGGAGATGGCCGACTGCTGGTCGAGGTGGGAGTAGCGTTCGGCATCGGCCGCGGCCTGCGCAGCTTGCGCCTTGGCCGTGGCCAGCGCGGCCCGCGCTTGCAACAGGGCGTTCTCGAATGGCCGGCGGTCGAGGGTCAAAAGCGGATCGCCGGCCTTCACCTCCTGGCCTTCCTGAAAATGCACCTGCGCGATGATGCCATCCACCTGTGATTTCACGCTCACGCTGCGCAACGCCTGCACACTGCCGATGGATTCGATCCGGCGCGGCACGTCCTGCTGCACGGCTACCGCCACCTGCACCGGCACGGCGGGTGGACCGCCACCGGCCGCGGTTTTACCGTGATCGCATCCGGCCAGCGTCAACAGCAGCAAAGTCAAGGCGGCGCGGACGGAGGAAGGGGTAAGGAGTTTATACATGGCTGGCCCCGGCCGCTCACCGGGCGGCGGGAGCTTCCATACCTAGCCCAACTCCGTTCCAACGCAAGCGCTCGGAGCTCACCGGCTTTGCTTCGGGCCGTGGGAGGGGCTTTACGCCCCGACTCGTGGTGGCGCGATCATCTTTTCGTCGGGGCAAAAGCCCCCCTGCAACTTTTGAAGACGCGTTCTGGTGATTCGCCACTTGGCGTAAGCCGGCCGGCCCGTTACATCGTGACCCATGCCCTTCGTCCTCGCCCTTGACCAAGGCACCACGTCGTCCCGCGCGATCGTTTTTGACCGGCGGGGCCGGGCCCGCGGCGTGGCGCAACAGGAATTCGCCCAACACTTCCCCCGGCCCGGCTGGGTCGAACACGACCCGCGCGATCTGTGGACCACCACCCGGCGCACTGCGCTTGCCGCGCTCGCCGAGGCCAATCTCACGGCCCGCGACATCGCGGCCATCGGTCTGACGAACCAGCGCGAGACCACCCTGCTGTGGGATCGCCGCACCGGCCGGCCGCTGCACCGCGCCATCGTCTGGCAGGACCGCCGCACGACCGACCTCTGCGCCAGGCTGAAGCGCCGCGGACTCGAGCCGGTCTTCCGCCGGAAGACCGGCCTGCTGCTGGACCCCTATTTCTCCGGCACCAAGCTCGCCTGGCTGCTCGACCATCTTCCCGGCGCCCGCCGCCGGGCGGAGCGGGGCGAGCTGGCCTTTGGCACCGTGGACACGTGGCTGCTCTGGCAGCTCACCAACGGGCGCGTCCACGCCACCGATGCCTCCAATGCCTCGCGCACGCTGCTCGTCGATCTTCGCACCGGCGATTGGGACGACGGGCTCCTGAAAATCCTCCGCATCCCGCGCGAAGTGTTGCCCGAGGTGCGCGACAGCAGCGGGGTGTTCGGCGAGGTCAGCAGTGTGCCCGCGCTGCGCGGCGTGCCCATCAGCGGCATCGCCGGCGACCAGCAGGCCGCGTTGTTCGGCCAGGCGTGCTTCCGGCCCGGCATGGCCAAGAACACCTACGGCACCGGCTGCTTCCTCCTCCTGCACACGGGCCCC
>JAYUBB010000274.1:0-3600 GCA_043741015.1 Opitutaceae bacterium
GGCAGGACCATTCCGTATTTCGGCAAATACGACAACGGCGGCGATCTGGTCGAGACCGCCTTCGCCATCCAGGGCCTGCTCGCCGCGCGGCAGTATTTCGGCCGCGACACGCCTGCCGAACGCGAGATCCGCGACACCGCCACGCGGCTCTGGCGCGAGGTCGAGTGGGACTGGTATCGGAAGACGCCCGACAGCGACGTGCTCTACTGGCACTGGTCGCCCGACTTTGGCTTTCATATCAGTCATCCGCTCATCGGGTGGAACGAGGCGCTCATCATCTACCTGCTCGCCATCGCCTCGCCCACCCACCCGGTGCCCGCCAGTATGTGGCACACCGGCTGGGCCGGACAATCCGAGCGCCACGTGCGCTACCGGCAGGGCTGGAGCCGCACAACCGACGGCGACCACTTCACCAACGGCCACAGCTACTACGGCATCAAGCTCGAGGTCGGCGAAGGCAACGGCGCCGAGCTGTTCTTCACGCATTTCTCCTTCATGGGCTTCGACCCACGCGGACTGCGCGACCCTTACACGAACTACTTCACCAACAACCGCGCCATCGCCCTGATCCAGCACGCCTACGCCATCGACAATCCGCGGCGGTTCGCGGGCTACGGGGCAGACTGCTGGGGCCGCTCCGCCGGCGTCAATTCGGGCGGCGGCCGCGCCCTGCCGCGCGATGACAACGGCACCATCAACATCATGGCTTCGCTCGCCTCGATGCCCTACACCCCCGCCGAATCCCTCGCGGCGCTGAAGCATTTCTATCGCGACCTCGGGGCGAAGACGTGGGGCGACTTCGGTTTCCACGACGGCTTCAACGAGACCCTGAACTGGTTCGACGCGGACTACATGGCGCTGAACCAGGCGCCGATCGTCGTCATGATCGAGAATTACCGCACCGGGCTCGTGTGGAAGAATTTCATGGCCAACCCCGAGATTCAGCCGGCGTTGGCTGCGATCGGATTCAAGCCCGATCCCGCCCCCACGCGTTGACCGGTTGAAGGAACCCGCGATGCTTCAGATGCCCCGAGCCCCTCGTGCCCGGCCGCGCGCCAGCCGGGTGGCGTTGCGCATCGCCGTGCCATTCGTGTTCATCAGTGTGGTCCTTGGCGGAGGTTTCAAGGACGCGGATTGACCGCACTGTTCTGCCGGCGCAATTCGTCGCGGATTTCGGCAAGCAACTGCTGATCCGTCGTGGGCGAGGCCGGCGCCGGGGTGCGGCGGTGCACCCGGTTGACCAGTGACACCAGGAAGAAAAGCACCAGAGCGATCAGCGTGAAATCCATGAGTGCCTGCAGAAAATTGCCGTAATTGAGGGTGATGGGCGCGGTGGGCGGACCGCCAAGTGTCAGCTTGAGGGCGGAGAAATTGACCCCGCCGATCAGCAAGCCGAGCGGTGGCATGAGCAGGTCGGCCACAAACGACGCGATGATCTTGCCGAAGGACGCACCGATCATCACGCCGACGGCCAGGTCGATGACATTGCCGCGTTGGAAAAAGGCGCAAAAATCACGCCACCAAATCGAGGCAACGTGGGGTTGGGAGGGTGGTTGGCTGGAGCTCATGACCGACGCTAAGATTGGCACCGGCGGCGGCACAAGGCCTTAGAAAGCCTCAGACCATGCTCATCGGGTCAACGTCGAGCACCTGCGTGACGTCCTTGGGCCATTTCACTTCGCCCTGCAGGCGCACCAGCTCGGGCACGACCTTGGTCGCCCGGGCGCAGAAATACCAGACCTGGTAGCGATACTCGTCCTTCACCTTCTCGATGGGCGACGGGGTCGGTCCGCGAATTTCCACCGCGCTGCCGAGCGCTTTCTCGACCTGTTTCACCCAGTGTTCGGCGAAGAACTTGATTTTCTCCGGGTTGGGTCCGCGAAAGATGTGGTGGATGAGGTGGCGGTAAGGCGGATAGTTGAATTTTTTCCTCACGGCCAATTCGGCCTCGGCGAAACCGTCGAAGTCGGCCCGCTTGGCAAACTGGATGGCGTCGGCCTTCGGCGTGAACGTCTGCACCACCACCTCCCCCGCCCGGTCGCCGCGCCCGGCCCGGCCCGCCACCTGCACGAGCAGCTGGAACGTCCGCTCGTTGGCCCGGAAATCCGGCACGTGCATGGACAGGTCGGCGTCCACGAGCCCCACAAGGGTGACGTTGGGGAAATCCAGCCCCTTCCCGATCATCTGCGTGCCGATGAGCACGTCGATCTTGCCGGCGCGAAAGTCGGAGAGGATCTCCCGGAACCGGTGCTTCTTGGCCATCGTGTCCGTGTCCATCCGCTCCAGCCGGGCGCGCGGCAGCACGCGGCGCACCGCCTCCTCCACGCGCTGCGTACCCAGCCCACGCCAGCGGATGTCTGGCGCGGCGCACTTCGGGCACACGGCCGGCGATCCGCGCTGATGGCCGCAGAGGTGGCACTTCAAAGTCTCGTCGGCGCGGTGGTAGGTCATCGCCACGCTGCAATGCGGGCACTGCTCCACGTGGCCGCACTTCCGGCACTGCATGCTTGAGGAGTAGCCGCGGCGGTTGATGAAAAGGATCGTCTGCTCGCGCCGCTCGAAGCGACCCTGCATGTGGTCCACCAGCAGCCGCGACAGCGTGACCAGACCGCGCTGGCGCATCACCTCGATGCGCATGTCCACGATCTGGATGTCGGGCATTTTCTTGTCGTCCACGCGTTTGGTCAGGACGTTGAGCCGGTATTTGCCGCCACGGACATTGGCGAACGACTCCAGCGACGGCGTCGCCGAACCGAGCAGGCAGGTGGCATTGGCGAGCTTGGCGCGATAGACCGCCACGTCGCGGCCGTGGTAGCGCGGAGTCTCGTCCTGCTTGTAGGCCGGCTCGTGTTCCTCATCGACCACGATGAGCCGCAGATCGCGCACCGGTGCGAACACCGCCGAACGCGCCCCGACCACCACCCTCGCCTGCCCCGAGGCCAGGGCCGTCCAGCCGTCGAGCCGCTCGCCTTCACCCAGATGACTGTGCCAGACGACTGTCTTGTGTCCGGCCGACTCGAAGCGTCCGCGCAACCGCGCGACCGTCTGCGGCGTCAACGCCACCTCGGGCACGAGGTAGATCGCACTGCCGCCCGCCGCCAGCACCTGCTCGACGGCGCGGAGATACACCTCGGTCTTGCCCGAACCCGTGACGCCATGCAGCAGGTGTACGGCGAATTTCTCCCGGCCCAGACTTTCCGCCACGGACTTAACCACCGCCGCCTGCTCGTCGTTGAGCTTCGGGGGCAGACCCGTGACGATCTCGCCGCCGGTCCAGTTGTCGGCGTAGGCCACGCGCTCCACATGGCGCGCCTCCTCGTGCACCAGGCCGCGCTTCACCAACGCCGAGACGACCGCCGCCGTCGCGCCCAACCGGGCGATCACCAGCGATTTCTTCACCGGATGAAACTGCTGCTGCAGGAATTCATAAAGCCTGGCCTGCTGCGGGGCTTTCTTGCGCAGGGCCGCCAGTTCGTCGGCCGTCGCTGGCCGCGCCATAGCAAGATATTTTTCCTGTTTGAGCCGGGTGCCATCGCGCACCGCGGCGGGAATCATCGCCTCCAGCACCGACTCCATGCGGGCGGCGTAGTAGCCATGCAT
>JAYUBB010000275.1:0-3592 GCA_043741015.1 Opitutaceae bacterium
CTTCGGCATCTGGTCCTTCAGCTTGAGGACGGGCTCGGGCGTGCGGACGCCGGCGACGACGTCCTCACCCTGGGCGTTGATGAGGAACTCGCCGTAGAATTCGTTGGTGCCGTTGGCGGGATTGCGGGTGAAGGCGACGCCGGAGCCGGAGGTGACGCCGGTGTTGCCAAACACCATGGCCTGCACGTTGACGGCGGTGCCCCACTCGGTGGGAATGTTGTACTTGCGGCGGTAGACGGTGGCACGGTCGTTCATCCAGGAGCCGAAGACGGCGCCGGCGGCGCCGCGCAGCTGGTCCCACGGGTCGTGCGGGAACACCTGGCCCGTGCGCTCGAGCACGAGGGTCTTGAAGCGCTTGACGAGCTCCTGCTGGTCGGCGGCAGTGAGCTCGGAATCAATGATGTCCTTGTGGTAGCGCTGGTGCTTGAAGTGCTCGATTACGGTCTCGAACGGCTCGTGGTCCTCGCCTTCCTTCTTCTGCACGCCGAGCACGACGTCGCCGTACATCTGGATGAAGCGGCGGTAGCAGTCCCAGGCAAAGCGCTCGTTCTTGGTGGCCTTGACGAGAGCGACGACGGTCTCGTCGTTGAGGCCGAGGTTCAAAATGGTGTCCATCATGCCCGGCATCGAGTCGCGGGCGCCGGAGCGGACGGCGACGAGCAGCGGGGTGCCGTCGGTCGCGCCGAACTTCGTGCCCATGATCTTCTCCATGTTTTTCACGCCGGATTCCATCTGGGCCTGAAGGGAGGCGGGATAGGTGCGCTTGTGGGCGTAGTAATAGGTGCAGACTTCCGTCGTGATCGTGAAGCCGGGGGGCACGGGCAGGCCGATGCGGGTCATCTCGGCGAGGTTGGCGCCCTTGCCGCCGAGGAGGGGCTTCATGCCCCCGTTGCCGTCAGCTTTGCCGGCCCCCCACGTATAGACGTATTTTAGGGCCTTGGCGGCGGGTTTCTTGACGGCGGACGCCTTTTTGGCGGGCTTCTTGGCGGAGGATTTTTTGGCCATGGTTATATGAGAAATGGGGAGCGGAATCGGAGCGGGCGGCGGCAGGTGTGTCAACGTCCGAGGCGGTCGGATACACCATTATTACCCGGTCGGATAGCGCGGTACCAGAGCCACGTGAGAGCCTAGACTACGGCTTGCAGCCGAGGCGCTAAACCGCTTGTTTGAAACCAGATGGCCGAGCGTCCCGGTTTAGCGGTTTGGCCAGACCAATTTCGAAATCCCCATGAACACCCCGAGTGCCGCCCGGCTTGCTGTCTTTCTTATCCTGCCCCTGACCGTCCTCACGGCCGGGGAGTGGCGTCCGCTGCTCAACGGCCGCGATCTCAGCGGCTGGGAAACCTATCTCGGCAAACCGCAGCCCACGGTCGATGTGCCCGGCCTGAAACGCGACGAAAAGGGCGTCTACACCGAGGCGATCGGCAAGGACCGCGACCCGTGGGGTAATTTCACCATGACCGAGATCGACGGCCACCCGGTGGTCCATATTTCCGGCCAGGGCTTCGGCTACATGGCCACGCGCGAAAGTTTCGGCAACTACCACCTGCGCCTCCAGTTCAAGTGGGGTGCGAAGAAATGGCCGCCGCGCGAGCAGGCGATGCGCGACAGCGGCTTGCTCTACCACATGCATGGAGAACCGGCCATGAGCAGCAACGTGTGGCCCGCCTGCGTGGAACTGCAGATCCAGGAACACGATTGCGGCGACCTCTACGCCATCGTCACCCGGTTGACCGTGCCGGCGCACGCATTCACCGCGCCCGATCAACGTATTCTTTACCAGTATGACCCCGCCGCCGCCCGGGTGGACTTCAAACAGGAGAAGCCCATCGGCAACCGCTGCGTGCGCCTGGCGGATTTTGAGAAACCCACGGGAGAATGGAACACCATCGAGTTGATCTGTTTGGGCGGCGACAGCATCCATATCGTCAACGGTCACGTGGTCATGCGCCTGCACGATGCGCGCCGGGTGGGGGAGGGCGGGGCCTGGCTGCCGCTGACCGGGGGCCGCATCTGCCTGCAGACCGAGGGGGCGGAAATTTATTACCGCGACGTCGAGATCCGGCCGATCACGACCGTGCCTGCGGAATACGCAGAGTAGAGCCCGGGGCCACCGGCGCCGGGGAAAATTATTCACCTGCAACGGGGAGTTGCGCCGCCCCACCAAACCTGTTTGCAACGGCCCTGCGTGAGCGAAACCAACCCAATCAACCCGGAGATCGTGGCAGACGACGCCGAACCGGCCCCCGTGGCCAGCGGCAAGATCATGGGCTTCCTCGGCCACCTCGAGGTGCTGCGGTGGACACTGATCAAGTGCGCCATTGTGTTCGCCATTTTTGTGACCGTGATCGCCTACCGGCTGGATGATGCCTCGGCGCTGCTCACCCGGCCGTTGCTGCAGGTGCAGGCGGAATATCCCAAGCTGAAAAGCGATCTCGTGACCAACAGCCCGATGAGCGTCTTCTCGGTGATCATCGACATCTGCCTGATCGGCGGAGTGATCCTGTCACTGCCGTTCTGGCTGTTTTTCCTGGGGCAGTTCGTGGCCCCGGCCCTGACGAAAAAGGAAATGCGCGTGATCGCACCGACGGGACTGGCGGCCCTGGTGCTGTTCTTGGGCGGCTCGGCCTTCGGCTATTTTCTGCTCACGCCGAGCACCATCCGGGTCGCCTTCGAGCTGAACCAGATGCTGGGCTACACCGTGATGTGGACGGCTGATCGGTATTACAGCCTGCTGCTCTGGATGACCTTCGGCATGGGCGGGGCGTTTGAATTTCCGCTGCTGGTGGTGCTGGCGGTCTACATGGGCCTGATCGAGGTGGCGACGCTGCGCAAATACCGGCGCCACGCCATCGTGGTGATCTTCATCATCGCGGCGGTAGTCACACCCACGCCCGACCCGTTCAACCAGACTCTCTTCGCCCTGCCTTTGATTGTGCTCTACGAGCTGGCGATCTGGGTGTCGGCCTTCATCGGCCGCCGGCAGAAGCCGGAGTGAGGTAACCGGCACCAGCCGGTCACCGTCATGCAATCGTGACAATCTTTGCGCAATAATGGTTCGACCCCGGTAAATGGCGCACAAAGGTGACAGCTCCTTATGGTGAAATTCCTGCTTTGCTCCGTCCTTTGCATCGCTGCCGGCGCGGCTCTCGCCCGGGCCGAAGATGACGAGGCGGAGGAAGCGGCGGCGCGCGCCAGCAAGGCCGCCGGGTCCGCCAAGGTGGAGGGCCTCATCACCGGCACGACGATGGACCGGGCGGCGAACCGGCCTGTGGAGTTTGTCGCGGTTACCCTGAGAAAACCCGACGGCACCGTCGTACAAAGCACGGTCTCGGACCGCGAGGGGCGCTTCACCCTGGAGAAGGTGCCGGCGGGCGAATACACCCTGGTCTACAATCTCGTCGGCACGGACAGCCGCGCGACGCCGCCCTTCCAGGTGGACGCGCAGCACGGCCGGATCGATTTCAACGCGCTGAACGTGGCCTCCGACGTTTTGCATCTGGAGAAACTGGAGGTGAAGGGGAAGCAGGAGACCTTCCTGAACTCGATCGATCGCAAGACTTACAACGTGGGCAAGGAGATCCAGAGCACC
>JAYUBB010000276.1:0-3589 GCA_043741015.1 Opitutaceae bacterium
TACACCTTCGGCGACGACATCCGCGACATCGACTGGAACGTCACCGCCCGCCTCGGCGAGCCCTACCGCAAGAAGTTCATCGAGGAACGCGAGGTCTCCTTGCTGCTCCTCTTCGAGGACAGCGTCAGCCTGCAGTTCGGCTCCGGCGCGCAGTCGAAGCGCGAGGCCCTGCTCGAGCTCGCCGGACTGGTCATGATGCTCGGCGCCGTCAATCGCGACCGCGTGGGCTTCCTCCATGCTTCACCGGGTGGCTACACCCTGAAAGAGCCCGTACGCGGCCGCGGCCAGATCCTCCACGCCGCCGCCACATTGCTCGGCCAGCCTTCACCCGATCTCTCAACTCTCAGCGCTCAACCCTCAACCTCTTCCTTCATCCCCTGGCAACTGCTAGCCAAGGCCGCACCGCGCCACAGTATTTTGATCTGGCTCGGCGATTTCCCGCCCCGCGTCGAACCTGAAGGCTGGAGCGTGCTCTCCCGCCGTTACCAGACCATGGGGTTCCGCGTGGAAGACCCGTGGGACCGCGAGCTGCCCTTCGAGCGGGTGCTCTCCACCTACGATCCCGTCGCCGGCCGGCTGGTGAATCTCAACGGCGCCTCGTCCGCCCAGCGCGCCGCCCACGCCGACTGGGTCACGCAACGCGACGCCTCCTTCGATGCTCTCTTCCGCGATCCCCTCAGCCGCCTCACCGTCCGCACCGACCAGGAACGGCTCGAGGCCCTGATCCGCTTCTTCCACGCCCGCATGGCCGCCGGCCGCCGCCGCTGATGCCGCTCACCACCTATACCTTTCACGATCCGCTCTGGCTGCTCGCCCTGCTCGCCCTGCCCCTCCTCATGTGGGTGCGCGGCCGGCGCGGTGCGCCGGTGCTGGTGGTGCCCTTCGCCGCTTCGTGGCACCGGCCCTCGCTCATCCCCAGTTCGCGCTGGCCCGCCGCGTTTGCCGTGACAGGAATCGTGCTCCTGATCGTCGCCCTCGCCCGCCCGCAGATCGTCGAGGACAAGCGCGAAGTGAAGCAGCAAGGCTACGACCTGATGCTCGCCATCGATCTCTCCGGCTCGATGCTGGCCGAGGACTACGAGCGCGCCGGCGAACGCATCAACCGCCTGCAGGCCATCAAGCCCATCATCCAGGCCTTCATCAGCCAGCGCACCAACGACCGCATCGGCATGGTCGTGTTTTCCGGCCGCGCCTACACCCTCGCTCCTCTGACCTTCGATCACGAATGGCTGGGCCGGCAGATTGAACGGCTGAAGATCGGCATGATCGAGGACGGCACCGCCATCGGCGACGGCCTCGGTATCGCCCTCACCCGTCTGGAGCAGGCCAAACGAACGGACAACAGCAAGCGCAAGGGCGCCTTTGTCGTGCTCATGACCGACGGCGCCAACAACCGCGGCCTCCTCACGCCCGACCAGGCCACCAATATCGCCAAGTCCCGCAGCATCCCGGTCTATACTATTGGCGCTGGCCGCGACGGTCTCGTGCCGATGCCGGTGTTTGACGACAACGGCAACAAGATCGGCTACCGCCGCGCTCTCTCCGACCTCGACGAAGGCCAGCTCCGCGCCATGGCTGACGCCACCGGCGGGAAATTCTTCCGCGCCTTCGACCTCGACACCGCCGAGAAGGCCTTCGCCGCCATTGATGCATCGCAGAAAATCGAATTCCAGGCCAAATCCTACCTGCTTACGACCGAGCTGTTCCACTGGTGCGCGATTCCCGGCGCCGTGCTGCTGTTCCTTGGCGCCCTCGTCGCCGTGCCGCCGCAAATGCCTAGGTGGCGCCGGGCCTCCGGACCGGCCAAACCCGTCGGGACGCCGGGTTCCACCAAGGTTGCCACCCCTGCCGCATGAGCTTTCACTCGCCACACATTCTCTGGCTGCTCGTGCCGCTCGTGCTGCTGTTCTCGTGGGAGCTGGCGCGCCACACTGTGCGCGCGGCGATGTCGTGGCCCAAGATCGCCCGCGCCTGGGCCGGCGCCTTCGATGTCTCGCTCGGTTCCAAGCACACCACCGCTGAAACCCGCCCGCGCATCTGGCTGTGGTTCGGCCTGGCGCTGTGCATCGTCGCCCTCGCCCGCCCGCAGTGGGGTGTGATCGAGGAACAGGTCTTCGACCAGTCGCGCGAGGTCATCATTGCCCTGGACCTCTCGCGCTCCATGCTCGCGCAGGACGTGAAGCCCTCGCGCCTCGACCGCAGCAAGCTCCTCATCCAGTCGCTGCTCGACGGCCTCAAGGGCGAGCGGGTCGGCTTGGTGCTGTTCGCCGGCACGGCCTTCCTCCAAAGTCCGCTCAGCGCCGACTACGAGGTGCTGCGCGAATTCCTGCCCGCCCTTAATCCCGACTATCTCCCCGAGGGTGGCTCCAACTACAAGGCCATGCTCGAGGCCTCCATGCAGGCCTTCGGCACCTCCACCGCCGACCGCTACCTCATCATCCTCAGCGACGGCGAGAGCACCGTGGACGACTGGCATGGCCTCACCGATTCGCTCAAGCAGAAGGGCGTGCGCGTCATCGGCCTCGGCGTCGGCACGGCGCAGGGTTCGTTCATTCCCGATGCCGCCGGCGGCCTGGTGAAGGACGAGCGCGGCGCCGTCGTGCTATCGCGCCTCAACAGCTCAACCCTGCAGGAGCTCGCGCAGGTCACCGGCGGCGCCTACTCCGACGCCAGCGCCTGGATCGACCTGCCCGCTCTTTTGGGCAAGACCGTCGAGGCCGGGAAAAAAGGCGAATTCGCCGAGAAAAACACCGCGCGGCTCATTGAACGTTTCCAGTGGTTTCTCGCCCCCGGCCTGCTTTTCCTGTTCTTCAGTTTCTGGGCCGAGTTCCCCGTCCGCCCGAGGGAGCGCGCTCTACCGCTCGGCAAAGCCAGCGGCCAGCGGCCAGCGGTCAGGGGTCGGCCCGTGACTGCGGCTGCCTTGGCGCTGCTCTTCACTGTTTACTGCTTGCTGCTCACCGCCCACGTCTCGGCTGCCGAGCAGCCGAGCGACACCCTCGCCGCACCGCTCAGCAAGACCGTCGCCCGGCTCGCCGAACAACCGGGCCTCAACGCCAAGGACTGCTCCGAACTGGCCCAAACCACCATCACTTATGGCCAGCGAGTCAAATCCGCCCAGCAACAACCGCAGGAGAATGTCATCCGCGACGGCCTGCAGGCCGTGGAGCTCGGCGAGAAAACCGACCCCAAGGCCGCCGACTGGCCCAAGCTGCGCGCGGACCTCGAGGAACTGCTCAAGCGCGAGGAACAGAAAAAAGACGAACAAAAGCAGGACCAGAAGAACCAGGATCAAAAGAAACAGGACGAACAACAGAAGCAGCAAGACCAGCAGCAGAAGAAAAACCAGGATGCCTTTGGTGACATGAAGGAGCAGAAAGAGCAAAAGCAGGAGCAGAAGGCCCCGCCGCCCAAACCCGGCACCCAAAAGGTCGGCGGCCAGCAGGACAAGAAGCCCGCCGAGCAACAGGACCCCGAGCTCGCCATGCCGCTCCAGAAACTCGACCAGGTCCGCAACCAGGATTCACCCGCCAAGCTCCAGCAACTCATGCAGGGGCAGCAACAGAAGCCCAAAGCCACCGGCAAGGATTGG
>JAYUBB010000277.1:0-11492 GCA_043741015.1 Opitutaceae bacterium
GGCGCGCGGCGTGCATCTCCGCGCTGAACCGCGTGCCCTGGAATTGCTGATGCAGGCAGGAGTGTCAGCCTCCGCGGCCTCGCTCCATGATTTCCGCACTGAATTCCTCGACCTCATCCTCGCGGTGAAGGTCGTGGACGACACCGCCACGGCCATCGAGCACATCGAGACGCACGGCTCGCACCACACCGACACCATCGTCACGGCCGACGCCGCCACGGCGGAGCAATTCCTCGCCGGCGTGGACAGCGCCGTCGTGCTCTGGAACGCCTCGACCCGTTTCAACGACGGCCATGAGTTCGGCTTCGGCGCCGAGATCGGCATCAGCACCGACAAGCTTCATGCCCGCGGTCCGATGGGGCTCGAGGAGCTGACGTCCTACAAGTATGTCGTGCGCGGCAGCGGACAGGTTCGGACCTGAATTTCCCCACGAAGGAAGCGAGGCCGCAAAGGTAAAGGGTCCGGCCAGGCGCAGGCTGTTGGCCGGTCTTCATGCGTGGTGAACCGACCCTCATCGCTTCGCCGGCCTAGGCGCGCCGGGAAAACCAAGCCTGTACGGTGTCGGCCAAGCGGTGCAGCAGCAAAGGCAATTGCACCAGCCATTCGTGAAATTCCGGCACGTGCCGGTCGAGCGACCAGATCCCAAACGCCAGAAAAAACAGGCCGATCAGGCTGCCGAAGAGTCCGCTCCACGGCCCGCTATGCCCGTAATGAAGGCGGGGATAATAGCACGCGCAGCGGGCGGACTTGATCGGCCAGGCGATCAGTTGATACGCGATGACGACGAGCAGAATCCCGACCCACAGTGGCATGCCGGCCGGCAAGGCCACACCGAGCACCGCCCCGGCGGTGACGAGCGAGTAGACCGCGTAGACCATCACGGCCAGCAGGACGAACAGCAACAGCGACAGGAACGGCGCGATGAAAACCGGCCCGAACACCGGCGGCGGATGCTACGCCCAGCTTTGCTGCCATTGCTGCGACTGTTCCTGCATCTGCCGGTGGAAACCGTGCTTCCAGCCGCGCATGTCCTGCTTGAACTTCCTTTTCCAGGCCCGGCGCGCCTGCTTGTCGTGAAACGACTTCAGGCCCTCGTAATAGCCTTCGCGCGCGCGCTTGATGAATTCCTGCGCGGTGGAGGCCATGCCGGACGCGGCGGCCTTCTCGGCCGAGGTCCGGGCCTGCGGCACGATGATCGCCATGATGAGGTAGACCAGCACGCCCGCGCCCCAGAAGAAGGTGAGCAAGGTGAAGAGCAGCCGGACGATCGTGACGTCAAGGTTCAGGTAGGCGGCGACCCCGTTGCAGACGCCGGCAATCATCGCTCCCTCGGTGATTTTATACAGCCGCCGGGGGGCGGATGCGGACGTGCCCGCCGCACTCCCGCCGCCCGCCTCCTCGGACGCACAACCGGCAGTGGCCGCTTCCTTGGTCGATTCATCCGCCGAATCACCCTCCACCGGGCCCATCTCGGCAATCACGCCCGCGACTTCCCGGGCGCTAACGACTGTCTTGTAGGCTCCGAGCATCGCGCGGAACTTGTCGGCGATCGCCTGCTCGATGTCGGTGATGATCTCGTCCTTGTCGGGATTGCCTTCCAGGCGGCGGGCGGCGTGGTCGAGGTAGGCGCGCAGGGCATCGTAGCCGCCCTCCTCCAGCTGGTAGGCGACGCCGTTCAGGTTGATCGTGATTACTTTGTTCATGGTTCGCGGGGTTAAGGCCGAAAGGTTAGCGTTATTTCTGTCCGAGGTTTTTCACCGTGCCGCTGATCTTCTGCCAGTAGTCGGCGGTCTCGCGCAGGCGCTCGCGGCCCTTGGCGGTGAGTTCGTAATATTTCCGCGGCGGGCCGGCTTCGGACTCCTTCCACTCGTAGTCCACCAGCTCCTCCCGGCGCATTTTACTGAGGAGCGGATAAAGCGCCCCCTCCTGCGTGGCGAATTCCGTCGCGTTCAGCTCCTTCAGGATATCCGCCGCATAGACCTGGTTCGCGGAAATTATTTTGAGCACGAGAAACTCGAGCAGGCCTTTCCGGATCGAGGTGAACTTTTCATTGATGCTCATGATGATTCTTTGCGCAAGCTACCTTTATTAAAAAAGGTAGTGTTGAACAAAAAGGCAGCCGTCAAGCGGCAAAATGAATTTTAAGCCCGCGCTTTTCCCCGGCCCTGATCGCTGGATCGGCCGGGCGCGCTTCGCGCACCTCGCAATGACAAGCCACCCCGGAGAACACGTCCTTGCAATACCAACGCGCCGTCCCCCCCCGTCTACCGGCTACTTCCCCTTGGGCACATTGGTGCGGCCGGGATTGCCCTGACGGGTCACCTTCGAGTGATTGCTGCCGTTTTGGCGGATGCCGTGCGGGTCGACGAGGTGCGTGTGGTTTTTGTTCGTGGCGGATGCCGCGCCGGCGCGCTGGGCGAAGATGGCGTCCTTGACTTGTTTTGAGCTCATGACTCAGAGGGTAATCAAGCCCGGTGAAGTAGCGAACTGTTTAACCCAAGGCATTTCACAAGAGGCAACAGCGAGAACGGAGCGTCTCACGCAAAGACGCCAAGGCGCAAAGTCCCTGAAATTGAACCACAAAGACATGGAGGCACAGAGAAAATGAAGGATCGACCAAGGCACTGTTTGGAGGATTGCTCCGTGCCTTTGTGACTCTGTGGTTAAACGGCTTGGTCACTTGAGCGCCGAGAAATCAGTCGGGGTCATGAAGACCGAGGCCGGAGGGCTGATCAGGAGCTTGCCGTTCACTTCCGAGGCGTCGCGGACCTTGATCCACTCGGGGTCGGCCCGGAATTCATCGAAGGATTTCCTAGCGGTGTCCACGCTGGCGTGAGCGAGGAGATAGACGAGGGTCTTCCCTGCCCCCTTGTCAGCGTCGGTCGGGTGCGTGTAGAGGACGTTGGTCATGCCGTGCTTCTCGAAGAGCTTCATCGTGTGGTCGCGGAAGCGCGCGTCGAGAGTGTCGAGTTTGCCCTCGTTGCAGGTGTAGGTGCGAAGCTCGAAGACGTGTCCGCCCGTCAGCGTCGGCAACGTTGGGTTATAGTCGGTGGCGGCGAGGAAGGTGGATTCCACCCTGATGACGATCGGGCCGGCGAGCTCGCTGGCCTTCTGCGCAGCCTTCCACTCGGGATCGGCGCCAAAGGCCTTCCATGACGCCGACGCCGCCTCGCGGCTGGCGTGCTTCAGGAAATAGACCAACCGGTCGCCGTCCTTCTGCTCCACGGGGACAAAGTAGCCGACGTTCACCATGCCGTGGTTCTCGAAAATCCTGCAGGTATGGTCGCGGAAGCGCGTGAGCAGGTCGGGCAGCTTGCCGGGATGGGTGTAGTAGATCCGCAGCTCATAGACGGGGGCGGGCTCGGCGGCGGCGATGCCGGCAGTGGCGAAGCTGAGAACACAAAGCAGCAAAGCAGCGAAGGATTTCATGGGGTCAGGAAAGAGAAGCAGCAGATGAGTAAAAGGCAAAGGCAGGATTACCACAAAGACACAGAGGCACAAAGGTTCGAACCACGCGGGTCATAATAGCTACAGCCTTTCTCCTACTCTGTGTCTCTGTGCCTTTGTGGTTCAAACTATCCAAAATCAACCGCGATGACTTCGTGCTCGAGGATGGAGGGCACCGTGACTTCAAGCCACGCGCCGGTCTGCCGGCTGGCGACGGGCCGGCCGCTGACGAGGAACTTCACACCGCGCGGCGCGGTGCCTTCGGGCAGCTTCACGCGCACGTGCTGCTCGCCGACAAGCAGCGGCTCCCGGATGGGGCCTTTCATCATCATCGGGTTGGTGAGGTTCACGAGGTGGACGGTCAGCGAGCTTTTCTGGCGCCACAGCGTCACGTCGAGCACGCCGGGGCCGGTCACGGTCACGGGCGGCTCCTCGTTGGTCGCCCAGGCGACGGCGTTGCGCATCAACTGGCCGTGATCAGGAGAGAGAATTTCCCAAAACGTGCGGTCGATGTCCCACGGGAAATAGACGACCCGGCCCGCGCCCGCCTCGCGCAGGAAGACCTGCGGGATGTCGGTGCGCGGTGTCTTGGTGAATACCTTCTCCATCGGCAGGTCGGGATAGGACGGGATGAGCGTCGCCGGCGGGGCGGGAAACTTTTCCTTCGCGGTCACCTCGAGCCGCCAGACCCCGTGGACGATGCGCGGCGCATCCTCCAGTCCGCGCAGCAGCGGATGACCGGGCACGGTGTCGTGCTCCAGACGGAGATAGGCGTTTTGCATCGGGCCCTCCATGCGGCCGGCGAAGCTCACGCCGAAGAGACCGGCAAGGCCGAAATCCTTCCGCTTCGCGCCCCACTCGTCGAAGAGCGACGTCTCGTGCGTCGCAACGATGCCGCCGCCGCGCGCGACGAATTGGGCGAGTTGCGCGCATTGGGCGTCGGAGAGCGCGGTGATGTTCGGCAGGATGAGCGTCCGGAACGCCGCGAGGTGTTCCGCATCGAGCAGGCGGTCATGCACCATCTCGAACGGCACGCGCGCCTCGATCAGCGCCTGGTGCCAGCCATGGCCGGGGTCCTCGATCCCCGGACGCGGGCCTTTGTCGCCCGGGGTGAACCACGCCGATTGCTGCGAATAGACGATGGCCACTCGGGCGAGCGGGCGCACATGGCGCAGGTAGCGCTCGTGGGCGTGGCACCAGACGTAGAGGTCCTCCACGGGTTTGAGCCAGCGCGGGTCGTTGACGCTGCCGGCAAATTTGGTGAACCACGGGCGCAGGCCGTTCGCGATGCCGTCGAGCGCCCACAGGCGGGTCTCCGCCGGGTTCTGCACCGAGTCCTTCCAGCGATAGGGCTCCTCGAGGCCGACGCTGAAGATGCCGACGATCGGCTTGCGGCCCATCGCGGCGCGAAATTCCTTGCCGCGCTTCCCGTTGCCCCACGGCGGCATCACGCCCCGCCGCGCCTGGTAATCGGCCATGAGCGTCGGCGCGATCTCGCCGATATGTTTCATGTCGAGCGGGCTGCTCGCGCCGCCGCCGCCGTTCGGAATCACGCAGGAGTCGGGATTGATCGCGCGGACCGCCCCGTCCCAGTGGTGCCACAGGGCGAAGAGCCGTTCCTGGTGCCAGAGGATGTAGGCACGGCGGGCGGGATCCCGCGGGTCGTTGGTGCGCGGCAGCTCGAAGCCGGACGCGGCCTGGAAGTTCGCGCGGCAATGCTCGCAATAACACATGCCCGACCCTTCCCAGCGGTTGATGAAGATGCCGTCCACGCGATAGGCCGACATGATCTCGCGCTTCACCTCGGTCATGAAGTCGAAGTTGTAGGGCCCGAGCGCGCAGGTGACCCACATCTCGGGCGAGGCCCAGTGGCGGCGCGGCTGGCCCTCGGCGGTGACGTGGATCCAGTCGGGGTGCGCCGCCTGCACGTCGTCGTAGGTGGCGTGGGGATCGGTGCGCGCGATGACGACCATGCCTAGCTTGCGGCAGCCGGCGATCAGCTCACCGAGCACGTCCCGGTCGCCCAGCCACGCGCTCCGGTGATGGAAGGGTATCTTCGTCGGGTAATACGCCACGCAACCGCCGCCGCTGAGGCAGACCGCGTCGGACTTGGTGCGCGCGAAGTAATCGAGCCAGAACTTCAGGTCGAAATGCCCGGGATCGTCCTCGACGAGCGTGAGCTGGGCCCAGCGCATGGGCTTGTCGATCCAGGACGGCGCGGGCGGGATGGCGCCGGTCACGGGGGTCTCTGCGGCGAACGCGGAACGGAGCGAGAGTTTGCCCACCGTGACGGCCGCCCCGGCAACGGCGGTGGTCTTGAGAAAATGGCGGCGGCTAAGCTCGGACATGCGGGGCGGGGGTATCAGAGGACCGGAGGATGGGCCGTCGCGAAGGCTATGGCCCACAGGCAGAGAACTGACAGAGGGCCAAAAGGCAAAGGCAGGATTGGCCACAAAGAGACACAAAAAGTTCTTACAGGAGGAAACGGAGTGAACAGAGGGGTTCACGCAAAGCCGCCAAGACGCAAAGCCTACTCACGATCTAATAGCTCCGAACTCCTCCTTTGCGTCTCTGCGCCTTTGCGTGAACCTGCTTTTGTTTTCGTTCTGCAGTCCGGGATTGCCCCTGCGGCCATCACCCGCATTGCTGGCTGTCCCGTCGGAACGGACGGGAACCATGCCACCATTCCGCTTTATCGTGACCGCCCTGGTCGGGGCGCTTTTCCTCGCCGGCTGCGGCAAGAAGGAAGAACAGGCCAAGGCCCCTCCCCCGCCGGCATCGCGCGCCCCCGAGCCCGCGCCAGAACCTGAACCCGCTCCCGACCCTGCGCCGGACGCCGGCAAGGCCAAGGGAAAGACCAAGCCGCACAATTTCGAGGGCCTGGCAGCGGCCCGCGCCGAGAAAGGCTACGTAGCCGTGCAATACCAGGACGGCCATCGCGCCATGTTTCCCACGGGGGAGCTCTCGGACGCCGAAAGCGCCTGGCTCAACACCTTCGCGACCGAGCATCCCCTCGCCCACGGAAAATCCACGGTCGTCACCGCCAAAACGGAGCTGAAGAAAACCATCGAGAAGCAGTCGATCGAGAGCGGCACGGAAACCGTGCAGCTCTGTGCCCCGGCCAAACTGCGCGACCAGATCGGCGGCACCTGCATGTTCTACGCCCGCACGCACTATCTCGACATCGCCGGCTACCCCGTCGAGGACGGCGAGATTTACCGCGTCATCAACAACGTCCCCAAGGACCAACCCTACCTCGACTACCGCTACCACGTGGGGATGCAGATGCTGTTCCTCCGGCAGAAGCCCATCCCGGTGGTGCATTTCCCGGACGGCACGGCCTCTCCCTTCGACTGGGCGCGCCAGGAACTCCGCAAGGGCCGCCCCATCCTCGCGGCCCTGCCCGAGAACATCTGGCTGTCGCTGCCGGCGGATTTCCTCGCCACCCACCCGTTCGACGGCAGCGGCAAGATCGGCCACCAGGTCGTCATCAATGGCTTCACCTACAACGCCACGACGAAGAAGGCCGCCTTCCACATCGTGAACTCCTGGCGGGTGCTGTCCGAATTCGACGTCCCGGTCGAGGCGCGCGACGAGCACAACATCCTCATGGAGCAGAGCCTCTCGCCGAAGGGCGAGCCACTGGAACAGGCCAAGAAGATTGTCGCCGGTACCGTCACCCTGCTCAAGCCGGTCGGCAAACAATTTCTTTATTCCGTCGAGACGAATGTCGGCCCGCAAAAGGTGATGGCGCCCAGCGAAGAGGCCGCCAAGGGCTTCGTGGAGCTGGACACCAGCGCCAAGGACCTGGAAACCGTCTTCGGGGAATACGTCATCCGCGTCTACGACTATATCTATTACTACGCCGATCCCAAGGTCCGCGACATTGCCGCCGCGCGGCTCATGGCGGAGATCTTCAAGATCCCCCCGACGGTCGCCCTGCCGCACGTGGACCTCGAGGTGAAAAGCGCGCTGGGCAAGACCTACTTCGTGCGTGTCGCCCCGGAGAAGGTCGTGAAGGTCGCCGCCGAGTCCACCGGGCAGGCCCTGGAGTGGGCGCAGCGGATGGCGGTAAAGCAGTAGGTGGTGAACAGTGAGCAGTAAGCTTTAGGCGTTAAGCCAGCGAGATTGAACCACAGAGGCGCGGAGGGCCACAGGGCCAGACAGGACTCCCCTCGCCTGCGGGCTTATTACCGCTCGTCCAAGAGCCGGCTTGCTCTCGGGCGACGTTCGCCCTTGGATGCCGGCCTCGTTGGGCCAGACGGGAAAGATGCAACAGCCCTGGCCGACACTCGCCGTTGATTTGTAGAAACTTCCCTCGAAGCGTCATCGCATGAAAACCGAAAAGAAAACCCGTCTGGAGAAAGCCGGATTCCGGGTCGGCTCAGCCGGGGAATTCCTCAACCTGACGCCTGAAGACACCAGCTGAAAGAATTTTCGAAGTCCCAAGGTGGACGAATGCACGTTTCAGAAAATCCAAATAATGACTCGAATTTTATTAACAAGGTGAACGGACAGGTCTATGCCAACAAACCAATCCCAGGGACTAATCTTCACCTGCTGACAAATACTTCGACCGATGAGAAAAAAGCGGATCTCGAACTTTTCCTAGTATTCGCGCGACTCCCTCTCGGAGCTTTCAAGATCGAGGTTATTGAAAAATAGCAGCCCACTGCCTGCTCAAGGCAGATCGGTGCTGCCCATGAGGTAACCGTCACATTCACGTGCCGCTCCTCTACCCTCATTAATTGCCCACACTACCAATGATTGACCGCGGCGGCAGTCGCCGGCGGCGAAGACGCCCTTGAGGGAGGTCGTATACTTCTCGTGCTCGGCCTTGATGTTGGACCGGACGTCGGTCTCGACGCCGATGTCCTTCACCAGCGGCTGTTCGGGCCCGAGGAAGCCCATGGCGAGGAGCACGAGCTGCGCGGGGCGGGTCTTCTCCGTGCCGGGCTGCTCCTTGGGGATGAACTGACCCTTGTCGTTCTTCTCCCACTTGATCTCGACGGTCACGAGCTCCTTCACGGCGCCTTTCTCGTCGGCGATGAATTTCTTCACCGTCGTCAGGTAAATGCGGGGATCGGCGCCGAACTTGGCGGCGGCCTCCTCCTGGCCGTAGTCCATCTTGTAGGTCTTGGGCCACTCGGGCCAGGGATTGTCGGCCGCGCGGTCGAGCGGCGGCTTGGGCAGGATCTCGATCTGCAAAATGCTCTTCGCGCCGTGGCGCATGGCGGTGCCGACGCAGTCCGTGCCGGTGTCGCCGCCGCCGATGACGACGACGTCCTTGGCCGTGCCGAGGATGGGGCTCTTCCCGTTGTTGCCGAGGACGGCCTTGGTGTTGGCGGTGAGATACTCCATCGCGAAGTGCACGCCCTTCAGGTTCCGGCCCTCGACGGGCAGGTCGCGGGGCTGCGTGGCGCCGGTGCAGATGACCGTGGCGTCGTATTCCTTGGCGAAGATGCCGGGATCCACGTTGTCGTTGTCGCCGGTGCCGACGCTGGCGTTGCAGATGAACTTGATGCCTTCCTGCTCCATGAGCTTGATGCGGCGGAGGACGACCTCCTGCTTGTCCAGCTTCATATTGGGGATGCCATACATAAGGAGACCGCCGGGACGGTCGGCGCGCTCAAAGACGGTGACGGTGTGGCCGGCGAGGTTGAGCTGCGCGGCGGCGGAGAGGCCGGCGGGGCCGGAGCCGATGACGGCGACCTTCTTCCCGGTGCGGACCTTGGGGGCCTGCGGGATGACCCAACCCTCGTCCCAGCCGCGGTCAATGATGGCGGCCTCGATGTTCTTGATGGTGACCGGCGGGGCGTTGATGCCGAGCACGCAGGAGCCCTCGCAAGGCGCGGGGCAGACGCGGCCGGTGAACTCAGGGAAATTGTTCGTCTTGTGCAGGCGGAGGAGCGCCTCCTGCCAGCGGCCGCGGTAAACCAGGTCGTTCCACTCCGGGATCAGGTTGTTGATGGGGCAGCCGGAGGCCATGCCGCTGATGAGCTTGCCGGTGTGGCAGAACGGGACGCCGCAATCCATGCACCGCGCACCCTGGTTGCGGAGCTTCTTCTCCTCCATGTGGTGATGGAATTCCTTCCAGTCGTGCGTGCGCTCGAGCGGCGTGCGGTCGATGGGGATCTCCCGCAAATACTCAATAAAACCTGTAGGCTTACCCATGGATGGAAGAATTAGTTATTAACCACAGAAAACACAGAATACACGGATGGAAGAATTTTAAACGCGGAGGGCGCGAAGGACGCGGAGAGGAATTATTTAAAACGACAGAAGGGATTTGTTTTCGGAAAAAGGAAGGAGAGGGTTGGTTTGGATGGCTCAGCGTTCTCCGCGGTCTCCGCGTTTAAATGCATTGGTTGGGATTAATTACCGCCGACGCGGGAGAGGTCGCGGGCGTTTTCCTCGAAGGCGGCCATGATGGCCTCGTCGCCGGTGAGCCCCTGCCCTTGCGCGCGCTCGATGCAGGCGAGCATGCGCTTGTAGTCCTTGGGCATGATCTTGACGAACTTCGGCACGGTGAGGTCCCACTGGTCCAGCAACTGCCGGGCGCGCGGGCTCTTCGTGTGGTTGAAATGCGTGGTGATGAGCTTCTTGACCTCGGCGATCTCGACGCCGGCCTCGAGCTTCTCGATGCCGACCATCTGGGTGTTGACGCGCTTGGCGAAGTCGCCGCTCTCGTCGAGCACGTAGGCGATGCCGCCGGACATGCCGGCGCCGAAGTTGCGGCCGGCGCGGCCGAGCACGACGACGCGGCCGCCGGTCATGTATTCGCAGCCGTTGTCACCGATGCCCTCGACCACGGCGTCCACGCCGGAGTTGCGGACGGCGAAGCGCTCGCCGGCCATGCCGCGCAGGTAGATCTCGCCGGCGGTGGCGCCGTAGAGGGCGACGTTGCCGATGATCATGTTCTCCTCGGACTTGTACTTCGAGTCGGGGGACGGGTAGATGATGATCTTGCCGCCGGAGAGGCCCTTGCCGACATAGTCGTTGGCGTCACCCTCGATGGAGAACGTCATGCCGCGCGTCATGAACGCGCCGAAGCTCTGGCCTGCCGAGCCCTTGAAGTGGATGCGGATGGTGTCCGCGGGCAGGCCCTTGGCGCCGTGCTTCTTGGTGACCTCGCCGCTGGTGATGGTGCCGGTGACGCGGTTGACGTTGCGGATGGGTAATTCCGCGATGACCTTCTCGCCGCGCTCGATGGCGGGCTTGCAGAGGTCGAGAAGCGTGGTGACGTCGAGGGACTTCTCGATGCCGTGGTCCTGCTTGATGGAGCAGAAGCGCCCGACCTCGGGCCCGACCTCGGGGGCGTAGAGGATGTTGGAGAAGTCGAGGCCCTTGGCCTTCCAGTGGGTGATGGCCGGACGGGGCTCGAGCGCGCCGACCTGGCCGACCATCTCCTCGATGGTGCGGAAGCCGAGGGAGGCCATGATCTCGCGGACCTCCTCGGCGATGAACCGCATGAAGTTGACGACATACTCCGGCTTGCCGGTGTAGCGGGCGCGGAGCTTGGGGTCCTGCGTGGCGACGCCGGCCGGGCAGGTGTTCAGGTGGCAGACGCGCATCATGATGCAGCCGGTGGCGACGAGCGGGGCGGTGGCGAAGCCGAACTCCTCGGCGCCGAGCAGGGCGGCCATGACGACGTCGCGGCCGGTCTTGAGCTGGCCGTCGGTCTCGACGGCGATGCGCGAGCGGAGGTTGTTGAGGACGAGGGTCTGGTGCGTCTCGGCGAGGCCGAGCTCCCACGGGAGGCCCGCGTGCTGGAGGGAGGTCTGCGGCGAGGCGCCGGTGCCACCGTCATAGCCGGAGATGAGGACGACGTCCGCGTGGGCCTTGGCGACGCCGGCGGCGATGGTGCCGACGCCGACCTCGGAGACGAGCTTCACGGAGATGCGGGCGTCCTTGTTGCCGTTCTTGAGGTCGTGGATGAGCTCCGCGAGGTCCTCGATGGAATAGATGTCGTGGTGCGGCGGCGGGGAGATGAGGCCGACGCCGGCGGTGGTGTGGCGGGTCTTGGCGATGGTCGGATAGACCTT
>JAYUBB010000278.1:0-11483 GCA_043741015.1 Opitutaceae bacterium
TCGTCTTTGAAACTGACGCCATGGGCAATACCTCAAAGGATTGGACGTTCTGGTCCAGTCCCGACATCAGGCCAGCCCCGCCCCCCTGACCAGCCAGCACGGGGGCGAACCCAACCTTGCTATCAGCGCAGGTCCCACCGCTAATCCCGCCAGCGACTGGACCTTCTGGACCGAACCTCTTTTGGAAAATTTCCGCTAGACGTTTTCCCGTTCCACTTCAGTAAAATCCCACCAGTTATGGATTCAGCCCACTCCCTTCCCTCCAAACCGACCCCGGTTGACTGGATCTTTCGCGTCCTCGGCTTCGTGGTCCTGACCGCGACCGCTTTTTCCCTGCCGAATTTTCCCGCGACCGATCTCGATTCCTCCTGGCGCATGGCCCTCGGCAAATTTTTCGTGGAGGGCCGGCAATTCGGCACGGACGTCGTGTTTACCTACGGTCCGCTGGGCTTTGTCATGGGCAAGACCTACTGGGGCGGCCAATGGGCGAGCCTGATCGGTTGGCACGCGATGCAGGCCGTGGTGTTTGCGGCCGTGGTCTACTGGCACGGCTATCGTCTGGCGGGATATTCCCGCCTGTTCTTTTTCCTCTTCTATTTTCTCTTCGGCCTCACCTACGAGGATGCCATGCATCAGACCATCATAGCTTTTGCGGGGCTCGAGCTGATCCGGCGAAGCAACACCCCGTGGCGCTGGAGTTCGGTCGCATTGCTCGCCCTGCTTGCGGCGCTCTCCCTCGTCAAATTCACCAACATGGTCCTCGGTACGATCCTGGTGATGCTGGCCGGCGGGATGGAGCTCTGGCTCCGGCGCCGTTTCTCAGCCCTGCGCGAACCGGCGATCTACCTGGGGCTCTTTCTCCTTGGTTGGATGCTGTGTGGCCAGCATCTGGGCAATATTCCAGCGTACCTCCACAGCTCGTGGGAGATCAGCCAGGGCTATCAGGACGCCATGGGAAGCTCCTGCCCCCCCCTCCAGCTTTACCTGGGGGTGGTGGTTCTGCTCCTCATGATTTCCTACGTTTTGCTTAACCTGGCTACTCAACCGGACCGCCTCCGCGGCATGGCCCTGGCACTGGGCACGGGGGTATACGTTTATCTCAACTGGAAACACGGCTTCATCCGGGCAGATGGCCATCAGGTCGGTTTCTACTACGCCGTGCTGACGGTGATCGTAACTGCTCCCTTGCTCCTCGAAGAGACCCCGCGCTTCAGGCTGCCCAAGCGCCTGATGCTTACCGTCGCCGCCTTGCTCTCGCTGCTTAGCCTGGAACTGGTCTTGAATGGCTTGGTCCGCGGCATTTTGGGCGCGGCCCAGCACCAGGTTGATCAGAATATCTCCTTCGCCATGGGCCATAGTAACACTCGCGCGTTATATGATTCGCGTCTTCAGGTCGAGAAGGACGCCCTCGAATTGCTCAGGACCAAAGCCATCGTCGGACGCTCGACGATTGATGTCCTGGGCTTCGAACAGTCCGTCGCGATCTTCAACGGCTTCAACTACCAGCCGCGCCCGGTCTTTCAGGGCTACTCCGCCTACACGCCCTACCTGTCCCGCCTGAACTACGATTACTTCGCCTCGGACCGGGCTCCCGATTATGTGCTCTTCAAACTGCAGACCATCGACTACCGGCTCGCCACCATGGACGATCCCCATGTCCTGCGCCTGCTGATCCAGCGCTACACCTACTTGTTCACGGAGCAGGGTTTCACGCTCTGGAAGCGCAAGCCCGGCCCGTTTAATGCCGCGGCCTTCGAGCCCAAGCCCATCCGCTCGGGCACGGTCCGTCTCGGCCAGAAGATAAACCTCGCCGACCTGGCCGACCAGAATATCTGGGTCGAAATCGACTATGGTTTCAGCCTGCTGGGCAAGCTGCGCCGATTCTTCTTCAAACCACCGGTCGTCCAGTTGCGCATCACCGACCAGAAAGGCTACGAGTCGGTGCACCGGCTGCCGCGGCCCATCGGTCAGGCGGGCTTCATGCTCAACCCCGTGATTGATGATCTCCTGGACTTCATGCGCGCCGCGGGTGGCACCCCCAAACGCCGCGCCGTCGCCATCACCATCGAGACCGCCGCGCAAGACCAGGACTGCCTGCGCGACGAGGTCAAAGTCTCCTTCTTTTCGATGCCCCCGTCCGATGCGGGCGTCAATTTCTTCAAGGAAGCCGACCACGCCTTGTTCAACATGTTTGTGGACGCCCCGATCTCCTACGAGGCGCTCAATCCCCCCAGTGAGGAAGAAATCGACAAGCGCAGGGTCATCGTCATGCACGCGCCGAGCGAGATGGTCTTCGAGGTGCCCTCCGGCGCCGGGGAAATCAACGGAGCCTACGGCTTCCTCCCGGGGGCTTATTCCAACGGCGGCCGCACCAACGGGGCCGATTTCTCCATCACCTGGAGCAGTGGCAGTGGTGAACCCGTGATCCTGCTGGAAAGATTCCTCGATCCCGTGAACCGGTTGAACGACCGCGGCCTGCAGAAATTCAGCGTCAAGATCCCCAAGAGCACCGGCCGGGTCTACCTCAAGGTGGGTCCCGGCCCCTACGGCCAATTCGCCTTCGATTGGACGGCCTGGACCGGCATCGAATTCAAGTGAGCCTGGCCGAGCCCGCTTCCCGCTGATGCCGCCCCGTCCCATCAACCGCGGGTGGCTCTGGGCAGCGGTCGCGCTCACCGCCGCCAAACTCTGGCTCGCCAGCGGGCAGACGGTTTTTGCCATCGGCCCGGCCATCCATGACGACCGCCTGTTCGTCGACCTCGCCGCGCATCTCATCAAGGGCGAATGGCTGGGGCCCTACAATCAATACACCCTGGCCAAGGGTCCGATGTTCCCGCTGTTCATTGCCGGAGCGTTCTGGCTCGGGCTGCCCCTGCTGCTCGCCCAGCAGCTGCTTTACGCCGGAGCATGCGTGGCCGTCACCCGCGCCCTCGCCCCGTGGTTGCGCTCCGGCGCGGCGCAATTCTCCCTCTACACTCTCCTGCTCTGCAACCCCATGAGCTACGATGCCGGCAACCTTGGCCGGCTCATGCGGCAGAATCTCTACACCCCGCTCGGCCTGCTGGTGATCGCGGGGCTCGTGCGGCTCTTCGCCCGCCGCCGCGAACCCTGGCACCGGCAGGCCCGACCCGCCGCCCTGGCCGGACTGGCCTTGGGCGGCTTCTGGCTGACCCGCGAGGAAAGCGTGTGGCTGCTGCCCGCGGTGGCCTTGCTGCTGGCCGGGCTTGCCCTCTCGCTTGGTCGCGAACTCCGTGAGCGCTGGCGCCCCCTGTCGGCCAGCCTCGCCATTTTAACCCTGACGGCGCTGCTGCCCATTCTCGTTATCTGCTCGCTGAACCTGCGGCACTACGGCTGGTTCGGCACCGTCGAGTTTCACTCGCGCGAATTCAAGGCCGCCTATGGCGCCCTCACCCGCCTGCAAACCGGCCCCGAGCTGGCCCAGGTGCCTGTCACCCGCCAGATGCGCGAGCAGGCTTACGAACTCAGCCCGGCCTTCGCGCGGCTGCGCCCCTATTTCGAAGGCTTCGTCAGCGACAACTGGTCCGAAAAAAATCTGTTTCCCGCCGCCGAGCGCCAGATCCGCGGCGGCTGGTTCATCTGGGCGTTCCGCGATGCGGTCGCCGCCGCCGGACTGGCCCCCGACGCGAGCACCGCCCTGCGCCACTACCAGCTCATCGCCGACGAACTGAATGCCGCGTGCGCTTCCGGGCGGGTGGCGGCACGGCCGCCCCGCGACGGTTACCTGCCTCCACTCCAGGCGAACCTGGTCCGGCCGCTGGCCGAGGGCGTCATCGAATTCGGCGGCTATTTTCTCAGCTTCAAAGGTTTCACGGCCCACACCCCCGACAGTCTGGGCGATTATGCCGAGCTGAAACCATTCCGCGACCTGGTCGGCAGCCGGATCAGCCGCGCTCCGCGCTCGCCCGACCCGGTGCATCCGAGCCAGTCCGCCCTCGATGACTGGAAGGTGGAGCGGCTGGAAAATTTCGGCCTGGGCCTGGGTCACCTCTTCGCGTGGCTTGGACCGCTCGTGCTCCTGGCCGGGTTGGTGCGCGCCCTGGAATCCGTCCTTGATCGCCGCCTTTCCTTTTTGCTCGGGCTCGCCGCGGCCCTGCTCGCCGCCTGCGCGGCTTATCTCGCCATCAACGTGCTGGTCCACGTCACCTCCTTCCCCAACATGAGCACGGCGGCGCTGGCGGCCGCCTACCCGCTCTACCTCATCGCGCTCGCCGCCATCGTGACGGACGCCGCCACCGCCTGGCGCCTTCCGGCCGCGACTCCGGTCGCGAGGTCCCGGGTCATGCCCCCGACGCGCTGGGTCTGGTTGGTGCCTGCCGGGACCGCCCTGATCGTGTTTGCCGCCCGGCTCCGCGAAATCCACCTCTATGCCGGCGACGTGCCCTACTACGACCAGTGGATTATCGAGGCCGCACAGATTATTGCCCCGTGGCTTGACGGCACCTTGGGTCTCGGAGCCTTCTTTACGCCGCACTTCGAACATCTGCCGGTCTGGACCCGCCTCCTCGCGTGGCTGCAGGTCGTGCTCACCGGGCGCTGGGATCCGCTGGTGCAGATGACGGTCAATGCCGGGTTGCACACCCTGTTCATCTGGCTCGCCGCCCGGTGGGTATGGCAGACGGTTTCGCCGCGAGCAGCCGGATTCGTCACGCTGGTGCTTATTCTCGGCGGGGCCCTGCCCCATGCCTGGGAAAACATTGCCTGGGGATTTCAATCCCAGTTCCCGCTCGCCCTGATTTTTCTGTTCCTGCATGTGCGCGGCGCCTGCACCCATCCGCCCGGTTCCCGGGACTGGTGGTGGGCCCAAGCCGCGGCTCTGGCCGGACTTTTCACGCTGGCCGGCATGTGGCTCGCCCCGCTCGCGGTCGTTGCTGCCCAGCTTTGGACCGGGCTCCGTGACCGGCGCGGGCTGGCGGCACCAATTGTCGTCACGGTGATCGGCATCGGGCTGTTGGCGGCCATCCATTGGCAGGCGCCGGTGGGTGGCTCCTTTGCCCAAGTCGTAATGTCCCCGGTGGGGTTCTTCCATTCCGGCCTGCATCTGCTCGGTTGGCCCAGTGGCCTGCCCGGCGCCCTGGCCATTGTACAACTGCCCTGGTTGATCCATGCCCTGCTCATCCGCCGGCAGACCGGCACCGTACCTTTTGATCGGATCATCTTTGCCTTGGGACTCTGGAGCTGCGCGCAGGCCGGAGCCCTGGCCTTTGCCCGCAGCGGCGACACCGGGGACTACGTCTCCCGCTATGGCGATCTCCTCTTTATCGGTGTCTTCGCCGGTGCGCTCGCCCTGACGCGGCTCGTGCCTGGTGCTGGGCGGTTCCGCCCGCTCTATCTCGCCGGGGTGCTGCTCTGGGGTGGCCTCGTCGGAGGAGGATTGATCTTCCACGCCACCGAGGGTCATGCCCGCTATTTTCATCAGACCGCCGCTCAGTCCGCCCTGCTGCGCCGGACCGCCGTGCAGGCTTACTTGAAAAATGGCGACCGAAAGCCGCTGGAGACAGTCGAGACCCGCTCGGTGCTGACGCAAAGCACCGACGTCGTGACGCGACTGCTGGACAAGCCGGCTTTCCGCGCCCTGCTGACCGCCTCCGTCAATCCGGCCTCTCCGGCTGATGCGGTGGGCCGGCTCAACCACCGGTTACAATCACTCTGGTCCTGGCTGCTGCTCGGCGGCACTGTGGTTTTCGCAGTTGGTTTGGGTCTGGTTGCCTGGCGTGGATCGCCGGTGATACTTCCGCCACCGTTGCTGATGAGACCGGATCCCTGGCCCGGCCGGATCGCCTTGGCTGTCGGACTTGGCTGCACTGTGTCGCTCTTTACCTGGACCGATCCGCTGGCTTTTAATCAGGAGTATCGCTGGCGTCAGGCGCTCGGTGGCGATGACGCCTTGACCGGTCTCGCCTTTGAATTTGTCGGCCCGTCGCTTTTTGGCCCCGAACGCCTGCAGGGTGCCGCCCCGATCATACCGGTGGTGCTCCGAAATCAATTCTACGGTACAGCCCCCGCCGGGCCCGAGCTTACTGGCACGGTGCTGAGTTCCTCTTTTGTTCTGAGCAAACCATGGCTCGTGGTGCCCTATGCCGGCTACCCTGTGGGGAATGGCAACGGGCTTCGCCTGCGCATCATGGGGGTCAACGGCGACACGGTGGGTGACGAGATCGGCTGCCCGGGCCCCAACTCGGAGGGAATTTCCTACTGGTCGGTCGATGTCCGCGCTCACCTCGGCCGGCGGGCGCGGCTGGTGCTTTATGATGGACGCTCCGACACCGAAGCCTGGGTCGCTGTCTCCTCACCCGTTCCCACTGACCGCCCGGAACTAGCCGCCGCCTTGGCACAGCGATTGCAGGGTGAAACCCATGCCAGTATGCATACCTCGCTGGGAATCATGGCCTTGGTTTCCTTCCTCGGCGCGTTCGTGGCCTGGTGGAACCGCCGCCGTTGAGCGTGGTCGGATTCTGCGCAGCCGGCGAAATTCAGCTTTGGGGAATAGTGGGTTTGCCGGCGGGGATTGTCATTAACCGATGAAGTGTTACAGGAAATCTCCATGCCAGAGCAACCACCCAGCCCCCGGGACTTTGCCAGTCTCTACCGGAGCACGGTTGCGCCGCTGCGCCGGCACCTGGCCCGAATCCTGGGCAGCCCTACTGAAGCGCAGGATATCGCGCATGATGCTTATCTGCGGGTCTATCCTCTCGTGGAGAAAAAGTCCGCCGAAAACCCCGAGGCCCTGCTCTACACCACGGCCCGGCGTCTGGCCTTCAACCGCCTCAAGCGCCGCCGCATCGCCCCTTTCGCCCCCGAGCCGCCCCAGCCCGAGCTCACCGCCTCGGCGGCACCGGGCGTCGTCCAGCAGGTCATGGCCCGGCAGGAACTGCAGCAGCTGGAACAAGCCATCGCCCAACTGCCCGAGGGCTGCCGCGCCGTTCTGCTGCTCCGCAAGATCGAGCTTCTTTCCCATCAGGAAATCGCCGACCGGCTCGGCATTGCCATCAGCACCGTCGAAAAACAGCACGCGCGTGCGCTCCGGCTGCTCCGCGCCCGCCTCGCCACCCGGCAACCCGATGCTGAACCCACCCTTGAATCGGAGGCCCGTTCATGAAACCCGTCCCGAGCAATTCCACCCTCGCCGAGGAACAGGCTTCCCTCTGGGCCGCCCGGCTCGATGGCTCGGTGCTCTCAGCCGCGGATCGCGCCGCCCTCGACGCCTGGCTCGAGGCCGATCCTTCGCACCGCCCGCTGCTTTCCACTTTTTGCCAATTTTCCGCCGACCTCGAACAGCAATTACCGTTGCTTGCAGGAATCAGGGACGAGTTGGCGGAAACTCCAACCGCCGCAAAGACTGCTCAACCGCTCCCCTGGTTGCGCTGGCCGACATTGGCCGGGGCAACGCTGATGGTGGCCGCAGCCCTGGCGGTTATTCTGTGGCAGGGCCAGCCACAGAACCAATTTCAAAACATCGCGACCCCCGTCGCCCACCGCCAGGAAGTCACCCTCGCGGACGGCACGCACATTGAGCTCAATGCCCAGACCGCCATCGTCGTTGAGCTAACGGCGGATTCCCGCCGCGTGCGTCTCGCCGGCGGCGAAGCCTTCTTCCGCGTCAGCAAGGATGCCGCCCGGCCCTTCTTCGTGGAGACACCGGCCGGTTCGATCCGCGTCACCGGCACGCAGTTCAATGTGCGCACGGAAGCGGCCTCCTCCCTTGAAGTCACCGTGCTGGAGGGCACGGTGCAGGTGCGGCCCGGCGGCGCCACCGTCGCGCAGTCCCTGCAGGCCGGAAACAAACTATCCCGCGAAGATAACCGCGTGGAACTCACCACCCTTTCCTCCGCCCAGCTAAATGACTCCCTCGCCTGGCGCCAGGGCCAGATTGTCTTCGACGGTACGCCGTTGCGCGAAGCCCTGGCCCGCTTTGCCCGCTACCACGGACGCAACCTCACTGCCACCGACGCGGCCGCGCAGCAGCGGGTGGGCAGCCGCTACAGCCTGGATGATCTTGACGGTTTCCTCACGGACCTCGAGTTGGTGCTGCCGGTGCGTGTCACCCGCGGGCTCGACGGGGCCGTCCAGGTGGAAGCCACCACCGGGCACTGACGCCTTCTCCCGCCTGTGCGTCCACCCCGAGTCTTAATCCGCCGGCTGATTCTCGGTCTCGGCGGCCTGCTCGCCTTGCCGGTGCTCGCGACCCCGGTCGATTTCAATGTGCCCGCGCAACCCGCCGCCAGAGCCCTGCTGGCCTTCTCGCAGCAGGCCCGCATCGAGGTGCTTTTCTCTTTTGATGACTTACAATCCGTGCCCGCCAACCAAGTCGTCGGTCGCTACGAACCGGAGGATGCGCTCAGCCGCCTGCTGAAAAACACCGGCTTCGCCGCGCGGCGCAACCTGCTCGGCAAATTTGTCGTCACCCGCACGACCCGGGCCACCGGTTCGATCGAGGGGCGCATCCTGAATCCCGCGGGCGAACCCACCCGCGGCATCACCGTCGCGCTCGCTGCCACGCGTCACAAGACTGAGACGGACGAAAACGGCCACTTTGACTTTCCGGCCGTGCTCCCGGGCACCTACCGGCTGTTCGCCGGCAGGGCGGGCTACCAGCCGCTGGAGCAACCCGATGTACTTGTCGAGGCGGGCCACGCGCGTGTCCTCGAGCCGCTCCACCTGCAAGCCGCGCACGAGGTTACCGAGCTTGAGCCCTACCTCGTCAAAGACCGGGATGATCGTCTCCTCATCGGCGAAGGCGTCGGCGCCGCCCCGCGCCGCGCCGCCGGCAACCTCGATCTGCCGCGCACCGAGGACAACGCCCTGCCGTTCACCATTTTCACCCGTGAGCAGATAACGCACAGCGGCGTCGTGCAACTCAACGAATTTTTCCAGCGCGAACTCCTCGACGGGGATTCCAATGCCCCTCCCCCCGAGCAGAACGGCAACAAGGCCAGCTTCATCGCCGGCAGTTCCAACCTCAGTCTGCGCGGCTACGGAGCGGACGAGACCGTCGTCCTCGTGAATGGCCGCCGCCTGCCCGAGACCATTACTGGTATTACTGGTGACACCGGCCAGCTCGGCGCACCCGACGTCAATCTGATCCCTCTCGCCCTTGTCCAGCAGATCGAAGTGCTGCCCACCTCCGCTTCCGCTCTCTACAGCGGCAATGCCGTGGGCGGCGTCATCAACATTGTGCTGCGACCCGACGCCGAAGGCACCGAAGTGCGCACCACCTACACCAATGCCCTCGGCGGCTTCGACGCCCCGCAATCCTCCGTCTCCCTCCAGCATGGCCGCACCCTGCTCGGGGGTAAATTGCGGCTGCGGCTCAACGCCACCTTTACGCAAACTTCGCCCGCCGTCGAATCCGAGCTGGGTTACCAGCGCGCCCGGCGCGCCGCCACCCCCGGCGGCCTTCTGCCCAGTGCCACCCCGAACATCGAGAGCGCCAGCCTCGATCCGCTCTTCGGGCCGGGCTCGCCCGCCTTCACTTCCGTCACACCGGGCGCGGATGGCACGGGCCGGCTCGCCGCCTTCAATCTGCGGCAGGGTGTGCGCAGCACCGGTCTCTTCGATTCACCGGGCGGGCTGGCCGCTTCGTTCAACAGCCTCGACTACCCCTACGGCCGCGAGCAGCGCCGGGCGTCGTATTTCGGCTCCGCCGTCTATGATGTATTCCCGTGGCTCCAGCTCGGCCTCGACGCCAGCTACTCCCACAATGTCGTGCACCGTGGCTACGATGTCTTCACGGGCAACCTGACGCTGGCTGCCGCCTCTCCGCTCAATCCCTTCAAGCAGGATATTGTCATCGTCCTCAACGAAACCGCCCCCGCGCTCGGGCAGGATTACAACGAGGCCCGGCTCGATTCCTACTCCGTGGTGGCGGGTATGCTCCTGAAACTGCCCGCCGACTGGCGCGTGGCGTTTGATGCCCAGTATGCCCGCAACCTCGCCCGCTACCGCGGACTCGTCCGCGCCGATGCGGACCGCTGGCAGCAGCTCGTGAATGCCGGCCTTTATCAACCGTTGCGCGACACGCAGGTGCACGGCCCACCTGAAGGTTTCTACGACCGCGTGCTCGTTTATCATGGCGGACCCGGCCGCTTCGTCACGCTCGGGGACTACGACACGATCGAAGGCACGGTGCGCCTCAGCAACGAGGCCCTCCCGCTGCCCACCGGGCAGGGCACGCTCAACGTCGGCACCGATTACCGTCGCAGTCACCTCGCCCCCTACACCCAGGAGCCCCGCTTCGCCGACGGCACACCCGCCGACGAGATCATCCAATGGAGCGGGCGCACGCTGGAACGCATCAGCGTCTTTGGCGAACTTCAGGCCCCGCTTGTGCCCGCGCATCGCCTGCCCAAATCCGTCAAGAGCATCGAGACCGACCTCGCGGTGCGCTACATCATCTCCACCCAGTCTAATGAGACCAACCTCGCCCCCACCCTCGGCCTCAAACTAGATCTGGCCGGCGGACTTTCTTTTCGCAGCTCCTACACCACCTCCAACCGCTTCCCCACGCCGATCATGAGCCGCCCGCTTGGCACCGGCAGTGGCGGCGGCTCGGGGGCCGACACCACGCTGCTCTTCGATCCGTTGCGCAATGAGCACTACGCCGCCGAATCCAAGGTGGCCATCAATCCCAACATCCGGCCCGAAGCCGCGGCGACCCAAACCGCCGGCGTCGTCTGGCAACACGGCAAATCCCACCGGTTCCGGGCCTCGCTCGATTTCGCCGACACGACCAAGACCAATGAGATTATTTTTCTCGGCTCGCAGGACGTGCTGAACCTCGAATCCCTTTTCCCCGACCGGATCACCCGCACGACGACACCTCCCTCCGGACTCCCGGCCAGCCCACTCCGGCGGGTCACTACCGTGCTCACCGGCACCATCAATGCCGCCAAGCGGCACTCGCAAAACTGGAATGCCGCCTGCGACTATGCGTGGCGCGGCTTCCTCGGCGGCACGCTGGAACTGCGCGGCCGCTGGGTGTGGTTCCAGCGTTATGACCGGCAGTTGTTCCCGAATTCTCCGGTGGTGGACGAACTGGGGGCGCCCGACGGTGCCTCGCCCGGTCTGCTCCGGCACCGCCTTAGTTTCAGTGCGGGCTGGTCCGGCCCCGTCTATGGTTTCGGCGTGGACGGCCACTACCTCGGCCCGCGGATTCTGCCCGTCGTCGAATGGCCCGGTCAGGGCAGCGACCGCATCAAGCCCTACTGGCAATTCGACGCCTACGGGCAAACCGACCTCACTCGCTGGCTCCGGCACAAGAGTGATAAATTCCGGCTCAGCGCCCAGCTCCGCATCAACAATCTCTCCGGCTTCGCCTTCCCCAAATACGCCAACGACGCCTCCGGTTCCGGCGTCCAGCCTTACGGTGACTGGCGCGGCCGCACCTACTCGTTCTCGCTGACCGCGAGTTTCTGAACCGGATCGGGCCTGCCAAATTTATTTCTCCGGATAGCGGATTGGGGCCG
>JAYUBB010000279.1:0-11455 GCA_043741015.1 Opitutaceae bacterium
GCGCAACAGTCCGGGTTCTTCACCAGGTTTGAACACCTCCGAGGTCATCCCGTAGTAAGTCGGCCACATCGAATTGGTCGGAATCTTGAACGGCTGGACAAAATACGCCCGCATTCCAAGGATCACGATGGCGGCAACGAGAAAGAATTCCACGTTTTCAACGATGGAGCTGGTCGGATAGATCCGTCCACCGACCTCGCGCATCACCGTCTCCAGTTTCTCGATCGCGGCCTTTATTGTACCCGCTGCCGCTTTGTCCTTGAGCCGGGATTTGAGCTCACCGGCGACCGTTTGCAATTTCAAGCCCTGGGCTTCGCTCAACTCGTCGAGACGATAGTCGTACACCCGCTCCGCCATCTCCAGCCAGTTGGTGGCGTGGCGACGCATCTTCCCTTGCTCAGAAAAAACATCAGGTGTTACTGCCCTGACAAGACGCCCCAAAGGATACAGCAGAAAATCGAACATGGAGACTGGAGGTTAACTGTTTGTTTTCAGGACCTGGATGAAGGCATCAGGTGGGATCGAAACGCGACCGATTTGTTTCATTTTCTTTTTGCCCTCCTTCTGTTTGTCGAGGAGCTTGCGCTTGCGGCTGATGTCGCCGCCATAGCACTTCGCCGTCACGTCCTTGCGCATTTCGCGCACATTGTCGCGGGCGATGATCTTGCCGCCGATGGCGGCCTGGACGGCAATTTTGAACATCTGGGGCGGGATGATCTCCGCCAGTTTCTCGCAGAGCGTCCGTCCCTGCCCCTCCGCCTTGCTGCGGTGCACGATGCTGGCAAAGGCGTCCACCGGGTCCTGATTGACCAGGATGTCCATCCGCACGAGGTCGGAAACGCGGTAATCGCCCAACTCGTAATCCATCGAACCATAGCCGCGGGTGATGCTTTTCAGCCGGTCGTTGAAATCGACGAGGATTTCGTTGAGGGGCAGCGTGGCGCTCAGCATGACCCGGGAACCGTCCAGCGTGGTGGTCTGGTCGCAACTGCCCCGCTTTTCCATGATGAGGCCCATGATGTCGCCGAGAAACTCATTGGGCATGTGGATGGACGCCTTGATGGTCGGCTCGCTGATTTCCAAAATCGAGGCCGGGTCCGGCAGATTGATCGGGTTGTCCACTTCGATCACGTCGCCGCCGTGTTTCGTCACCTTGTACACCACGCTCGGGTAGGTGGAAATGATCTCGATATCGTATTCGCGCCGGATGCGCTCCTGGACCACCTCCATGTGCAGCAGGCCAAGGAAGCCACAACGAAAGCCGAAGCCGAGCGCAACCGAGGATTCGTTCGAGTAAATCAGGGCGGAGTCGTTCAGCCGGTGCTTGCCGAGCGCGACCTTGAGCTTCTCGTAATCATTCGATTCGAGCGGATACAGGCCGCAATAGACCATCGGCCGCACTTCCTTGTAGCCGGGCAGCATCTCGGCCGCGGGCTTGTTGGCGTGCGTCACGGTATCGCCGATCTTGATCTCGTCGGTGCTCTTGATGTTGCTGACGATGTAGCCGACGTCGCCCGGACCGAGCTCCTTGATCTTCTCCATGCCGGGTCGGAATACGCCGACCTCCTTGACCTCGGACCGCTGCCCGGTGCTCATCATCATCATCATTTCCCCGGCCTTCAGGGTGCCCGAGAATACGCGCATGTAGGAGATGACCCCGCGGTAGGAATCATACTTCGAGTCAAAGACCAGGCCGCGCAGGGTCGGGTAATCGGTCCAGCGCGGCGGCGGGATGCGCGACACGACCGCCTCGAGGATGTCCTCGATGCCGATGCCGGACTTGCCGCTGGCCAGAATCGCCTCCTCGGCGGGAATGGTCAGGATGTCCTCCAGCTGCTTCATGCACAGTTCGAGATTGGCGCTCGGCAGGTCGATCTTGTTGATGACGGGGATGACCTTGAGCCCCTGGGCAAAGGCCAGATGGGCGTTGGCGACCGTCTGGGCCTCGACGCCCTGGGCGGCGTCGATCAGCAACAACGCACCTTCGCAGGCGGCGAGCGAGCGTGAGACCTCGTAGGAGAAATCAACGTGCCCGGGCGTGTCCGTGAGGTGCAGCTTGTAGGTTTTTCCGTCCTTGGCCGGATAATTCATGACCACCGGGTGCATCTTGATGGTGATGCCGCGCTCCTTCTCGAGATCCATCGAGTCGAGATGCTGGTCGGTCATCGCCCGCTTCGTGATCGTGCTGGTGTATTCGAGCAGGCGGTCGGACAGCGTCGTCTTGCCGTGATCAACGTGCGCGATGATGCAAAAATTGCGTGTGAGTAAGGCGGACATGCTCAGGCGGTGAGGTCGGCCATTTCGGCGAAGGATTTGACGACCCAGACTTTGTCCGTGCGCCGGGCCAGCCCGGCCAGCACCGCCCCCGGACCGCACTCCCAGAAGGCCGTGGCGCCCGCCGCCACGGCGCTGCGCATGCAATCCTCCCACAACACGGATGAAACCACCTGCTTGATCAGGGCCTCGCGGATCTGGGCGGGCTCGCGAACGGCCTGCCCCGTCGTGTTGGTGAACACCGTGAACTTCGGCTGGCTGAAGGTGACGCCCGCCAGATAACGTGCGAATTCCTCCCGGGCCGGCTCCATCAGTCGGCTGTGATAGGCGCCGGCGACGTTCAAAGCTATAATGCGTTTAAGTCCGCGATCTTTGGCCGCAGCCACGAGCGCCTCAACCTTGGACTTTTCGCCGGAAACGATGATCTGGCCCGGGGCATTGAAGTTGGCCGCCTGGATGCCGAACTCCTGGCATAGCTGGTCCACCTTGGGCCGGTCCTCGCCGATGATGGCCGCCATGCCGCCGGTGGATTTTTCGCACGCGAGCTGCATCAGGCGGCCGCGCTCGGCCACCACCTTGAGCCCGGTGGCAAAATCAAAGACGCCGGCCGCCGTCAGGGCCGTTACTTCGCCCAAGCTGAGACCAAGGACTATTTTGACGTCAGGCATGCCACCCCGCTCCCCTAACGCTGCCAGCATGGCCAGGCCGTGCACATAGAGGGCCGGCTGGCAGATCCTGGTCTGGGTAAGCTCGTTTTCTGGTCCCTCAAAGCTGACCTTGGTCAGGCTCCAGCCGAGAATGCGGTCGGCTTCGTCGTAAAGCGCCCGGGCCGCGGGGGAACCGCCGTAAAGTGACTTCCCCATGCCAACCTTTTGAGCGCCCTGACCTGCAAAAAGGAGTGCTAGTGACATAGATGAAGGGTCGGTTAAACCCATCGAACCACCAAATACCAAGTTCTAAAATCTCTTCAGTTGCGGGAAAATTTTCCTGCCGCCGGAAAGGCCCGGAAGTGACGGCTTTCACGAGGGTTGCTGCAATTCAATCCTCTGGGTTCTGGAGTGAAAACAACGCCTAGACCCGGCAGCCTCATCAGGTTTTGAAGAAGATACCCTTCAGGTTCATTTCCAGGGCGGGTGCATTGGGCGAGAAGCGCAGGCCGTCGGCCTTGCTGATCTTGCCCTCCTTGATCAGGCGGTAGAGATCCTTGTTGAAGGATTTGGAGCCCTGTTCGCTGCTGGCTTCCAGCAACTGCTGAATCTTGTCGTTGTGGCCGTCGAGGATCAGGTTGCTGACCGTGGCGTCGGCAATGAGGATCTCATGCGCCGCAAAACGCCCGCCGCCTTCCAGGGCAGGGATCAGTTTCTGACAGATGAAGCCGCGCAGCGTGCCGGCGATCTGCCGGCGGGCCTGCTCGATCTGGTCGGGCGGGAAAAACTCGAACAAACGGGTCAGCGACTGCTTCACCGTGGCGGCGTGCATGGTCGATATGACCAAGTGGCCCGTCTCGGCGGCCGAGATGGCGGTTTCGAATGTCTCCCGGTCACGCATTTCACCGATGAGGATGATGTCGGGATTCTGGCGCAACACGGACTTGATCGCCATCTCGAAGCTGGGCACGTCAAGGCCGATTTCACGCTGCTGGAAAAGACACTTGTCGTCGCTGAAGGTGTATTCAATAGGATCCTCGATAGACACGATGTGCTTGTCCATGTTCTGATTGATCCAATTCAGCATGGCGGCCATGGTGGAACTCTTGCCCGAGCCGGTGGCGCCGCAGATCAGCAGGATGCCGTCTTTGGCCTGCGCCATCTTGATCAAAGTCTGGCTCTCAATCTTCAAATCCTCGAAGGTCGGCGGACGGCTCTTGATGTGACGGAAAACAATGCTGACGAGTCCGCGCTGGTGAAAGGCGTTCACGCGGAACCGGCCAATGTCGTCCGCCGCATAAGCGAAGTCCACCTGTCCGTCCTTGTCCCACCGATCCTTGAAGACGCGGGGCACTTTCTCGTCCACAAATGCCTGGGCGGTTTCACAGGTGACCGGATCCATCTCCACCGCCCGGAGCCGCCCGCCCATGCGGAGGTAACCGGGCTTCTCCGACTTGATGATGATGTCGCTGGCCCCGCTCTCGACGGCCAGTTTAAGCAGATCGTTAACAATTTCGGTGTGAAGTGTCGTGCTCATGGAATTTTATGCGTGAACCGGCATTAAAGCTGTGCTTTCCCTACAGCGTATCTTTGTATCGAGCAAGGTAACTTTCCTATGAATCGCCCCCGCACCTTCACTGGCACCTACACTGCGATTGTCACGCCCTTCCGGCGTGGCGCCGTTGCTTACGATGAATTGCGGAAACTGGTGGATTTCCAGATCAAGGGCGGAATCAGCGGCCTTGTGCCCGTTGGCACCACCGGAGAGTCGCCGACCGTGTCGCACGAGGAGCACCTCGACATCATTCGTTACACCATTGAGGCCAGCCGTGGTCGGGTGCCGGTAATCGCCGGCACGGGCTCAAATTCAACCCGTGAAGCCATCGCCATGACCAAGGCGGCCGATACGGCCGGTGCTGACGGCATTCTCCAAGTCGCCCCCTACTACAACCGGCCGACCCAAGAGGGACTGTTCCAGCATTTCGCCCGCATCGCCGAGGCTACTGATAAGCCGATCATTCTCTATTCCATTCCCGGACGGTGCGGCATCGAGATCAGCGTCAAGGTCATCGAGCGGCTCCGCACCAAGTATCCCCATGTGGCCCATATCAAGGAGGCCGGCGGCAGCGTCGACCGCGTGGATCAGATCATCCAAGCCTTGGGCGATGCTGTCACCGTTTTGAGCGGCGACGACAGCCTTACCCTGCCCTTCATGTCCGTCGGCGCCAAAGGTGTTATCAGCGTGGCCAGCAACCTCTACCCCCGCGAAGTTGGCCGGTTGGTCGCACATGCACTGGCTCAGGACTACCCCAAGGCCCGCGCACTGCATCGCCGGCTTTATCCGGTCTTCAAGACCATCTTCATCGAGTCCAACCCGGCGCCCATCAAGTTGGCCATGGCCCGCGCCGGCCTCATTGGCTCCGAGGAAGTACGACTGCCGCTGTGCACTTTGAGCGAGGCCAGCCGGCAGACTCTGCTCGCCACACTCAAGGCTTTCAAGGGGTGATGCCATGGCCTTGAAGATACTGCTCAATGGCTCGAAAGGACGCATGGGCCAGACCATTGCCGGCCTCGCCGGTGAAATGGACGCGACCATCGCCGCCGCCATCGACGCGGGGGACGATCCGGCCAAGCACATCGCCGGCTGCGACGTGATCATCGATTTCAGCACCCACCAAGCCACGCGCCTGCTGCTTGAGCTGGCCGCAAAGCACCGCAAACCCATCGTCATCGGCACCACCGGCCACGGTGCCGGGGAAAAGAAACGCCTGCTCGCGCTGGCTGCCAAAGTGCCCTGTGTGTGGGCGGGTAATTTCTCCGTCGGAGTAAACCTGCTGTTCGCCCTCACCCGGCGTGCCGCCGCCGTGCTCGGCTCGGACTACGACACCGAGGTCATCGAGATGCACCACCGGTTCAAGAAGGACGCGCCCAGCGGCACGGCCGCCCGGCTGCTCGATATCATCCTCGAAGAGCGCAAGCTCTCCGCCACCGCCCTGCGGCACGGTCGCTCCGGCATCACGGGCGAACGCCAGCCCACCGAGGTCGGAGTTCACGCCCTCCGTGGTGGCGATGTCGTGGGCGACCATACCGTGCTATTCGCCGCGCTCGGCGAACGGCTGGAACTCACGCACAAGGCCAGCGACCGGGGCATCTTTGCTCGCGGGGCGATGCGGGCCGCCCATTGGGTCGCCCGGCAGTCCCCCGGTGTCTACGACATGCAGGACGTGCTCGGCCTCAAATGATCACCAGCATCTCCGGCCTCTTGGTTTCCGCCACGCCGCTGAGCGCGGTCATCGAGACCGGGGGCTTGGGCTACGAGGTCCATATCCCGGTCACGACGGCGGAACGCCTCCCCTCGCCCGGCCAGCAGACCAAGTTGCACACCTTGGCGGTGTATCGGGAGGATGCACAGACCCTGTACGGTTTCGCCACCGAGGAAGAGCGGAATTTCTTCCGGCTGCTCGTCGAGAAAGTCACTGGCGTAGGCCCCAAAATGGCGTTGAGCGTCATGAGTAAACTCTCCCTCGCGACCTTGAAGGCGGCCATCGCCTCCGGCGATGTCGCCCTGCTGGCCAAGTGTCCCGGGATTGGCAAAAAAACGGCTGAACGCCTGGTGATTGAACTCCGCGACAAATTGAGCCCCGCCGATCCGGGCAACGTTGTCACCGGCAAGTCCGCCCAGACCAACCCGGCGGACGCGGCAGGTGGCCGTCGCCTCAGTGACGCCGTGCTGGCCCTCACTGCGCTCGGTTACAAGTCCGCTGATGCCGACAAGGCCGTGCGCCAAGCTTGGATCGCACTTGGCACCACGGCCTCCACCGAGGCCTTGATCAAGAAAGCGCTGGGCTGAACCCTTAGCGCTGGAACTGAAAAGCCGTGAACTCCGCCTGCTGGGCGGGCGCCAGCCGGCTCCGGAACAACCGCGGATCCTGCGCTGGTACCGTCCTGTTCGGGTTAAATACACCGTCATCGAACAGCGACTGCACATGATTGGATTGGAGACGACTGTTGGCGAAGGAGCGTTCTTCGTCCTGCTCACGCAGGGCGGCAAGCATGGCGGAATAGTCCGGAGTGAGTGTTGTAGTGTTCCGCAGACTGACCAAGCCGACTATCGGTTCCATCTCCTTCTTTATGGCCGGAGCGACCACGGTCGCTGCGGGGACGGACAGCACAGGCGCGCCGGCCTCAGCTTTGGTTATTGCCATGGGCTCACCACTGATCGGCACGGAATTCTGGCGCATGAAAACCAAGGCCAGGCAAGCAGCAGCCAACCCGCCGGCATAATAAGCGAATCGCCCTCTCCCTCGTTTCGTTTCAAAAAGCTCAATATCCCCGGTGCGAGCAGGCTGAAGCCCAGGTTGCTCGGTGGCATTGGCGCGGAAACTGTCGTAAACCAGTTTGGTCGCAGAATGGATCTGGCAATACTGCCGGTAGACGGCTTGCCGGTCTGGATTTTGCTGGATCTCAGCCTCCAGTTCGGCGGTTTCCGCGACGGTGATCTGGCGGTCGATATATAGGTTCAACAATTCAATGAATCGGTGGTCTTTCATGGCTGGAATTCCTCCCCTAGTTTTTCCCGCAGATTTTCGCGGGCCCGGGCAATACGGCTTTTTACGGTGCCTACGCTGATGCCGAGGATCTCGGCGATCTCTTCGTAGGCGAGATTCTGAACATTGCGCAAAATGAGAATCTCGCGGTGCTTTTCGTTCAACTGCTCCATGCATTCGGCCACCCGGCCGACAAATTCCTGAGTGACAGTCGCGTCCTCCGGGGTTTCCTGCTCGGCTGGTATCAGCTCCGCGAGCGTGGTGGTGTTTTCACCGCTGACCGGGGCATCGAACGAAATGGATTTATCCCGCTTGCGCCGCCACCAATACCAATAGCGGTTGCGAGCCAAGTTGGTGGCGATCTGGTAGAGCCAGGTCGAGAAGGCCGAATCGCCGCGAAAATTGACCAACCCACGGTGGGCGCGGATGAAGGCATCCTGGGTTACTTCCTCGGCATCCTGCTGGTTGCGCAGAAGCTGATTGGTCATCGCATAGATGCGGTCCCAATAGCGAGTTACCAATTGATCGAACGCCGTGGCATCGCCGCCTTTAAAGCGGTCCACCAACAGACGATCGAGTGCGACTTCCTGGGCTTTGGCTGTCATGTGCTCAGGGTCGTTCTGATCCGGAAATTTGAGAATTGTTCCCACGAAAGTCTTAATCGGGCGGCAGGTTGCACTAATTGAGATGATGCGGTCAATGTCGGGTTGCACCGCTCCTGCGATGCAAATAAAACTTGCCTTGCCGTCCAAGCGAAAAACTATCTGCACCCTTGGGTTTAACCGGGGTGATAGCTCAATGGTAGAGCAGTTGCCTTTTAAGCAATTGGTTCTGGGTTCGAATCCCAGTCGCCCCACCACCCTATTCGGCCAAGTGCAGTGGCCCATCGCGTAAGTGCCGCACGGGGTTCAACCTAATCTTGATTGTGTTTCCCCCCAGCAGTGTTGATAGTCCTCCTCATACAGGCCTTAGGGCTAACTACCCACCTCCCAGCCATTCATGCCAGCCGTCGCCCCAGCCAAACGCATCGTTATCGTCGAGGACCACACCGCCATCCGTGAGATGCTGGCAGAGATTCTGCGCGTTGACCCGGCCTATAAGATTGTCGGCGAGAGCGGTGAGGGCCAGCAAGCCTGCCAGCTTTGCTTGGAACTGAAGCCCGATCTCATCGTGCTCGACGCCCGCCTGCCAGGCTTGAGCGGCGTGGACATACTTCGCCGCATCGGCAAACAGCTCAAGAACACCCGCGTGCTGGTGTTCTCCGCTTACGAGAGCCCCGCCTTGGTGCGCGAAATGCTCGAGGCCGGGGCCCATGGCTTCGTCGAGAAGACCGCCGGACTGGGTGAGTTCAAGAAGGGCCTCGGCACCATTGCTCAAGGCGGCACTTATTTCGGTCCCGGCGTGGCGGCGTTGCTTCGCACGGTCGTCGCCAACAACGGCTCGAGTGCGGGAGTCGAGGCCCTCACCGACCGCGAGCGTGAGATACTCAAGCTGGTGGCCGAAAGCCATAGCACCAAGGAAATCGCCCAGAAACTGGGCATCAGCGTGAAGACCGTGGACAACCACCGCACGAATCTGATGCGCAAACTCAACCTGCACGACGTCGCCAGCCTCACCCGCTATTCACTCGAGATTGGTTTGATCGACCATCGCACCTAGGTCGCGCGATCCCTGGCTCATCTTTACGTTTCGTTCTTGCGCGCCTCTGGCCTTTGTCCAATAACCTCGCCCACCTTTCCCGCTCACTATGAAGAACGTTTCCAAACTCATCGGCACCACTTTGGCCGTCGTTTCCCTGCTTCTCACGGCCTGCACGAAGAAGCCTGTTCGTGCCCCGCAAGACACCACGCAGATGGGCCAAAACAACAGCATCAATCCTGAGGCCATCGCCTTGCCCGGCGAGAACATCAATCTCACCCAACGGGATGCCTCGGCGGGCACACCGGATGACGCCAACAAGAGCGTGGTGGAGCCGATCTACTTCGCCCTCGACCGTTTCGCGGTCGCCGGGCCCGAGCGCCCCAAGCTGGACGCCGCGATCAAGTGGCTTGCCGCCAATCCTGAGAAGAATCTCGTGCTTATCGGCCATTGCGACTGGCGTGGCACCGCCGAATATAACCTCGGCCTCGGTGATCGCCGCGCCAATGCCGTCAAGCGCTACCTTGAGTCCTTTGGGGCCGACAGCAAACGCCTCGAAACCCTTTCCAAGGGCTCCACCGACGCCAAACAGGGCGGCTCTGAGTCCGACTGGGCGAAGCAACGTCGGGTCGATTTCGTCGAACTCAAGAAACAGTAAACTCTTTCCACTCCTGCAAAAGCCCCGGAGTACTCCGGGGCTTTTTTGTTGAAACGATCCTAAGCTTAGCCGGGCGAGGTCGCCCGCGCTCCAGTTTCTGGAGCCACGGCGACTCGCCGTGGAATTGGTCACCCCTTCGCCAGTTCAGCGAGCACCCGTTCGGAAGTCTCGATGCCCTTCTTCATCACGCCGAGATGAAAGCTCTCATTGGGCGCGTGCAGGTTGTCTTCCGGCAGGAACAGGCCGAGCATCACCGCATCCAGTCCCAACACCTGCTTGAGGTCGGCGATCAGGCCTACGCTGCCGCCTTCGCGCAGATACAGCGGCGACTTGCCCCATACCTCGGTCACGGCTTTGTCCACCGCGTGGAATCCTCGGGCCAATACGGGTGACTGGCCCTTCGGGGTGTTTGACCGGTCCGGCGGGATGACAACATAGGGCGTGGCATGATGCTGCTCGGTGATCGTGAGGGTCACTCCTTTCGGACAGCGCTTCCGGATCGTCTGGAAGATCGATTCCTTGAGCCCCTCGGGGGTCTGGTTGGGCACGAGCCGGCAGGTGATCTTCACTTTGGCTTTGCTGGGTATGACCGTCTTGGTCCCCTCACCCTGATAGCCGCCGCTGAAGCCGTTAAACTCAAGCGTTGGCAGAAAGCGGATCGCCTCAAACGGAGAATAGCCGGGTGGAGTGTGGAATTCCTTGATGCCGAGAAACGCCGCATAGTCTGCTTCCTTCAAGGCCAGCTTCGCCAGTTGTTCGCGCTCCCATGGCTGGGGCTCGACGACGGTATCATAAAATCCCGGGATGTTCACACGCCCGTCCGGTGTATGCAGCGAGGCGCACAACTCAGCCAAGGCCTGCAGCGGATTCATCAATACTCCGCCATTCATGCCCGAGTGCAGGTCGGACTGCGGGCCCGTGAGTTCAATTTCAAAGGCCAGGAGGCCGCGCAACCCTACTGTCACCACCATTTGCTCCGGATTGGGTATGCCGGTGTCCGAGAAATAGACCAAATCGCCGCGCAGCTTCTCCTTGTTCGCCAGCAGGAAAGTCTTGAAGTTTTTGCTGCCGATCTCCTCCTCGCCCTCGACGATGAAAGTGAGGCGCAGCGGGAGATCCGGATTTTTCTCCAGGAGCCGCCCCACCGCGGTGATATGCACCATCAGCGGTCCCTTGTTGTCCGCCGTGCCGCGCCCGTAAATACGTTCCCCCTTGATCACCGGCTCGAACGGCGCGGTGGTCCACTTGTCGAGCGGGTCGGGCGGCTGTACGTCGTAGTGACCGTAGATGATCACATGCGGCCACTGCGGATTATCACCGCGCTTGGCCACGATCACCGGGTGCAGGGCGGTCGGCACCACCTCGACGGCGAACCCAATCTCATTCAGCAGACCGGTGACGAACTTCTGGGCGCCGAGCATGCCGGCCTTGAACTGCGGATCGGCCGAGACGCTCGCGTGCCGCACGTATTCCTTCAGCTTTTCAATGGGATCAAACATGCCGCAAATTGACCTAACTTCCGCCGCGGCGCTAGCCGGAACTGGCGGGCGATCAGGCCCGGGCTAACTTCATTTTCATGGGCCCGAGGCACCGGCCTAGGGCCTGTTAACACTACGTTAGCGCCAACCCGATGAGGGCGAAGGTGACGAAAGAACGGAAAAGCGTATCGAGTTTGTCGTAGCGGGTGAAGA
>JAYUBB010000280.1:0-3561 GCA_043741015.1 Opitutaceae bacterium
CATCAACTGGGAATGGAAGGAGTGGTCCGACCGTCTGGGCTTTACCTGGCATGATTGGGGCGATGCGCGCCTCGAGCGCAACAATCTGGTGCGGGACCGTTGGGTCCGGGCGATGGCTGATCCAATCTATCTGCACGCAACCGACGATGGCACGGTTCCGCTCCCGCAACCGCCGCCTTAACCCCCCCGTCCCGCATTACCATGAATCCTGATCCCCAAAAAATACGCGAGGAATTCTGGGCCAACGGCTATGTGGTGCTCGAGGATTTCTTCGCGGCCCCGCTGATGGATGAACTTCACGAGCTCATCGTGGCCCGGTTTCAGGGCAAATATGACAGCTGCCTCAACGACGAGTTTGCCACGCGCGCCCAGACCCAGATTGTGCCCTGGTTTCCCCAGCGCGAGGGGGTCGGGCGTTTCAATGTGATCGATGATGATTCCCGTCTCGCCGGTCTCACGGCGGCCGTGCTCGGCGAGGGCTGGCATTCCCAATACTGCATGGTGATGTATTCCGCGCAGGGGACGAATGGCCAGGCGTGGCATCAGGACTGCCCGCCGGAAACGAAGGACGACTACAACCTGAACCGGCTCATCTACACCCGGGACATCAGTGATGAGATCGGGGGCCAGCTGAGGCTCGTGCCGCGGACGCACACCGGTGGCGCGTTGCCCGCCGGCGACCCGCATGGTGACTTCGAGGGGCAGCTCACGCTTTACCCGAAGAAAGGCACGCTCGTTCTCCTGCACGGCCATTGCTGGCACAGCGTGATGCCCGTGCAGGGCGAATATCGGGTTTCGACAAATTACCGGGCGGCTCCCGCCAACACGCCGGACGATGTCACCGACGTCTGTGTCTATCGCAACATGCGCTATCGCTTCTCCACCAAGACCGTGGTGGAGGACCGCTTGGCGGCGAAGCCCTGAACGTTTGCGCTCATCCCAACCGTCTTGGTCCGTTTCCCTGCTTCAGCCCTGCGGCAAATCTGGCGCCGTCCACACATTTCTCTCCCCATCCATGCCCCCCAACAATCGCAGTATCTTTCTCATCGCCATCGTTGTCTCGCTCGGCGGATTTATTTTTGGCTTTGACGCATCAGTCATCTCCGGGGTTGTCGGCTACGTCAGCCAGGAATACGGTCTCGATGTCTGGCAGCAGGGCCTGGTAGTCAGTGCGCCTTCGCTCGCGGCCATCCTGGCCAGTCTGACGGTGGCGCCGCTGAGCGATGTGGTCGGCCGTAAGAAGATGTTGATCACGGTTGCGATCCTCTACCTGGTCTCGGGCGTGGCCTCGACGCTGGCGCCTGGATACCTGACGCTGGTGATTGCACGGGCGATCGGCGGGCTCGCCTTTGGCTCACTCATGATCACCCCGATTTACGTCGCCGAGATCGCTCCCGCCCGATTGCGCGGCGTATTGGTCTCGATTGGACAGATGAATATCGTGGTCGGACTTTCCGCCGCCTATTTTTCCAACTACCTGCTGGTGGCACTCAGTGGTCGCAGCGACCCCTGGATCACACGACTCGGCATCGATGTCCATCCTTGGCGCTGGATGTTGGGCATGGAGATCATTCCCGCCGCTATCTGGGTGGTATCGCTCTTTCTTATCCCCGAAAGTCCTCGTTGGCTCATCGTAAAGCATCGGTTCGATGAGGCGCGCCGTGTGCTGGGGAAAATGGTGACCCCCGCCGAGGCGGAGGCGCAGATTGCCGACGTCCGGCAGACCATCAATGAACTCAAGGTACCCGGGCAGGCCAAACTGCTGGAATTGTTCAGCCGGAAGATGTGGTTCGCGCTTTTTATCGGACTGATTGTGGCCGTGGCTCAGCAGATCACCGGCATCAACGCGGTCTTCTTCTTTGCCACCACTATCTTTGAAAAAAGTGGCGTCGGCCGGGACGCGGCTTTTGCCCAGGCCGTCTGGGTGGGGCTTATTAATGTCGTGTTTACCGTGCTGGCGATGGTGCTCATTGACCGGTTGGGCCGGCGACCGTTGCTGGTCGGCGGACTGGCAGGCGTGGTGGTCAGTCTGGCGGTGGCGGCCTATGGCTTCCATCAGGCCCGCTATGTGCTGAATGACCAGGCACTCGCCGCGATCTCCACCCAGGTTGATGTCGCGAGGCTGCAGCCGATCAAAGATCGCATTTTTGAGAACGACACCGCCTTCAAGCGCGAGACAGCCTCGCTCCTGGGGCCGGAAGCCTTCAAGCAGAACGAGGACCGGCTCGTGCAGGCGGCGATTCACATGAACCCCTATGTGGTGCTCACGGGTATCCTCGGATTCGTCGCCTCTTTTGCGGTGTCGCTCGGGCCTGTGATGTGGGTGGTCCTATCAGAAATATTCCCCAACCATCTTCGTGGCCTCGCGATGGCGGCGATCGGCTTCGTTAACGCCGGCGTGAGTTTTCTGGTGCAATTTTTGTTTCCGTGGGAGCTGGCCACGCTCGGCAACGCCGGCACCTTCCTGCTCTATGCGTTGTTCGGTGTCGTCGGACTTATCTTGGTCTACCGCTACATGCCTGAGACCAAGGGGCGCACCCTGGAGCAACTCGAACACCAGATGATGTCCCACTGAGAGGGAAGCCACGCATGAGGAAAATCAGATGGGGTATAATTGGCGCCGGGCGGATCGCCGGCTCGTTCGCCCAAGACATGCGGTTCGTCCCCAATGGTGAACTGGTGGCCATCGCATCGCGCACGCCGGAGAGGGCGGGGGAGTTCGCCCGACGGTACGGCATCGGTCGTGCCTACGGCAGCTACGAAGCCCTGTTCGCTGATCACGCAATTGAGGCGGTCTACATCGCGACACCGCACGCTCAGCACGTGGCCAACGCCTCCGCCGCCCTGCGGGCCGGCAAGGCTGTGCTCTGCGAGAAACCGATTACGCTCAATGCCACCGAGTGCCGGTCCCTGCTGGCGGTGGCTGCGGAGACGGGCGGTTACCTGATGGAGGGTATGTGGACCTGGTTTCTCCCGGCGATCCGGCAAGCGGTGAAATGGGTGCAGGCAGGCCGGATCGGCCGCCTGCGCCATGTGCAGGCCGACTTCGGTTATCCACAACTGCCTTTTGATGCGAAACGGCGCGAATACGCCGCCGAGCTGGGCGGGGGCTGTCTCCTTGAGCTGGGCGTCTATCCGGTGGCGTTTTCCCATCTCTTCCAGCAGGCGGATCCCCTCAGTCTGAAGGTTACTGCCCATCGGGCGCTGAACGGGGTGGAGGATGATCTGGTGACAGTGCTGGAGTTTTCTGAATCTGTTTCAACTCTCGCGACGTCATTTCGCTGCAAGTTGCGGAACTGGGCGTATGTGATTGGCGAGGAAGGTTACATTGCCATCCCGGACTTTTGGCGAGCAAGCGAAGCGATTCAATATCGGCTTGATGAATGCGTTGAACATTATCGAGACGGTCGCACAAGCCTGGGCTTTAACTACGAAATAATTGCCGCAAGTGAAGACGTACAGGCAGGTCGAAATCAATCGAGTGTGATCCCGCTCAAAGCATCATTGCAGATTCAGCAACACATGGAATTGATCCGGAGGCAGATTGCCGGTTCATAAGCA
>JAYUBB010000281.1:0-3508 GCA_043741015.1 Opitutaceae bacterium
GCGTTGCCCATCGCCGTGCCACAGATGCCCATGAAGTAGATTTTCATATTTTCGAGCCGGAACCACTAATGAACACGAATTGGTACTAATAAACCAAGAACTTGCGCCTCGATCGGTCCAGACCAGCCGCCAGGATGCGCCCGGCTGGAGAGCACATTCAATGCACACGTTTGCTTGCAGAGAAATGCAATCACTGCAGCATGCCCTGGCATGGCCCGCTCCCCACGTCTCGACAAACCGGGCATCGTACAGATCGCGGCCAGTCTCGGCGTCTCCCCGTCGACCGTCTCCCGCGCCCTGCGACCGGAAACCGCGCACTTGGTGCGGGCCGACCGCCGCAAGCAAATCATGGACCTGGCGGAGAAGCAGCACTTCTCCCCCAACCCCGGCGCCCGCATGCTGCGCAAGGGCATCAACGCCACCCTGACGGTCGTCGTGCCCCTGGACGAAAACATCTTCTTTTCGGAATATTACGGCCGGTTCCTGGCGGGCACCTTGCACGCCGCCGCCGCCCGCGGCTGGGGGGTGCAAATTTCCACCATGCGCCGGGGCGAGGGCAGAAGCTTTCGGGAAGCGATGCAGCAACTCAGCCTGGATTCCTCCGGCATCATCTACCTCGCCGAGCCCCTCAGCGCATTGGAGATCGAGGAGCTGAAGGGCTTCCGCCGGCCTTTCGTCCTGACCAAATCCACGCTGCCCGAAAACACCAACGTCCGCGAACTGGGCGTGCCGGTGGTGGGCGTGGACAACTTCTCCGGCGCCCGCTCAGTCGCCAGCCTTCTCCTGCAACTGGGACACCGGCGCATCGGTCTGCTCCTCGGCCCCGACGGCTCCCGCGACGCCCACGAACGCAAACAGGGTTACCTTGAGATGCTCCAGAAAGCCGGCGCCCTGCCGCGCCCGGAATGGATCTACAGCGGGACATTCAGCACCGAGACCGGTCGCACGGGCGTTGGGCGGATGCTGCAATGTCCCGAACGTCCGACCGCGATTTGCTGCGCCAACGATGAGATCGCCTTTGGTGCTGTGCATGCCGCCCATCTCGCCGGAGTGCGCTGTCCCGAAGATATGTCGATCGTCGGGTTCGACGACGGCTTCTGGGCCACGGCCTGCCAGCCTGCCCTCACCACGATCCGTCAGCCCCTGGCCGACCTGGCCGAGCGCGCCGTTGGTCTTATCGTGGAAGCTGCCAATGATCCGGGGCGCCCCCGCCGAATGGTATCGGATGACATGCCTGCGCCCATGATGATCCGCGAGTCGACCCGTCCCTTCCGGTCACCCGAGCGCAAGTAGACGGGCTCAAACGGCAGAGACTTCCTGATGCAAAGGTTTGCATCATACTTTATGGGCCGAAAACGTTGCCCGATAAAATAAGGGTAGGTGAGTACCCCACTTGACAGAAAGCCGTTACATGGAGCTAAAACGCCTGATAAGCGACCCCTGCGCCATTAGTAGTAGCGACAGGAATAGGAAAGTGTTTGGGCTTGTAATGCAAACGTTGTCATTAAATTGTGCCTCTACCCTGTCGAAGCCTCACCGCCTCGTCCCCTACCTCACCCAGCACCGGACAGAAATGCTTTTGGGCAAGCCATCATTCGCTTTCGCACTATCCCCGCTCAGCACCGTCTGGCTCGCGTCCTTCCTGCTTGGCGGGCCAGCCCTGCGCGCCGCAACGGCCAGCGGGCCCGCGCCTCTGGCCGCCTTGAGCCCGGCCGATGATCGGCTGCTCGACGAGATCGAACACACCGGCTTCCGGTTTTTCGTCGAACAGGCGCATCCCCGCACCGGACTGGTGCGTGACCGCGCCCGCGCCGACGGTTCCACCAGTGAGGGCAAGGCCAGCATTGCGGCGTCGGGTTTCGCGTTCAACGCCTGGGTGATCGCCACCGAGCGCGGCTGGGTGACCCGGGCCGAGGCCCTGACCCGCATGCGCGCCGTGCTGCATTTTCTCGTTTACGAGGCGCCGCGCCAGCACGGTTTCTTCTACCATTTCATGGAGATGGACACCGGCGCCCGGGCCTGGAAGTGCGAGCTGTCCTCCATCGACTCCAGCCTGCTCTACGCCGGTGCGATCGTGGCGCGCGAGTATTTCGCCGACCCCGAGATCACCTCGCTGGTGAACCGGCTGCTGGCCGACATCGACTGGGATTGGTTTCGCAACGGCGGGCAACTCGTCGCGCTGAGCTGGCACGACGAAACCGGATTTTCACGCTACCGTTGGAACAAGTATTCTGAGCACGTCCTGATGAGCTTCCTGGCCCTTGGCACCTCGCCGCATCCGCTCGAGGCGGACTACTGGCAGGGCTGGCACCGCAGCCCCGTCGGCCGCTACCACGACTATGTCTACCTGCAGGAGCCGCCGCTCTTCGTGAACCAGTTCCCGCAGGCCTTCGTTGATCTGCGCGGCCGCCGCGACGCCTATGCCGACTACTTCCAAAATACCCGGCTGGCCACGCTCGCCCAACGCCAGTTCAGCCTGGATCTCCGTTCCGAATTTCCCGCCTGGAGCGAGAATCTGTGGGGCCTGACCGCTTCAGACTCCGCCACGGGCTACAAGGCTTGGGGTGGCCCGCCGCGGACCCTGCGTTACAACGCGCTGGATGGCACGATCGTACCGTGCGCCGCGGCGGGCTCCCTGCCCTTTGCCCCCCAGGAGACCCTCGCGGTGCTCCACCACCTGCACACGACTTATGGTGACCGCCTCTGGAAACGCTACGGCTTCGTCGACGCTTTCAATCCGCACACCGGCTGGGTGAACCCCGACGTGCTCGGCATTGATCTCGGCATCTCGGTGACGCAGGCCGAGAATCTCCGCACCGGGCTCATCACGCGACTTTTCATGCAGTCCCCCGAGGCCAGGCTCGCGCTGACCAAAGCCGGATTTCTTTCCACCGCACGCAACCTCGATCACGACCAGCAAACCCAGGTTCTCATCCGCGCCACCTCCGCCTGGCGCTCCCTGCAGTCGCAACCGGCCGAAGCCGGCCTGCAACTCACCGCCCTGATCGCCGCCCAACAACTGGGCCTGGTCTCCGCCAGCGAACTGCTCGTCTCCGCCCGCGCGCAGCTGGCGGCGGGCAACAACGCGGAAAACGCCCTATTCGCCGCCGCGCTCATCACCCTGCGCCAGACCGTTCCCGCGCTCAAGTCCGAGGCGACCCGCCTGCTCGATGGTTTCGACTGGAAGAAACTCCCCGTTGCCGCCCCCGAACTGGGCGCCGCTTCCCGTCTCGCCGTCTTTCTGCTGATCGGAGCGGGAGTCCGCCCGGCCGCCGACTGGAACAATCTAACCCGGTCGACCCGGTCGCTCGGCCCTGTTCAGGTGCTCGCCCCCGCCGATGCCGCCGGCGCCGTGCTGCCCGGCCTCTGGCTTGACGAACGCGCGATCCTCTCGGGTGCCTCCGCCGCCCAGCTCGCCTACGCCAGCCTGACCGGGCAAAACGTCCCCGCCAGCCCGTTGCTGCCGGTCCTGCAACTCGACCAGTTTCCCCGCGAGACATTCTCCCGC
>JAYUBB010000282.1:0-3505 GCA_043741015.1 Opitutaceae bacterium
CCCTTAAAGCCGTCGCTGTGTTGAATCAGGAAATCCCCCGCTATGGCTTGTCCCGTGGGTCCGCCGCCGCCGTGATAAAGTTTAATGTCCTGGGTGATGCCTTCCTTGACGATGGCAGCATGCATCGGGGCGGTGAGGGCGAGGAAGGACAAGCTGAGCAGGAGGCTAATCGAAGAACGAGTCATGGGGTGGGGAACTTGATTTGGAGTGGGGTGAAAAGACTGCGGAAAGAAACAGAACTTACGGCAAACAAAGCGCGGACAACAGACCGAAAGACTGCTGATTTTACTTCTTCTGTCCGTAGTAAGCGTCGGGGCCGTGTTTGCGTTTGAAATGTTTGTTCAGCAATTCGGGCTCGATTTCGCCGAGTTTAGGCACGAGTTGCAGCGACATCAGCGCCATGTGGGCGCAGCACTCGGCGGCGACGGCGACCTCGACGGCCTTGGCGACCGTCGCGCCCCAGGTGAAGGGCGCGTGGCGGTTGACCAGCACGCCGGGGCAGTCGAGCGGGTCGAGCTTCTTGAAACGCTCGACGATGACGTTGCCCGTCTCCCATTCGTAGGCACCCCCGCCGATTTCCTTGGCGGTCATCTTCCGCGTGACGGGAATCTCGCCATAAAAATAATCCGCGTGCGTCGTGCCGAAGATCGGCACCGGGCGTCCGGCCTGGGCGAACGCCGTGGCGTGCGAGCTGTGCGTGTGGACGATGCCGCCGAAGGCCTTGAAGGCGAGATAGAGCCGGCGGTGCGTGGGCGTGTCGGACGAGGGGTTGAGTCTCCCCTCGACCTTCTTGCCGGCCAGGTCGACTAGCACCATGTCCGCGGGCTTGAGCACGGCGTAGTCCACGCCGCTCGGCTTGATGGCGAAGATGCCCTTGGCACGGTCGAGCGCGCTGGCGTTGCCAAAGGTGAGGTTGATCAGTCCGTGCCTCGGCAGGAGCAGATTGGCCTCGTAGGCCTCGCGTTTGAGTTCGGTCAGCATCTAATGACTAATTTGAACCACAGAGGCACAGAGAGCACGGAGAAAAGCGATCAGGATGTAGCCTCTGTGTTCTCCGGGTCTCGGTGGTTATATTAAGTTACACCCGAAATCCTTGGGCCAGGTGGTAATACGACTCATTGTTGCGCAGGGTTTGTTTGAACTCGCGGAGCTTGGTGTCCGCGTCGATGACCACCAGCTCGATGCCGGCGATTTCGGCGAAGTCCTCGAGCATCTCGGTCGTGACTGAGTAGCTGTAACCGGTGTGGTGCGCGCCGCCGGCGTAGATCCACGCGGCGCAGGCGGTCTTGAAGTCGGGCTGGCACTCCCACACGGCGCGGGCGACGGGGAGCTTGGGGAGCTTCGGCGTCTTGACGGCGGTGACCTCATTGACGATGAGGCGGAAACGGTTGCCCATGTCCACGAGCGAGGCGTTGAGGGCCGGGCCGGCGGGGGCGTCGAACACGAGGCGGACCGGGTCGGCCTTGCCGCCGATGCCGAGCGGGTGGCACTCGAGCGTGGGCTTGGTCGCGGCGATGGTCGGGCAGATCTCGAGCATGTGCGAGCCGAGCACTTGGTGGCCCTTGGGCGAGAGATGGTAGGTGTAGTCCTCCATGAACGACGTGCCGCCGGGCAGGCCGTCGCCCATGACCTTCATCGCGCGGAGCAGGGCGGCGGTCTTCCAGTCGCCCTCGGCGCCGAAGCCGTAGCCCTCGGCCATGAGCCGCTGGCAGGCGAGGCCGGGGAGCTGGGTAAGGCCGTGCAAGTCCTCGAACGTGGTGGTGAAGCCCTTGAAGCCGCCTTCCTTGAGAAAGGCGCGGATGCCGAGTTCGGCGCGGGCGCCTTCCCGGAGTGGCTCGTGGCGGGCGCCGCCTTGGCGGAGTTCCTTGGCGACCGTGTAGGTGGCTTCGTATTCGGCGCAGAGCGTGTCGACGGCCTTGGTGGAGACCGCGCTGATTCTGGCGACGAGGTCGCCGACGCCGTAGCCGTTCGTGGCGAAACCAAAGCGGATCTCCGCGGCGACCTTGTCACCCTCGGTGACGGCGACCTGACGCATGTTGTCGCCGAAGCGGGCGAACTTCGCGCCCAGCCAGTCGTACCAGGCGCGCGCGACGCGCACCCAGGCGCCGAGGCGCTGCTGCACCTCGTCATCACTCCAGTGGCCGACGACGACCTTGCGGCCGAGGCGGAGGCGCGTGTGAAGGAACCCGGCCTCGCGGTCGCCGTGGGCGGCCTGGTTTAGGTTCATGAAATCCATGTCGATCGTCTCCCATGGCAGGTCGCGGTTGAACTGCGTATGCAGGTGGCAGAAAGGCTTTTTCAACGCGGTGAGTCCGCGGATCCACATCTTCGACGGGGAGAACGTGTGCATCCACAGGATCAAGCCGGCGCACTTGGCGTCAGAGTTGGCGTCGAGGCAGAGCTGCGTGATCTCGTCGGGCGTGGTGAGCAGCGCCTTGAAGACGATTTTCACCGGGATGTGTTTGGAAGCGCCGAGCGCAGTGGCCACCTCGCGAGCGTTGGCGGCGACCTGCTTGAGCGGGCCGGGGCCGTAGAGGTGCTGCGAGCCGCAGACGAACCAGATTTCGGAAGAAGCGAGTTTCATGAAGAGGAAATTAGGAGCGGAGAGTTTGGTGGCCCCGCCTGCGCTTGGCGAAAGAAGCAGGCGGCGGTCATTCGAGGGTGAGTACCACGACCGACTTGGCGGGCAGGGCGATGGATAGCTTGCCGGCTTCGAACTTCGCGCCGGTGAAAGGCTGTGGTTTCACGACCTCGGGGGCGGCGAAGGTGTTGTGATCCTGCATGGCCGGCGCGGTCAGGATGCGGCCCGACACGGCCTTGGCGTCGAGCCCGGCGAAGGTGCAGAGCACCGTAATGGCCGTGTTCGGATTGGTGTTCACGAGCGAGAGATGGACCTTGCCGTTGGTGTCGCGCGAGGCGGCGGCGCTGACCGCGGGGACTTTTTCCGGGCCGACCGTGTAATCGGGCGTCGAGAGCGAGACCGGCAGGGAAGTGGCGCCCTGGTGGACCTTGTACATCTCGAAGACGTGGTAGGTCGGGGTGAGAAGCATCTTCTCCTTGTCGGTGAGAATCATCGCCTGGAGCACGTTCACCATCTGCGCGATGTTGGCCATGGAGACGCGCTCGGCGTGGTTCTGGAAGAGGTGGAGATTCAGTCCGGCGACGATGGCGTCGCGCAGCGTATTCTGTTGCTGGAGGAATCCGGGGTTGGTGCCGGGCGTCGCGTCGTACCACGTGCCCCACTCGTCGACCACGAGGCCGACCCGTTTTTTCGGGTCGTATTTGTCCATGATGGCGGAGTGCTTGGTGAGCAGTTCCTCAAGGTGCAGGGTGTGGCGGAGCGTGGAGAACCACGCGGCTTCATCGAACTCGGTGGCAGAGCCCTTTTTCTGCCAGTTGCCGGTCGGCAGGGTATACCAGTGCAGTGACAGGCCGTCCATCTGCTTGCCGGCGTAGGCCATGAGCGCCTCGGTCCAGGCGAGGTCGTCGCCGTTGGAGCCGCCGG